>NC_017946.1:694754-1042131 GCF_000263735.1 Pyrococcus sp. ST04 | reverse complement strand
AGACACATACATGATTCCACTCCCGATATTTGGATTCATCAGCCATTTCTCTCCACCGGCGACAAGGACATCCACTTCTAATTTCTCAGGATAAACTTGAAGAGCTCCAAGAGATTGAACTGCATCTACTATCACCCATGCACCATGCTCATGGGATATTTCGGCTATTTCCTTTGTTGGCATTTTTTGACCACTTATCCACTGAACATCACTAAATATTACAGCAAAAGTGTTATCGTCTATTCTCTTCTCAATGTCGGCAATGTTGTAAAGACCGTTGTTATTTTCGACGACCTCAACATCAAGGCCATGAATCTTCGAGTAACTCTCTACTATTGCCGAGATAGTTGGAAACTCTAAGTCAAAAGAAACTATCTTCATGCCTTTCCTAGGCTTTAGCGCTGAAAGTGCTCTCTTAAGACCCTCGGTTGTCTGGAGGCTTAGGGTAATGTTAGCTACCTTGGTCTTCATAAGTTTGGCCGCTTCCTCAAGAACGGGTTCTAAAACCATTTGATCTAGCTCTTCTACAGCGTTTACTCCCTCTCTATAGTTTACCACGTCTAAAAGGAACTCATTAACTCTCTTTAGAACCGTCACAGGCATTAAACCAAGACCTGCAGTATTTAAATATGCCTTAAATTTTTTTAGTCCTGGAAATAACTCCCTCATTAAGGTCACCCTCTGAATGTGTGAAACTATATTTAAATGATTTTGGGGGGAAGACCATGGTCAGCAGGGAAGAGGTTGTTTCCTTCTTAGATGAGTTTTTGAATATATCATCATATCCAGACAAGTCAAGCAACGGCCTTCAGGTAGAAGGAAAGGAGGAGGTTAAAAAGATAGCCTTCGCAGTTGATGCCTGCCTAGATACCATAACGAAGGCAAAAGCCTTTGGGGCAGATATGCTAGTTGTTCATCACGGTATTATCTGGGGAGGCGTTAACTACGTTACCGGCCTTTTTGCTAGGAGGGTGAGGGAATTACTTAAAGCTGAGCTCAATCTGTATGTCGCCCACATACCCTTGGACGCCCATCCAGAAGTCGGAAATAATGCCCAACTTTTGAAACTTCTTGGTTTAGAGCCAAAAGAGCCTTTTGGGGAGTATAAGGGGGTCAAGATAAGCTTCATAGGGGAGTTTGAAGAACCTAAACCCCTTCCGATGATAGCCCAGGTGCTCGCTGAGAAGCTTCCCGTGGATTACGTTAAAAGCTACGAATTTGGACTTCAGGAAATCAAAAGGGTAGCAGTTATGAGCGGTGCGGGAGGATTTGCAATAGAAGAGGCAGGCAAAAAGGCAGATCTTCTCATTACGGGCGAGTTCACTCATGCCGACTATAGGACTGCTGAGGATCTAAGAGTAAGCGTGATAGTAGCTGGCCATTATGCCACGGAAACCCTCGGGGTTAAAGCTTTAATGCCAGTACTTAGGGAGAAGTTTGGTGTGGAGACAATATTCATAGATAGCCCTACTGGACTCTAACCTTTAGGCATGGAAGCGAAATGCAGCAGCTCGTCCCAGTCCAAGTTTAACTCCAGCCCTTCAATGCCAAACATGGTTCCAAGTGTTGTAAATATAAAGTACAGGGCAATGAACGCAATGAAGAAGCCAAATTCAGCCGTGAGGGCAACTATTATGGAATCTTTGATGTTTATCCCCCTCATCATCACTGCAACAACAACTACCCCAAATGCAATCGCTATGTTAAAGAACAGCGTGGTAATCATGGCTATGGCAGATACCGCTAGTAGGTATAGTTTTCCTGGCATTTTATATGTGAACACCTCAAATCCGGTTTTGAGAAAGTAGTAGTAGGACAAGAAGCTTATTAACAAGACTATAAAGTCAGCGGGCTTTATGAAGGGATATGCCGAGAGGTTCATCTTTCTCCCTCCTTCCGCCTAATATTTCGTCGAATTCATACTCCTCTTTGAGACCTAGAAGTAACTCGACTTCTTTTGGTGTCAGCACGGGTTTTCTCCAGCTCTCGTAGTCATCTATTGGAACCCTTGGACATGCAACGACGACATAGGCATCAAAGCCAAAGCCTTCAAGTTTTGTGTAGTTGATTTCGTTCATTGCCAATATTTTAACCTTCTTCCCATGTTCTCTCAACAACCTAGCCACCCTTTTAGCCTCAGCAATTCTCAGCTGGCCCTTTTTGATGCTAACAATTACTCCAAAGTATTCAGCCTCTATAGCCTTGGCTATTTGGGCCCACCTCTTTCTGATGAACCTATCAGCGATTTCATCAACCCATATATAGTCCCCACTGTAAGGGTTAACAGCTAAAACTTTCTTCCTAGTTGCAAGGGCTAGGCCGAGTGGATGGAACGTACCGGAACCTATGAAGAGTATTCCATCTCCTTCTACCTTTGCGGCAGAGAAGTTACATCCTAAAACCTGTCCAGGCCAAGAAACCCTTGAGTCGCCTTTTCCTATTACTGGCTCAAATCCGTTCTCCTTAAGGAAGGCTACAGCCTTGTCAATCTGATGAATGTGTTGTGCCGTCGTTGTGACTATTATTTTCTTCCCAAGCTTCTTTATTTCTTCTATGTTCTTTTCTAAAGCCTCAACAACATTCACCTTAGCAAATGCAGGGACAAATATTGTCGGAACTTCAAGGGAGAGCTTCATATAAGAATGCCCGAGATGTATCAGTGCGTCGCATCCTAATACCTTTGCCTCATGATCCGCTGGATCGCATGCCCCATAATTAATTTCTCCATAAAGAATAACCTCAATGCCATTCTCCTCTAAAAATTCTGCTAACTCTTCAGCCTCCTTTCTTAACCCTTCCGGAGACTGAATGAGAACCCTTTTTGCATTAATTGAATTCAGAGTTTTTAGAATATCCCCTTTTGGCACTTCATGAAGCATGAAAAATAATAGGAGAGAAAGTTAAAAACTTCACTCTATAACTTCAGCGAAGGCAAACCTCTTCTTTACTGAATTTATCACAATCTCAACCTCATCCCCAACATGCGTGTGGGGGACGAATATAACGAAGCCCTTTATCCTTGCTATTCCATCTCCACCTTTTCCCATGCTTTCTATCTTCACTTTATATCTTTCTCCAACCTTAACTGGGGCTTCGTATCTTCTTCCTTTGTTTCCATCAAACCTTCTTCCACCTTTTCCACCATACATATCCAACACTTCCATCCAACATTTGGGCAAAACACTCTAGAAGAGTGTTCTGCCCACTTAAGCCTTGAGAAAAGCGTTAATAAAGATTTTGGTTGCCAAAAAGTAAGAATAATCATCCTCCAGAAACTACGGGAATGACCTCTACAAAGTCTCCATCCTTAACCTCGCTGTCCTCTAAAGCAACTTTTCCATTTACCTTTGCAATGGCACTTTCTGTGTTAAATCCCACCTCTCTTAAAATATCCCTAACTCTCATTCCCTCCTTCCACTCTATCTCTTTCTCAATATTCCTGCCTATGACTTTAACCCTAATCATTCCTCACCACCATAATCCGAGTGGAAGGTTGCTAGATAAGGATTTTGGCTAGTTCGAGGAAATTTCAAAATACACTCCAGAGCCCTCGGAAGAGTTTCGAAAGTTTAACACACAAGAAAATCCAAAAAATTTAAATTCACTGCTGGACGGACTTCAATATTGGTGAAATTACATGAAGATAAAAGTGCAAATATTTGCACTCGTGTTGCTTTTAGTTCTTGGTGTTGTTGCTAGCGGCTGTATAGGAGGCCAGCAAACTGCAACACAAACTAAAGAAGAAGTTACACAGATCGTCATTGGTGTAACAGATAAGGTTACAGATCTCGATCCGGCAAATGCTTATGATTTCTACACATGGGAGGTTCTCAACAACATAATGGAAGGGCTAGTCAAGTACAAGCCCGGAACTTTAGAGATAGAGCCGGCAATAGCGGAGAAATGGGAGGTTAATGAGGATTCAACGGTTTGGACCTTCTACCTAAGAAAGGACGTCAAGTTCGCAGATGGAACCCCACTAACGGCCAAGGACGTAGTGAGGAGCATAAAGAGAGTCATGAAAATAAACGGAGATCCAGCGTGGCTAGTTACGGACTTTGTCAAGGACGTAGTTGCTAAGGATGACTACACGGTTGTCTTCTATCTTAAGCAGCCAACGAGCTACTTCTTGGCCCTTCTAACAACCCCACCATACTTCCCCGTTCATCCCAATTACTCCATGGAGAAAATAGAAAGTGACGCCACTTACGGTGGAGCCGGGCCTTATAGGATAGTTAAGTGGGTTAGGGATGAGGAGCTTGTCCTTGAAGCGAACCCGTACTACTATGGAGAGAAGCCGAAGGTTAAGAGGATAGTGATTAAGTTCTATAGAGATGCATCAACAATGAGGCTAGCCCTCCAGAACGGTGAAATAGACATTGCGTGGAGGACGTTGAGACCCAGCGACATTCAAAGCCTAAAGGAAAGCGGAAACTTCAACGTTATAGAAGTCCCTGGAGGGTTCATAAGGTACATATGCCTTAACACTAAGGTCGATCCAACCAAGAACGTGAAGGTAAGGCAAGCACTAGCAGCTGCCATAGATAGGAAGGAGATAGCCGAGAAGGTGTTCATGGGCACAGTCGAGCCCCTCTACAGCCTAGTGCCAAACGGAATGTGGAGCCACATCGATGCATTCAAGGAGAAGTATGGAGATGCAAACATAGAGCTCGCCAAGAAACTACTGAGCGAAGCTGGATATAGCGAGAGCAATCCTCTTAAGATAACGCTTTGGTATACACCAACCCACTATGGTGACACAGAAGCCGACCTCGCTCAAATTCTGAAGGAGCAGTGGGAAAGGACGGGAATGATAAAGGTGGACATAAAGAGTGCTGAGTGGGGAACATATGTTGACTACGCCAGAAAGGGTCAGATGCAGGTGTATTTGCTCGGATGGTACCCAGATTACCTCGATCCAGATGACTACACAACCCCATTCCTAAAGAGTACTGCCAACAGCTGGGCTGGAACTGGGTATGCCAACCCAACGGTAGATGAGCTTCTAACAAAGGCCCAGAGGCTTACTGACCAGAACGAGAGAGCCAAGCTGTACGAGGAGGTCCAGAAGATACTTGCAGAAGATGTTCCATACATTCCACTAGTCCAAGGAAAGCTGTACCTCGTTACCCAGAAGAACGTTAAGGGAGTGATAATAGGCCCAGATATGATATTCCGCTACTCAACTCTCTACAAAGAGTAATTTTCTCTTCTTTTACTAAATTTTTATTTGGAGGGGATTAAATGAGCAGGGGGCTAGGGCGATACATCCTTATTAGGGCTTTAATGATCATCCCAACGATTCTAATCTTGTATACGGTGGTGTTCATATTCCTGAGAATACTTCCCGGTAACCCCATACTTGCCGTTGTTGGGACAAAGAGCATCTCAGAGGAGCAACTCCAGCACCTAATGCATATGGCCGGCCTTGATAAGCCGTATCACGTTCAGTACTTTGACTACCTCTGGAAGATACTTCATGGAGATTTCGGTGTCACGCTAGCCTTTCCTATGGGGAAGCCTGTATGGGATTACCTGAAACAGAGGTTCCCAGCGACGTTAGAATTGACGATTTGGGGCTTTACGATAAGCGTTTTACTAGGCCTGCTAACGGGTGTTCTAGGTGCAACGAAGAAAGGTACCAAAATAGATACAGGCATGAGACTCTACAGCATAATAGCGTACACCCTCTTCATCCCCTGGTTTGGAATGATGCTACAGTACATATTTGGTGTCAAGTTGCATCTCCTACCAACATCGGGCAGATTAGATCCAGGAGTTCATCTCGATACAATTACTGGCCTTTACGTTCTGGACAGCATACTAACGGGCAACTGGCCAGCATTGGTTAGCGCGGTTAGGCATCTAATATTGCCTTCATTAACCTTGGGAATAGTGCTGAGTGGAGCATACACGAGGCTTGTTAGGAACAATATGGTTGATGTACTAAGTCAAGACTTCATAAGAGCTTATCATGCCAGGGGAGTTCCCCCTAGAAAGGTAACTTGGTACGCCCTAAAGAATGCTTTTATCCCTGTCGTGACGCTTATGGGCCTCCAGTTTGCAATACTCCTAGGAGGTGCCGTTCTTACTGAAACAACGTTCAGCTGGCCTGGAATGGGAACGTTCATTGTGGATAGAATAGACTACAGAGACTATAACGCAATTCAAGGGGCAGTAATATTCTTTGCGTTCTTCGTTGGCCTGATAAGCCTGATAGTTGATGTAATCTATGCAATCCTCGATCCAAGGGTTAAATACTGAGGTGATGGAAGTGGAGATAATAAGGCCATTGGCAAAGTTCATCTTTGAAAAGAAACCTGGGAGAGGGATGCTGCTTTTTGGGCTTACAATAATAGCTATCGTTGTTTTAATGGCTATTTTCGCTCCAATAATCTCCCCATACGACCCAACCAAGAGCACAGAGGATACGCTGGCTCCCCCAAGCTGGAAGCACCCCATGGGGACAAACAGACTGGGTCAAGATATGTTCTCAAGAATAGTGTGGGGTTCCAGGATAGTCCTTTCCGTGGTTTTTATGGCAACATTGATCTCAATGAGTATTGGAATTCCCCTCGGCTTAATCTCAGGCTATTATGGAGGAAAAGTTGACAGGGCACTAAGCATCGTAATGGACAGTATATATGCCTTTCCAGCATTAATACTTGCGATAGTCATAGCAGTTGTTCTGGGGCCGAGCCCAGTAAACACTGCAATAGCAATAAGCTTCGTTTACGTTCCAACTTACTTTAGAATGGTCAGGGGGCAGACGCTGAGCCTTAAAAATCAGCTTTTTGTTGAAGCCGCACATGCCATAGGAGCAAAAGATAGGGAGATAATGCTAAAATATATTTTGCCAAACCTAGGACCTACAATCTTGGTAGTTTTTACCCTGAGTGTCGCTGATGCAATCTTAACGGAGGCAGGCTTAAGTTTCCTTGGTCTTTCAGTTACTCCCCCAACCCCTGACTGGGGCTACGATCTCAGGGTTGGACAACCCTTCCTGCTGGATGGTAAATGGTGGCTGGTGTTCTTCCCAGGAATGATGATAATGCTCCTAGCCATGGCATTTGCCCTAATCGGAGAAGCCCTTAATGAAAGGATATCCCTGGGGGTGAGATGATTGCTCCTAAAAGTTAACAACCTCTCAATTCATTACTTCACACTTTCAGGTGTTGTTAGGGCTGTGGAAGGGGTAACCTTCTCCATAGATAGGAAAGAGTGGGTAACTTTCGTTGGTGAGAGTGGAAGTGGAAAATCAACCGTTGCCAGCGCCATAATGAGACTTGTCCCACCCCCAGGGAAGATAATCGGGGGAGAAATAATATTCGAAGGCAAAGATATTCTAAAGCTACCCGAAGAGGAGCTCAGGCAAATAAGGGGAAAAGAAATAAGTATGGTCTTTCAGGATCCGATGACAAGCTTAGATCCACTGAGAAAAATAGGAGACCAGCTTGTTGAAGTTATGACAGTTCATGGGGTCGATGAGGACGAGGCAAAAAGAAGGGCAAAGGAGTTGCTTGAAAAGGTGAACATCCCTCCAGACAGGTTTGACTACTATCCCCACCAGCTGAGCGGGGGGCAGAGGCAGAGGGTTAGCATTGCAATGGCCATGGCGTTTAACCCCAAGCTCCTAATAGCAGATGAACCCACAACAGCCCTAGATGTTATAGTTCAAGATTCTATTATGGATCTTATCCAATCACTTAAAGACGAAGGGACAAGTATTTTGTTCGTGACCCATGATATTTCCCTTGCGGCCGAGAGGAGTGATAAGATAGCTGTCATGTATGCTGGAAAGCTGGTTGAATTTGGAAGTGTAGAGCAGATAGTGGAGAATCCCCTTCACCCATACACACAAGCCCTACTTAACAGCGTTCCTGATCTTTGGAGCAAAAAGGAAATCAAAGCAATTCCAGGGTATCCACCAGATCTCAGGAATCCGCCTTCTGGATGTAGGTTCCATCCAAGGTGCCATGTATTTGCTGAAAGGAGTGATCTCAAAGGAATCTGCGACACTCAAGAGCCAACGATGATAGAGTACGAGAAGGGTCATTTCGTGGCCTGCCACCTCTACGGAGGTGCTAAGAATGAGTGAGCCTCTTCTCAAAGTTGAAAACCTAAAGAAGTACTTTCCGATAAAGAGGGGGATTATAGAGACAATAAAAAGAGCCCCTATCAGGTACGTTAAGGCCGTTGATGGGATAAGCTTTGAAATAGACAGAGGTGAGGTTCTGGCCCTAATCGGAGAAAGTGGATGTGGAAAAACAACCGCTGGAAGGACGATACTAAGACTCATAGAGCCAACAGATGGGAGAATAATATTTGACGGCGTTGACATAACAAAGCTCTCAAGGGAAGAATTGAGGCCTTACAGGAGAAGGATGCAGATAATATTCCAAGATCCATACGCCAGTTTGAGTCCGAGGATGAAAATAGGGGATGCAATAGCCCATCCCTTAATAATCCACGGGTTGGCAGATAAAGAAGAGGCCAAAGAGCAGGCCTTAAAGATGCTTAGAAGAGTAGGGCTGACTCCGGAAGAGGAATTCTACGACCGTTACCCCCATCACCTGAGCGGAGGTCAAAGGCAGAGAGTTGTCATAGCAAGAGCCATGATATTAAAGCCTGAATTCGTCGTCGCTGATGAGGCAGTTTCAATGATAGACGTATCTATGAGAGCAGCAATTCTTGATCTACTTGAGAGCTTCAGGAAGGAGTACAATTTAAGCCAATTGTTCATAACCCATGATATCGCAGTAGGGAGGCTGATAGCAGATAGAATAGCCGTCATGTACTTGGGTAAAATAGTTGAAATAGGGCCTACAGAAGAGGTCTTGAAAAATCCAGCCCACCCATACACAATGGCTCTCATCCAAGCGGTTCCTTCAATAGCCAGAAAGAGAAAGGAAAAGAAAATCGAGATAACTGGAGAAGTCCCAAATGCCGCTAACCCACCGAGTGGATGTAGGTTCCACCCAAGGTGCCCCTTTGCCACTGACGAATGCAAAAGCAAAGAACCAAAGCTCATTGAGGTTTCTCACAATCATTTCGTTGCCTGTCACCATCCTTTAAGGTGATATCATGAGAAAATTTCCTTTTCCAATTTTATTACCATCCTCAAAAGGTTTTGACTCGAAAAACACTTACAATCCAGGAGTAATATACCACAGAGGAAAATTCGTCATGCTTTATAGGGCTGAAGGAGATGACAACGTAACAGGGAGAATAGGGCTTGCAATCAGTGAGGATGGCATAACTTTCTTAAAACACCCAGAACCTGTGCTTGAGCCAGAATACAGCTGGGAGAGGAGGGGAGTTGAGGATCCAAGGATTGTAAGGATTGGAAAAAAGTTCATCATGACATACACTGGATATGACGGGAGGAGGGCAAGGCTCTGTTTAGCCACTTCAAAAAATTTAGTAAGCTGGAAAAAGCATGGGCCAATTTTTGATGAATTTCCTCAAACCAAAGGATGGACAAAAAGTGGGGCAATACTGGACAAGAAGGTTAACGGGAGATACATAATGTACTTTGGAGACTCTAACATTTGGATCGCATATTCAAAGGACGGGATAACGTGGGAATTTGAAGATGAACCCGTTCTTGGGCCGAGAAAAGGAATGTTCGACGAGAGATTAGTCGAACCTGGCCCCCCACCAATTCTCTTAGATGACAAGATAATCCTCCTATATAATTCGGCGGACAACTCAAAAGTCTACAGGGTAGGAATAGCAGTGTTCTCAAAAGATAATCCAAGAAAATTAATCGCCCGAACCGAAAATCCCATTTTGTGGCCAGAGTATTCTTGGGAGCGTTATGGGCATGTTAATAATGTTGTCTTTTTGGAATCAATCGTGGTGCTAAAAGACAGAATCCTTCTATACTATGGAGCCGCAGACAAGTACGTTGGTATGGCTATTTGGCCCTCGAATATCGAGAAGATGATCTCAGTTTTTATAGGCCCATAATATTATAAACCGATTCCCCAAGTCTGAGTTGGTGAGAGGATGGAGGAAGAGCTAAAACCCGAGAGAATTCAGGAGTTTAAGGTAGGAGACTGTCCCATATGTGGAGGCAAGGGAACTCTTAAGGTAATCCAGTTCATCCACAAAATCCCCTACTTTGGTGAGGTCATGGAATCGACACTAATCTGCGAGAGATGTGGCTACAAGAGTGCGGATATAATGATACTTGAAGAGAGGGAGCCAAGACTCTATGAAGTTAAGGTTGAGGAAGAGAAGGACCTATTCACCAGGGTAGTTAGGAGTAAGAGTGGAACAATAGAGCTTGAAGAGCTTGGAATAAAAATAGAGCCGGGACCAGCTGCAGAGGGGTTTGTGAGCAACATAGAGGGAGTTCTAGAGAGGGCTAAAGATGTTCTTCTAATGGCAAGAGACTTCAAAGAGCAAGAAAACGACGAAGAGGCTGTCAAGAGAATTGACGAACTTTTGAACTATATAGAGGAAGTTAAAGAAGGAAAGAAACCGCTAACAGTTAGGATAATGGATCCCTTCGGAAATAGTGCATTAATCGGAGACAAAGTTAAGAGCAGAAGGCTAACAAAGGAAGAAATTAAAAAGCTAAGCACCGGCCCTTACATTATCATTGAACCAGAGGAATCTCCTCAGCAATGACGGCAAGATCTCCAACCTTAAACACAAAAGCCCTCTTTTCTCCCTTAAGATTTGCCTCTATTTTCCTTCTAATCTTCCAGTATTCATTTTCTGAAACGCTCATTCTCAAAGTTGCTCTGCCATAGCCTTCCTTTCTTAAGAAATCGTTTATCCTTACTGGGTGGAAGGGCATTGTTGCAACAACAACGTAAGCTCTCTTGAAGTACTCGCTTTTAATCTCATCCATGCTTGTTGCTAAAACTCTCCTTTTTTCCCTTAAAAGAAGTTTAAGTTCTCCTCCAACCTTATGGAAGAGCTCATTTATCAAATCGGCGTAATCAATTCCCTGCGGAATTTCATAGAGGTATCTTTCAGGAGTAGCTGTTTCCTGGACTATATTTTCTAGACTAGGATCGCTCTCCAGTCTTGCACCCTTCGGAAGTATAACGGCACTCCTTTCAGCTTTAGCCAGAGGTTCCGTGTAAAAGGTCAACCTGTTAACGTGTCCAAAAAGATCAATGTATTCGAATTCTCCTTTCCAAGGTACCTTCTCCCTCCTTATTTGGGGAGGCAGGTCAAATATGAACGCGTCGGTTTTCTCTTTATAGGCCTCATACACCTTTAATGGACTTGGAAGCAAATCTTCAAGATTTCTTTCTGGAACTTCGGGCGGTCTTGCC
The DNA here is from genome assembly GCF_000263735.1 of Pyrococcus sp. ST04. Taxonomy (NCBI): domain Archaea; kingdom Methanobacteriati; phylum Methanobacteriota; class Thermococci; order Thermococcales; family Thermococcaceae; genus Pyrococcus; species Pyrococcus sp. ST04. Next base: position 1,030,834 of record NC_017946.1, on the reverse strand, counting down.
GGATCTGAAAATATTACATCTGCATCAATTTTTTCAATTATCTCAGGACTAAGTGAGTCCCCAATAATGAACTCCACGTTAACTCCATACTTCTCAGCATTCCTCTTTGCAAACTCTATTTTAATCGGGTCTATATCCACACCCACTGCCCTGATTCCATATTTAGCGAAGAATATTAACTGTATCCCTACCCCACAGGAAACGTCAGCTACGCTCTTCACACCCTGATCCTTTAGCCTCCTTCCTCGGTAGTCAGCAACGACCTCGTGCGTCGCATACCTCAACCCCTCGAGATCAAACCATAAGTCATCTCTCGAAAATTTATCTTTAGCCCTTATTCTAGCCTTTGCAACCTCTAATACTAGTTTAAACTCTTCTTCCGGCAATTTTAAGGCCTTTCTAATTCTCTTTTCATCATACCCCTTCCTAATCATATCTTCAGCCAACTTAACATGATCCTCCTTAATCATTTACACCCCTCCTCACTAGGAATACTGTTATTGCAACTCTCAACGTGCTCCAGATTGCCAGTAGGGCGAAGAGAGGTTTTACCCATCCCAAAAGGGTGAATATCATTGTTACAAATATTCTCTCATCCCTCTTCCCCGGAACCTTCCTCAGTGCTGGGATAGCCTTGTATGCATCGGCGCAATATGCTCCCTTAAACCTTTCAGTAGAGTAGCTAACCATTGCAGATGAGAATATTGCAAGGGCTGCTATGGCCCACCACAGAGGTTCCCTTAACGTCACGTATGCCAAAGTTAACAGAAACGTAAAGTCGACGTACCTGTCAAGTATCGAATCAAAATACCCTCCAAATCTGCTTGTTTGCATTCTCGCCCTTGCTATCTCTCCATCAACACCATCCAGGATAGAGCTTATTTGATATAAAATCCCAGCGAGAGGAACGCTGAAAAAGTTTACCAGTCCAGAGAATATTCCAAACAGGAATGTTATTATTGTAAGTTGGTTTGGTGTGAAGTGCTCCACTAAAAGGACAGAAATTCGGGTAGAGATTTTCCTGTTTACATGCCTGCTTATAAAGCCGTCTCCCACTCCCTTCACAGAGGAATATACTATTATCTTCCTAGCAAGCTTAACTTCTTCGGGGGTATCAACGTCCATCCAGTAGAGGCCATCGACAAAGGTAACTTTTACTCTGGCCTCCTTAATAACATCCCTAAGCTCAATAACTTCTCTTTCCTTAGATAACTTCTCAGTTATCGAGAAAATTGAGTCGTCTAGAACAAAGAATCCAGTATCAATGGCATCCCAGGATTTAAGTTCCTTTCCTATGTCCTCAACCCTACCGTCCTTCACCTTTACCTTTGTTGCTTCCTCAACGTCCACAACCTTGGGCCTTCTATCAGCTATTAGCCCCTCCCCCTTGAGAGCCAGCTCATAGAACCTTTCCTCATAAACATGGTCACTCATCACGAGGACGAATTTTCCAGTTACGTGTCCCTTCGCTACGTGCAGTGAGTACCCATTGCCTCTCTCTGGACTTGGGTTAACTATCACTTTTGCATTGAATCCATGCTTTTTTACAAAATCCTCATAGAGATCTCTGTACTTTTCGTTCGTCACTATTATGAACTCGTTTATTCCAAACTTCTGAAGATTCTTCATCGTTCTATAAATCAGCTCTCTCCCAGCAACCCTGATTAAACCTTTTGGCTTTTCTCCCATTCTGGTACCGTATCCCGCAGCCAGTATTACGCCCTTCACTCCTTCACCCCTTAAGTTGATTAAAAAGAGGTGATTAAAAGTTTTAGTGTTAAATTGTTAGGAAAATTGTGAGGAGAACTTATCATAGCTTATCTTAAAGGCCTCAAGGACGGGTAGCTTTTCTCCGGCAAAGAACGTTAACATTGCCCCTCCTCCAGTAGAGATGTGGCTAATCCCCTCAATCCCGTACTTGTGAATGCTTGCAATTGAATGCCCCCCTCCAACAACACTAAATGCTGGACTCTCCGCTATTGCCTTAAATACTCCAACAGTACCCACTGCAAACTCCTCTCTCTCAAAGACCCCCATTGGACCATTTGCAACTATAACCTTGGCATTCATTAGAACCTCTCTATATTTCTGAACCGTTCTTGAGCCTATGTCAAGAATTTGATACTCATCAAACAGCCTTCTCTCATCGCTTAAGAGATCAACTTCAAGCCTTTCCCCTTTGTAGTCAATTGCAAAGTCAACGGGCGTTCTCACGTATGGATAAAACTCATCAAGTATTTTTTCGGCCCAATCCACGTACTTCAGGATTCCTTTCCTTTCTAGGAATTCTACGTTTTTCCTACCTAAATCAAATCCCTTGGCTAAGACAAAAATGTTTGCTACAAGTCCTCCAGTAAGAATCATATCAGCCTTTCCCTTTTTAAGAACGTTCTCGGCGACCCTAAGAGAATCATCAACCTTCGCCCCTCCAAGAACATAAATCCTCGGTCTCTCTTTGCTATAGTAGGCCCTTGTTAGCGAATCTATTTCCCTCTCCATTAGAAAGCCCATTATCATAGGCTTAACTCTAGCAAAGCCAACCAAAGAGGGCTGAGATCTGTGAGCAGCTGCAAATGCATCATTCACAACCAAGTCAATTACTTGGGAAAGCTTCTTCACAAAGAAGGTCTTTTCGCACTCTTCTATAGGCTTGTTCTTAACTTCTTCCGCTGAGAACCTAAGGTTTTCAAGTATTGCAACTTCTCCTGGCTTCATGCTCTTAATCTTCTCCCTCGCATACTTTCCGAAGATGTCTTCTATGTACTCCACATGCATATCCAATAGCTCAGATAGAACCCTCGCGTGTTCTTCAGTTGTGGCGTAATCTTCACTGTACGGTTTTCCTTGGTGAGTTCCTATCACAACCTTCGCTCCATGCTCGAGGAGATACTTTATTGTCGGAAGGACAGCCCTAAACCTAGCATCGCTGATTATCTTACCTTCTTTCATTGGAGAATTCAGATCAGCACGAAGAAAAACTGTTTTATTTGAGTAGTCAAATTGCTCCAGCCGAAACATTTCACCACCATAAAATAGTTGGAAGGGGGTTTAAGAAAGTATTCCTCTTAAAGTTAATGAAGAACCAAGAAGAGAAGCAGAGAAGAACAAGAAGCTACAGGTAGCCTAGCTTATATGCTAGCTCAGCGTTCAGAACTGACCCTCCAGCAGCTCCTCTAACAAGATTGTGACCAAGAACAACGTACTTAATGCCACCATTTATCTCCTCCAACCTTCCCACCGTCACTGTCAGACCCCTTCCCCTATCCCTGTGAAGCCTTGGCTGTGGAACCTCAGAGTAAACTATTGGCTTAGCATAGGAGGGCAGACTTAATTCCTTAAGGGGGTCAAAGCTCTCAAAAGCCTCTCTTATTTCCTCAACACTTCCTCTTTCTAATTCTACAAAGACTGCCTCTGTGTGTCCGTGTATAACAGGAACTCTCGTCGCTATTGCCGATATATCAAACGTGGCCGGCTCTATTTTATCCCCACTTATCCTGCCAAGTATCTTTCTGCTCTCGTTTTCTATCTTCCATTCTTCCCCGCTTATAAAGGGGATGACGTTGTCATGGATTGCAAATGCTGAAAGTCCAGAGAAGCCGGCACCGCTTATGGCCTGCATAGTTGCCACTCTTACCTTTCTTATTCCAAACTCCCTTATTGCAGCTAGAGAAACCGTTAATATCGCCGTCGAGCAGTTAGGGTTCGTAACTATAAAGCCCTTCCATCCCCTATTTCTCTGTTGAATCTTAATTATCTCCAAGTGCTCTTTGTTAACCTCTGGCACGAGAATTGGAACGTCTTCATCATATCTATGAGCCCTGGCATTTGTGAATACAGGGATTTCCTCGGCGAGCTTCTCCTCAACTTCCCTTGAGATGGAGGCAGGAAGAGCATTGAATACCATGTCGACATTGGGATTCTCTAGGAACTCGTTTAGGCTAACGACGACAAAGTCTCTGAACTCCTCTGGCGAATCCTCAACTAGTTCCCCATACTTTTTTCCAGCCGATCTCTCTGATGCAACGAGCTCTTCAACTTTAAACCATGGATGGCCAGCAAGAAGTTTCACAAACGTTCTTCCAACAAGTCCTGTTGCCCCCAGAACTGCAACCTTCTTCATTTCATAACCCTCCTAAATGCCTCTAAGGTTGGCTCTATCGGTTCAGGAAGCCTAAAGTTGTCGATAACTATATTCGGGTCTTTTAGTCCGTGACCTGTAGTTATGAGAACGTAGCTCTCATCTTTCTCTATTTCTCCATTCTTAAGGAGCTTAATTAAGCCAGCCAGAGATGCTGCAGAAGCTGGCTCGACAAAGAGTCCCTCTCTTGAAGCCAAAAGTCTCTGAGCCTCTAAAATTTCCTTATCGCTTACACTCTCAAAGGTTCCTCCCGACTCTTCAACAGCCTTCCACGCCTTTGGCCAATTTGCTGGATTTCCTATTCTTATAGCAGTGGCAACAGTTTCTGGCCTTTCTTCTGGTCTGAACTCTCTCTTCTCCTTCCATGCTTTCGCTAAAGGAGAAGCCCCTTCTGCCTGGATACCTATCATCCTGGGCAACTTGTCGATTACTCCAGCCTCGTAAAGCTCCTTGAAGCCCTTCCATATTGCTGAAATGTTTCCAGCGTTTCCTACTGGGAGGACAACGTTGTCGGGAACCTCCTGAAGCTGGTCATAAATTTCATATGCTATAGTCTTCTGTCCTTCGAGTCTGAAGGGGTTTATAGAGTTCAACATGTAAACCCCAAGCTTTGAGCTGGCCTCAACAACTATTCTGAGAGCATCGTCAAAGTTACCCTTGACGGGAACTACCTGGGCTCCGTATATTATTGCCTGTGCAAGTTTTCCGAGGGCTATCTTCCCACTCGGTACAAGAACATATGCTTTTATTCCAGCCTTTGCCGCGTATGCAGCCAGGGATGCAGAGGTATTCCCTGTTGACGCACATATAACTTTATCCATTCCAAGCTCCAATGCCTTTGAAACCCCGACAGTCATTCCTCTATCTTTAAAGGAACCAGTTGGATTTGCCCCTTCATTTTTTGCATAGAGCTCCCTGATCCCCAAATCCTTTCCGAGGTTTTCAAGCTTGTAGAGAGGTGTTCCCCCCTCATTCAAGGTTACCCTTTTCTTAACGGGGAGCCAGCTCTCATACTTCCACAAGGTTACATTTTTGCCGTCAAATATGTTAGTATCAACTTTGTCCAAGTCTATTACAACCTCTAGCAATCCTCCGCACTCGCACCTGTACCTTACCTCATCCTCGGGGTATTCCCTACCACACCTAATGCATCTCAAAACCATTTTGCACCCCGTCCCGTTTTTGTTACCCAATACTCAGACTTTATCCCAAGTTCCTCAAAGGCTTCTCCCATTGCCTTGGCTATCTCTCTTGGGTTCTCTCCAACTGCAAACATCGCTGGTCCTGAACCAGATACTGTTACCCCATAGGCCCCAGCATTAAGGGCTGCTTCCCTCACCCTCTCAAACCACGGCATTAGGGCTTTTCTGTAAGGAAGGGCAATGTGATCATCGAGCAACCTGCCAACCGTTTCCAGGTCTCCCTCTTTGAGTGCCAGAACAAGGCTTGATGCCATTGCTATGTTTCTTACGGCATCCCTTATCGGTATCTTTTTGGGAAGAACTTTCCGTGCTTCGCTTGTTGGAACCTCAACTTCAGGAAGCACCATGGCAACCTTTATGCTAATATCAATTCCATGAACCCTAAGCGGATCCAGAGATTCTATTATCGTGAAACCTCCATAGTAAGAAGGTATGACATTGTCCCCATGTGGACTTCCTGATGCTTTTTTCTCACCCTCTAAGGCCGCCTTGATTATTAAAGCGTCATCTTCAATTCCCAGAATTCTAGCCGCTACCACGGCACCTCCAAGTGAGGAAGCCCCAGAGCTTCCAAGACCACTTCTAGGTCTTATGCCTTTTTTCAGCTTTATTCGTACTCCACCCTCTACTCCAGCTAGCTTGAATAGTGCCTTTGCAGCAACAAGGGCTACATTATTATCATCAGCCGGAACGCTGTATCCAATGACTTCAATGCTAAAATCATCACTTTCCTTGGCTATTATTTCATCCCCCGGCCTTTCTATTGCCATTCCAAAAACATCAAACCCTGGCCCAAAGTTCGCTATCGTCGCTGGAGCGTACACCTTCATTGTCAATCACCATCCTATGAACTTCTCTAAGGACATAAACAAACTCCTCCCTTGGAACTCTAATCTTTATGTAATTTGGCCCCTCTTCTACCGGTTTATACGGGATCTCTGGGGCTTTTCTGGAGACAACAGAGATTTCAGCTTCGTCTCCAAGAACCCTATGAACGACTATCGGCATCTCACTGCTGTCCTCAAATACAAGGGTTCCAAATCTCCAGTCCTTTGTCTTCCCGAGAATCACGGGCATCCTCCCTTCTACTGGGTCAATTGCCCTCCAGTGAAGAGCCTTCATTCCAAGCTTGGCGGCGGTGCTTGCTTCCTCATACGATAGATAGGGAATAAGCTTAGCCTCTGGGACAAGTCTGGGGTCTGCCGTGTATATTCCTTCCACATCGCTCATTATAACAACCGCCCTAGCGTTGAGTAGTGATGCAAGAGAAGTTGCAGAGTAGTCACTCCCTCCCCTTCCAAAAGTCGCCCTCAGGCCGTTGAGATCCCCATAGTATCCAGTTACAACTGGAATGATGCCTTTTCTAAGCAACTTAATCAGAACCGGAATCCTTCTCATGCTTCTTTCAAAGTCAACCTCAGCATTTCCAAAGTTTCCCTTGGCAACTAAGACATCCTTGGAGTCCACCGCCCTTGCCTCGACTCCTATAAGCCTGAGCCCCTCTGCAAATATCTCGGCCGAAATTCTCTCTCCGAAAGTTGCAACTGCATCAACGTACGACTCGCGGGAAGGGAACAGTCTTTTAGCGTTTACCGTCTTCTCGAGCTCTTGGAATAAGTGGTCTATACTGACTCCCGTCTCCTGAAGAATCTGCTCATGTATCTCCAAAACTTCGAGAAGCGCTTTCTCGTCCCCATCTGCCAATCTTATTAATGCATCTGTAACTCCCTTCAGTGCCGAAACAACGACAACTACTGGTCTCCCTTCAGAAATGTGCCTTACAAGGCTAAGTGCCTCTTCAAAGGCGTATCTTACTGAGCTTCCTCCAAACTTAATAACGAAGGGTTTGTACACCACCGATCGTAGTTCACCCCAAAGGCTCAACCTCTCCCTCCTCATAATAAATTTTTCTGGAGATAGTTTGTTCTGTCGACATTTTTTCGATGATGTTCGTAGAGTTATGTCCAATTTCTTCATCTTTGTAGAGTACATGTTGAAATAATGACATGACAGGTGGAAATAGCTTCTTATGGAGTTCCCTGATTATTCTAACTGCATCCTCTTGGGGAACATCGTAGAGAGTCCAGAACTCCCCTTCATCAATAACCGGATAAGGCAGCCTCTCGGGAGTGTTGATCAGTAAAAGTCCATCTCCATATGTCATCAGCGGCATTTTACTACTCTTTTCTCCCAAAACAGTTGCCATTCTCCAGTTTCTTGTTCTTCCAAACAAAACTGGAAGCCTCTCCCTCTTTGCAAGTTCAGCGGCTTTCCACTGAATTGCCTTCATCCCATGTCTTGAGGCCAAGATTACCTCATCATAGGAGATGTATGGAATCAGTCTCGCATTGGGAACAAGCTTTGGGTCGGCAGTATAAATTCCTTCGACATCGCTCATTATCAAAACGAGCTTTGCCTTCGATAGCACTCCGGCAGCCACTGCGGAATAATCGCTTCCTCCCCGTCCTAAAGTTATTCTGAGTCCATTCTTCCCAGCTATAAAGCCGGGAATAACGGGGATATAGCCCTCTCCAATGACATCAAATATTTTTCTAAAGTTCTTTCTGCTACCTTCAATATCTATAAAAGCATCTCCAAATTCTCCTTCTCCCCTGAAAACTTCCCATGCCGGAACGAAAACACCATTTACGGCAGCTGCAAATAGAACTGCCGAGAGAACTTCTCCAATTCCAAGTATGTAATCCTGGAAAGCATTCCCACGCAACTCGGGAAGATGGAAGAGCTCATCTAGATAGGGCTTTAGGAAGGAGGGATCAATTCCATGGAGTCTCGCAAAGTGAACGTACTCGGCGGCAATATTAACGGCAATCCTGGGATCAAGAGTTTCTGAGTACTTAATTAGCTTGTCGGTAATTCCTTTAAGGGCGGAAACTACGACAATAACATCTTCTTCATCGAAAATGTTGAGCGTGAGATCTACAGCTTCCCTGAACTCACTCCTAATAGAGCTCCCACCAAACTTGATGACGATCATCTCGCCTCACCTCATTTTAGCTGGAGAATTATTCACTCCGAGTTTTATATAAATTTCGACATAATTTTTTGTTCTAAAAATTACTTGCAAGAATAAAACTTTGCAAAGTAATTGAAAATTGAGGAAAAAATGAATAAAATATAGACAAACAAAGGGTTATGTAACTCTCTCCAGCCCGTCCTTCTTTACTATGTACGTGTTTTCATGCTTTATTGCCCCTTCAGGGAGCATTAGAGGTGCGTGAATTATGCTGAGAACCATGTTCTCCACGACCTTTTGGGCCCTTGTCTGGACTATTATAGTTGGCATGGGGAGCTCTTCTATAAGCAATCCAACACCGTGTGTGTATCCAGTTATATACTCATTCTCGAACCCCTTTTCCTTGAAAAATTGGGCCAGCCTCTTTTCAACAGAATTCAAAGGAACACCGACTCTAGTCTCTTCTATTGCAATTTTGTAGGCCTCTTCCTTAACCTTAATAGCCTCAAAAACTCTCCTCCCAGGATTTCCAATGATGAAAGTCCTTGCCATGTTAGCATAGTAGTGGTTGTAATCCGCCCCTATAACCACCGTCACAACAGAGTTCTCCTTAACCTTTAAATCCCGAAACGGTTCAGCATGGGCCCTTGGAGTAGTGGACACGTAAACCTTTGGATCCTCACTGCCTTCTCTCATAAGTTCTCTCATGATCTCTGCCGCTACTTCAAGCTCACTAACCCCCGGTCTTATACTCTCTTCTGCAACTTCCATACCTTTTACCGCTATCCTTCCAGCTTTTCTTATGTTCTCCAGCTCCCACTCATCCTTTACCATCCTGAGACTCATGGTAACATCTAGTATATCCACGATATCTATGGTTGGGTTGAGCCTCTGAAATATCTTGAGAAAGGCTAGATAAGCATCCCTCTCGAAACCGAACTCCAGTCCGACTCTTTCCATCCCGTTGCCGTGAATCCACGTAACAACGCCTGCCATTAGGTCTTCGACCCTTTGATACTCCCTCACATCCTCAATCCAGCTTCTCCTTCGGAATTCCTCTGCCTCATTTTTGGCAACAAAAACTACTGGATCACCATCAGCCGGAATGAGAAGGCTTGGCCTAAGCCACTTAGTTCCAGTGAAGTAGATGAAGCTTGAGAGCGTTCTTATTACCGCTCCGTCTATGTCCCTCTTTCTAAGCTCCTCCTGGAACCTTTCGACCCTTCTCCTGAATATTTCCTCTTTGCCTCTCATTTTAATCCCTCCAATCTAACAGTCTCTTCTCTCCTTCAAGTTCCTTATACCTCTTAACGTCCATAGTCACCTCAAGGGTTCCCAGGTATTCACCATTTTCGTCCCTAACTGGTAGGTATAGGATGTAGACAAGCTTATCTCCCATCCTTATCCAGAACTCGGCCTTATCCTTTTTGCCCTCTTTGAAGGCTTTGAGAATTTTATTGACTATATGAACGCTCTTCGGTGGATGGCACAGCTGAACTGGCCTACCGAGTATGTTAAGTGGCCTGGCAAATATCCTTTCTCCAGGAGAGAAGAACCTTACCCTATCATCCCTATCTACAAAGGTTATATCAACCGGAAGCGTTCTGAAGATGGCCTTAAGCTCTTCAACACTCAAATAACCTGTCCCCAATTCTATATCTCCTTCCCTCTTTATGCTTCCCGCTTCGTCCGGAGTGAGACCATACTTTTCAATAGCCTTCTGAACATCCCTTGGTAGAGATAGAATTTTCTCGGCTGAGAGGGTAGTATCAATCTCCCACGGGAAGACTGGCTCAATATCAGGGTCCCAATCTGGGGGATCAATCTTATAATACCCAAACTCTCCCTCCTGAAGCTTGACAGCCTTCCACTCTCCTTCTCCTAAGAGTGCCTCAACGGTTGGATACAAAATGTTGTCCTCCCTAAAAACCATGTCTGCCAGAGCTCTTGAGACTTCAGAAGCACTTTTAGTTAGCCTTTGGACGAATTCGTTCCATGGGAGAGAGCCTCTCATCTTAAAAAGCTCCCATAGCCGCCTTATCATGAACCTTATCTCGTCGTGCTTAGTCCAGAGTACGGTAGCTACCGCCCTAAGGCCGAGCCTCTCTATATAAGGGAATATCAACATTTCTTCTCTGCTGTAGTGTGTTGGCCCGACTCTCCTTAAATCAGATATTATACCTCCAAGGACATCAAGTATCTGCAATCTAGCTGTTTCATCTTTAGTCTTTGCGAGAGTCTGGGCATAGAGGTTTAGCATTTCGGAATCTTTCATAATTTCCTTGTTTTCTAGATAAAGAGTTTTTAGGGGATGACCATCTGGGAGATAATCAAACTTACCAGAACCTGCTACACTCTCTCTGAAGACCTCAACGTGAAGGTCGCACATCTTGGCTATATCTTTAACAGAAACTCCTTCCCTTACAAGTTCCTGCTCAATTAAAGGTATCTCCAGTGGGGATATTGAGGCCAAAACTTCTTTGAATTCTTCCTTAAGCTCCTCCACGCTCTTTCCTTCATGCAACTCGAGCAGTAAGTTTTTCAGCTTTTCCTTCTTTTCATCAAAATTTTTTAGGAACTCACTCATTCTTTTTCCCTCATGACACGTGTCATATTGAACATATTTAAACCTTTTGGAGCATATCTGAGTAAGAGAAGAGGGGAAATCAACCCCTAACAAGGGGAGTGTCCGACTCTATTGCCTCTTTTAAAAGCTTCATCATTACCGTTCTGCCTACCCGTTAGTTGTGTGTGGAGCGTTAATCTCGTAACGGGTAGGCTTCCACCCTCCCATCTTCATCGGGTGGCTTTCGGGGGGAACGGTTACTCCCCACATCTTCAGGGCTTTCAGGCGAATATTCCAACTCCCAACCACATCCCTATCAGCCTCAAACCCACAGTTCGAACACTTCAAAACCCTGTGCCCATTCGGGCTTAACTTCCCCCCACATACCGGGCACAGGGATGAAGTGTAAGCGGGATTCACGAAAACGACCTTAACACCCCTTAGTTTGGCCTTGTATTCGATCATGCTCTGAAGCTTCCTGAAGCTCCACCTGTGCAGGCGACCATTCATCTCGGCAGAATACCTTATCGACTCCCTGATTTCCGTCAAATCCTCCAAGGCAATCCCACCGTATTTTTCAGCCAGCTCAACGATTTTGTTCGCCAACTTGTGGTGAAGGTCGTTAACCCTGTTCCTCTCCCTCTCACCGTATTTTTCAAGGAGTTCCTCTCTCCTTCTCCCGGCCCTAATCTTCCTCTGAACCCTCCTTCTCTTTAAGTAGTAGGCAGTCCTAATTTCTCTCTCGTGGGTAATGATTTGCACGAACTCACCGTTTGGAAGGCTTAAGGTAACGTTGTTCTCGTTCAAGTCCACGCCGACGAAGGCTTTAGGCTCACCAACTTCAACCTCTTTCGAAAAGACTACATTGACGAAGACCCCCTTGGGCGTTTTGATGAGCCAAGCCTGCCCAATCCTCCAGCCCTTGAACTTCTCGTGGTATTTAGCTGGATAAAACTCTAAGATAATTCTCCCACTTGGCGTTGAGAGTTTGATTACCCTTTTCTCAAGGTCGAGCTTGAATAGGTGATCGTCCAGCATTATGACTTCCTTCTTAAAAACGGGCTTGCCTCTAGCTTTTCCTTTCCTTTTCCTCTTCCTGTAGCTCTTGTAAATTGATGTAGCCATTTGACAGGCCGTGTAGAGGTAATGGCTTGGAAGGCTTGAATACTCCTTCCGAAGGTTTTTGTAAGTCTCTTTTTTCAGCCTGTAAAAGCTGGTTACGTTGTTCTCAAAGGCGTAAGTTATGAGGTAATTCACAATCTTATGGTAAGTGGAGAAGAGGTCGTCTAATTCTCTTGGAGGGTTTTTGAGCTTGAATTTTGCTGTCAGTTTAATCGTCTCTGAGGGCATTCTTTACCGCCTCTACAAGGCGTTTTTTCTTGTGAGAACGCATCCCGTAGAGTTTTCCAGCGAAGGAAGTTACGATGGCTAATAAGTCCTCAACGAGTTCTTTCTCTGGAGTTTTCTCTTCATCATCAAAGATGACTTCGATTTCAACGCCGTGAGAGTTGAAGTATTGTTCGAGGTATTTGAAGCCAAAGCGGGTGAGCCTGTCCTTGTAAGTTACCACGACTTTCCCGACTTCTCCGCTCTCCACAAGTTTGAAGAGTTGTTTTAAGCCCCGTCTGTTCTCGTTCAGGCCGGAGGAAATGTCTGTGATGATTTTCACGACCTGATAACCCTTGGCGGTGCAGTAGTTTTTGAGGTATTCGATCTGCCTCTCTAAGTCCTCTTTCTGGTCTCGGCTTGAGACTCTTGCGTAAATGACGACTTTATCAAGGGTTTTGCCCTCAAGGAGCCTTTTGATTTCGCTTTCGGGGATGCGGTATTCTCTCCCGACCCGGTAGGCTTTAATCTCACCGGATTTGATTTTTCTGAGGAGGGTTGGTTTGCTGATGCCCAAGCGTTGTGATGCCTCTCCTGTCCGATAGAGCCTCACGCCAAGCCCCACCAAAACAAGATAAGAAGCGAAAATACTTAAACTTTACGCTTTTAACTACCTATGAAACAGCCCTATGCCACCTTTCCTAAGGAGAGGGCAAACAACTTTTTCCTTCCCAAACACTTTGTAAGCCCAATTACAGTAGCATTTTCCAGCAAGCACTATGACTCTCTCAAAGTCAATGAGTCTTATCCCGTTAATCTTCTTCATATAGGCTTGATCTCTAAGCTTTTCAATCGTTATCTTGGGATTAACACCGCATCTCGCATCGTGGTTCTCAATTTTCTCATGTGGTAGTAGAAAGCCGTACTTGGCTGAAAGTATGACATAACTTCCAGGATGAAATTTTTCGCAGTATTGAATAGTTTTCTTGGCAAGGGGTCCAACGTAGGCCCTCCTCGCCTCAACGAATCTTGGCACTAACTTATCGACATCCCATATTTTCCTGGCACCACATGTTGCCACACAGAGGCACTTAATAAATTAAGATAAAAAATAACTACTCCTAGTTTATATTTCTCTTAGTGCCAATACCCCAAGGGGTGAACTTCAGACTTTATTTAATGTTTGACAATTTTGTTCTTTATAAATACCAAAATAATATTCCAATATATACAAAACTTTCAGTTTAAAACCTTCCTATTATGAAAAATATTTATGGAATTAAGTCAAAGGTCGTTGATTAGAAGTATGGAGGAGAACTACATGAAAAAGCTATTCTTTCTTTTTGTTCTAACCCTTTTGCCTGGACTAGTGTCAGCTATGAGTTTAAGGGAATATTCACCGGGAGTTGAAGGAGCTAAAGGAATACAAGAAGCAAACTGCGCAGCAAATTTATGCATGCAGTCCTTTTTCCAGGGGAGTGAAACATACATAGTATTTACAAATGGAAAAGGTATGAAGATTAATGGACTTGGCGATCCTGCTAGAGAAATAGAAAGGCTCAGCTGGGGATACCTAATTAGAGGGGGAAGCTATATTCTTGCACTTGATGACAGCCTTAATCCGCTTTGGATCAGAGAGAAAAAGGATATGGATTTAGACACACTTGTCCCATGGGATAGCTATGGACTTGTGGGCTTTACCATTTCAAGAACTACTTATTCCGGATTTGGAATTGGGAGAATCGAAAAAGATGGAAGATTTAGAGTTCTTCTTAAATACTCAAACATTGGAGAGGGATACTTAAAAGGTATCGCTAGAGGTGCAAATTCTGCAGCAATATTTGGACAGTTTGGACAAAGCTACGGGGAGGGGTTTATAGGAATCATAGATTCCAGCTTCCACCTCAGAACGTCCTTCTATTTAGTCGGAAGCAAGGGTGAAAGGGTGAGAATACTAACCGTGTTTCCAAGTAAAAATGGCTACATAGTGACTGGGGACATAGAATACGGATTTGATGTCCTTCAGAGAGTGTTCTTTTTAATGGAGATAAACGAAAAAGGAAACATACTCTGGCAGAAAAGCTATGATGTTAAGCCAGTTATAAGGGGAATAAAAGTTGGTAATTCACTAGTATTTCTGGAAGCCGATAGGGAGGGTCTAACGATATTTTCAACAGATTTAAAGGGCAACATAAAGTGGACAAAGAGGATAAGGGCCTCACTCTCGACGATAAAGGACTTTTTTGCAAGTGATGGAAGCTACATGATCGTTGGAACCTTGTATACAGGAGATTTTGGAGGATGGGGTCATAAGCTTGCTATTTTGGAAGTTAGCGATTTGGATTGCTCAAAATGTGAGAATATAACAATAAAAGAGGCAGATGGAAGCATTGTAAAGAGAAAGACAAACATAAAGATCGCTGGAGAGGAGTGGAAGCCAACCTTTATTGCCTCAAAAACAAAAATTTCACACTTTCAAACAAGGCTCGAGGTAAAGGAAATAATAAAGGAGGAAGAGAAAACCAAAACTACAACCAAGAGCACCCCAAGAAAAGGCGTCGTGTTCTATGATCCCCTAGATAAAGGAAAAACAAAGGGAAGCGTTAAAGGAGAATATAGAGCAGGAGTAGCGGGAGAGTGTATCTTCATTGGTGAAGATGATGGTTATATAACATATAAGGGAGAAATTCTACCTGCCAAAGAGGGGAGCATAGAATTCTATTGGAAGCCACCCAAGGATATCTACAAGATTTATTCAAGGAGACACGATGAATGGAAAAATTATGGCTCCTATACGCCACCAGATGGAGGGTTCTTGCTCGACAACATAGGCTGGAGAGCGGCAGATAAGGGAGCGTTTATACTGCCCCTGGTACCCATATCCTGGAAAGATCCGCACAATCCAAGAACTTGGGTCTCATGGAGCATATGGAATGGAAAGGAATGGATCAGCGCTGGAAATAACTTCCTAACGAGGCCTGATAATGTTAGTGTCAAGGTTAGTGATAGCGGGGTACTTATAAAATGGAGCTTCTCCAAGGATGTGCTAATTTGGGATCCGAACGAGTGGTATCATATAGCCGTTACATGGGGGATCAGGGGAAATGAGCTCTACATCAACGGGATAAAAATTGGAGAAGGGGATTATAGGGGACCAATACAAACAAATAAGGACTTTTCGCTAGGTCAAAACCCGGGTTATTGGCCTTATGGTCCTCACTCAATGCTTGGCTGCTACGACGAGTTTAGAGTTTATAACTATCAGATTGTCCCTGAAAAGGAAGGCCTTTCAAAAGTCGTTGGATATATACTTTACTACGACGTGGAGCCAGGAAGGAGAAGGAACAAGGTTGAAGTTAGAGAAAAGGAGTATACCCTCCAGCTAAACCCTGGGGTGTATTACATCTCCATCGCGGTGAGACTTGAAACAGGTTTCATTGGGCCACCCACAAATGAAATCAAAGTTATAGTACCTCCAAAAGAATCGGAGACTTCCTCTTCATCCACCAAGCCCAGTACAGAGAAAACCAACAGTAAAACGCTCACGAATGAGAAAATTGAGACAGTTACTGTCACTAAGGGGATCTGTGGTCCGGGAATAATAGTATTATTTAGCCTTCTTCTACTAAAAAGGAGGTGAGGCTCAGGGGGTGTTCACTTCATCACTTTTCAGGTGGCTTGCTACTCATCATTGCCTCAAACGTTATTAAAAGTGTTTGATGATAAGCTTTTGGTGTCAGGATGAGGGAGTACTTCATAGTAAAGATAAAGGAAGATGGAAAGATAGAGATCCCCCTAGAGTTCGCCTATGAGCTCGGCCTGATTAAGGGAGCATACTTCCTTGTGGAGGTTGATACTGACATAAAAGAAATGCACGTTGAGAGAGTTGCCCTGCCAGGAAAGAAGCTAGTTGAGATAGAGATGGTCGTTGAGGATAAGCCGGGAGTTTTAGCCAAGGTCAGTGGGCTTTTAGGAAGGTTTGGGATAAACATCCTATTCAACGAGGCAGAGGAGCTGGAATCTTTGGGACTCTCAGCGATAGTTGCAATAGTCGATGTCAGTGAGTCTAAAATTAGCACAAAGGAACTCGAAGATAAGTTGAAGGAGATTGAAGAAGTTAGGGAAGTTAAAGTGATTGAACTGGAATCCTCCAGGTTATGAGAGGTGAGTTGTGATAGAGTGTAGTTGTGTTCAAGATAATCGAGAAGGAAGTTTTGTATTACATTTCCCTTTTAAAAGCCTCCCCCTCGGGTTAAATTCTTCACGTCCCAGAACCATCTACTTAAGTTTTAGTTCCTTGGGGAACTCAAAAACCCTTTCAAGTTCTTGAATTACAGCCTCAAAAAGCCAGGGATAATCCTGGAAATGTTTTCTTCCCTTCTCCACGTAACTAGACCCATCCTCTCCCTTCAAAAACTTTGCCGCTCCCATGAAGATGTAGCCAGCCCACGCAAGAGGATAGCCAGTACTGTGGGCGATTCTAATGAGCTCCCTGGCATCCTCCTCTGCCCTCTCCGCCTCGCCGAGCCCTATCCATGATACGCATCTGTAAGCCAGGGCATCCACTGCCCTGCGGTAGTTCTTGATTCTCAAAAAGTACTCCACGGCCCGGTTTCCATAGGAGACGGCTTTCCGGTAGTTCCCGAGTATGTAGTGTGTCTTGGATAGCTCCATGTACGTAACGTGTTCGATAAAGGTCAGCCCGTATGCTTTTGCTACCCTTAGGCCCTCTTCGTAGTATTTTATTCCCTCCTCTGGTTGCTCCAGGTCGAGGTATATGTCTCCTATGTGAAGGAGCACTAGCCCCTCGTCTTCCGGACTTCTTCCGTGCTCTCGTGCCACTTCTAGCTCCTTAAACGCACTCTTCAAAGCTTCTTCAAGGTTTCGGCGATAGTACTCGTACTTCGTTTTCTCCATGTAATACCAAAGCCACACCTCAGGATCTTGAAGTTCTTCGGCTAGCTCCTTCGTCTTCTGAAGGTATCTCTCAGCCATCTCTAGGTTCTCAAGCACGAGGAAAACATCTGCCAAGGTGCTCACAACCTCCGCTTTGAAGAGGCCCTCAATTTTGTCCTCCACCTCTAGGAGGATATCTCTGGCCTTCTGGAAGAATCCTGTGTTGAAGTAGATTATACCCAGTTCTCCCCGAGCGTAGGGGTTATCCCCCGCTTGGGATAGTATCCTCCTGTATGTTTTCGGAAAGTCTCCCGGCAGGTGTTTGAACCTCCGGATTCGAAGTTCCACTAATTCTCTTATTTTCTCGGTGGCTCCGGCTTTGAGTATATATTCGAAGGCCTTCAGGAAGTCTCTGGGGGTATTTTTTTGAATGAGGTACTCCGCATACTCAAGGTAGTAGGTTCTGCTCTCAAAAGTTTCTTTTTCTCTGAGAAACCCCCTCAGCATGTCGTGGATGAAGTACTGACTGCCCCTCCTCTCTACCAGTCCCTTTCTCAGTAGAGAGTGGAGAATGAAAAAGGTTTTCCTGCCACCATAAAGGGTTTTAATGGCCTCATATTCAAGGGGTTCTTCAAAGATAGAAAGCATTAGAAGCATCCGCTTCTCCTCTTCGGTCAGAGAACGATAAATCTCCGTGAAAAGAAACTCAAAGATGTTCTCTTTAGCCTCTTCCAAGCTCTCCCCTGAGCTTTCGAGCAAAAGGATGAGTGCCAGAGGGTGCCCTCTGGTTATGCGGTAGATTTTGGCAAATTTGTCCACAGGGATTCTTTTTTTAATCTTTTTTGCCAGTTCGTAGGCCTCCCCAGGTTCCAGGCCACTTAGGTTTATGTAGATTACTCCCTCGATGCCGAGGAGGGGCTTGACTCTCGATGCAACGGCGATGGTACCTTTCTTCAGCCTTCCGGCCAGATAAGAGAGCATTCTCATAAGTGTCTCGTCCTGGCACTTGTGGAGGTCGTCTATCACGATGACACTTTCTGTCTCGTCTATTCCTTCGAGAATCAGCTCAAACAGCTCCTTTTCCTCTTTTCCACCGCCTCGAAGATACTCCATGAGGGCCCGATATCCCAGGGAGTTTAGGTAGAGGCTAAGCTGCCAGGCGAAGTATTCGAAGCTCTCCGAGCCGTTCATTGAGTACCAGAATGCTTCAGGAAAAACCCTTGCAAGGAGGCTGGTCTTACCAATTCCTGCAATTCCATAAACGACAACCACTTTACCCTTTGCATTTTTGAGAATCTCAACCTCATCGTGCCTTCCTACGAAGAAGCTAGTCTTTGGGACATCTTCAAATGTTATGGGAAGCCTATAGGATTCAGCCTCTTTAATACCCACCTGAACCTCTCCCGGCAGGAAGTTAACTTTTACTTCGTTCACCTTGAGGGAGTATATCCTAACGTTTCTATCCCCGAGTCTAATCCATCTCCCCTCCACAAGTCCCAGCTTCTCCAGTTTTTTCAGTCTTCTCGACACGTCACTCTCACTCCTCTGAAGAAGCCTTGCCAGCTCCCTTGGATGGAATGATCCTGACCTCAGAAGGGAGAGTATCTGAAGATTCGTTTCGTTGGAGAGAGCCTTAAGCAGGGCAAGTGTATTCACACACATCCCTCAATGAGCTTTATAAAAAAAGAAGTATAAATCCCTTCCGGGAATCAAGTGTAAGGCCTCACAATTTCGATCGCCTGTTTTTCAAGCAGATATGCCTTTCTCATGTATATGGCGTACAATACAGGGACATTTGGATAGTATTCCTTTCCTTTTGTGTAGTACTCCTCTGCCGTTTTGTGTAATTTTAGAGCCTTTTCAAGCGCAGTCTCGTTCGTGCAATTCATGTGGAATTTAATGAACTCGTTTCTAAGCGCTAGGTACCAGCGTTCCCACAACAAACCTAGAGCAAACCAGTTCGGAGTTTTCTTCTCTTCTTTGAGCACTTTTTCAAGCTCAATTTCAACTACTGGATCCTCTCTAATGACAACGTAGAGGTATCCTCCGAGGGTTCCGTAGTAGCCGACTTTGCCCTCATTGGTAGTGCCGAGTTCATAAGTTGTTCCGTTTTTCTCGATGGTAACTCTCACCACCTCCATTCCATTCAGCGGAAGCATTAGCACAGCGTAACCTTGTCCCATTGCCTCGATCCTGAACGTTCTTCTCTCATAAAGCTTACCTGCCTTCCTTATGGTCTCCTCCCGAACTGAAATTCTCCCCATATTCATTCCACTTCTTACCGCGAGCCACGGCATTTCCCAGAGACGTTCGTCTATGAGCACCTGCTTCCTGAGGGAGAATCCTAGGGAGACACTCTCTCCTCCCAATTCAAGTGTTATCCTAAGCAGTCCGTTATGAACGATGATCGCGCTTTCAAGTTCGCCAGGAATTGTGACTATCTCCGTCCCATTGATTTCGGTAATCCTAACTGTGGTGTTGACGGTGAAGTTTACCCATTCAATGGCGGTGTTGTTCCATATGTCCTTTGCGATAACCACGATCCGGTGTCTCCCATCCCCTGCCATTATTTCTGCCCGCCACGAGCCATTGGCTTGGATTAGAGTAACAGCTTCCCCATCGAGCTCCGCTACCACTGACGCCACTACCGTGGAGTCGTTGACGAACACAATTAGCTCGGTAACGTTGTGATCATAGGTTCTGTTCTCGGGATAGACTATTTTCACGAGCGGAGGTTCCACATCCTTCACGTTGGTTGCGCTGCCGAAGAGGACAACCCTCTGAATTACAAGCATGGTCGTCTCGTTGTGATCAATTAAGCCCTTCATGATAACCACACGGCGATAGGTGGCGTTTATCCAGCCGTTACCGGAGCCGGGTAAGAGGTTCTCAGTGTGGTTTATGAGGCTCCAGTTATCAGCTTTTACGATCCACACCTCGTCAAACTCGCTTTCTGGAACTTTAATCTCCCGAAGGATCTCGTTAACCCATTCCTCGAAGTCTCTCTTAAAGGATTCCCACGATGTCGAGTTGTAGAATCCAAAGTCCCTGGTGTACTCAAAGGTCTCGTTTCTACTCAGACTCACATTAGCGAAGACCTCTATCATCTTAGTAATGCTTGAGCTGAGGTTGTAGGTGTCCCAAACAATTAACGTGACGTTGTAAACTCCTCCGTTAGCATAGACATGGGTAATATTTGCTCCACGACCAGTTGAGCCGTCTCCAAAGTCCCATAGATACTCGATTATGCCGTCAGGATCACTTGAATTGGCTTGGAAGCTCACCTCTAGATACTCAGCACTCCACGTGAAGTTCACTGTGGGAGGTTCGTTTATTCTAAACATGACAGTCTCCGTGACGTTGTTGCTGACATCCCACGCCTCGACTGTGAAGTTGTGAGTTCCATAGTCGAGCACCAGTTTGACGCTCCACGAGGAGTTAGTCGAGATGAGCCTCCCGTCAAGGTAGGCTTTCACACCAACGAGATCATCATCGATTACGGTGTAGTTTATCCAGACCTGTCTGGAGTTGTAAACTTTCTCCTCCGGGCTCTCTATCGTAACTATGGGAGCTTTGGGGTTGAGATAAATCCAGAGCGTCTCATTGGCCCGATTTCCAAAGTAGTCCTCTGCATAGACAGTAACCGTGTTGTTCCCAAGCCCAAGGGGTGGCATACCGGTCCAAACTGACACGTTGCCATTCTTTAGCAGAAGCGTCAGATTTTTCCTGCCCCTCTTCGTCTCCACCCAGACCGTGACGTTGGTTTCATCAATGACTGTAACGTTGAGAACTGGTATTCTCTCATAGACACCACTTTCCGGGGTTACCCGTATCGTCGGTGGCTCCTCATCGAGCCTGTGACTTGCGTTCGCGAAGATCACCACTCTCTGAGCTACCCTTACGGTAGTGTAGTTCCACCCGGATATTCCTCTGATGGTGGCGTTTCTGAAGTATATGGCTCTAATGTAACCCTCCTTTTCCCGAGGATTGAGGTTCTCGGAGCGATTCACAAGTGTCCAGTTGGAGACCTTTTCGTCGAGTATCCTTTCAAGCATTAGCTCTGGGAGGGAGACGTTTTCCAGCAATTGTGCGGTCCAGTTATTGAAGTCCTTCACAAAGGGTTCCCAGGTTAGGGAATCGTAGAATCCGAAGTCCTTCGTGTATTTAAGGGTCTCGTTTTTACTCAGACTTATGTTCCAGTAGGCCAACACAGTTGCGTTCTTTCCATTAACGGAGATTACATGCTCACCCGCGCTCGTTATCTCAACCGGGAACGTTAGATTTCTCATTTCACCTGCCTGAAGTGTTACCTCCTCAACCACTTCCAGCTGATTGTCGATGAGGATAGTAAGATTGTATGTGCCTAGAGTATCCCCAGTGTTGGTAACGCTAACCTCAACGGTGACGTTGAAGGGCACTATTCCCCACTCCGGAATAGTTCCCACTTCAACGACGAACTTCGGGCCCAGATAGACCCTGATGTTTCTTGTTATGGAGGCACTGGAGTTTTCTTCGTCCCAGACAGTCAGAATGACCGTATAGTTTCCAACTTCTCTAAAAGTATAGCTCACCAGGGGGCCTTCTAAAGTATCGTTGCCAATCCGCCAGAGGTATCTAATGATTCTACCATCTGGATCGTAGCTCAATGATGCATCAAGGGTTACTGTTCTGTTGACGAGAATGGGTTCACTGACCCTCACCACCGGAACCGGCGGGCGGTTAGCCTTTAGAACGTAGAATTCCGAGGTTCCAAGATCCAAAAGATGGAGAGTTTCGTTATCAATCCATTGGGCCACTGGTTCTTTTCCATCGCTCCTCGTCGCTCTCGTGAACCCGCTAACTGGTATCGCCATGTAGATCCAACCTGGGGATTTTACCAGAGGAATTACCTTTCTAAAGCCTCTCCCATACTCCTCCGTGAAGTTGACCTTCAGAACGGGATAATCCTCCCCGTTGGAGTCGATTATCATCTCTGGAATGGCGTCCCCATCATCATCCACTAGGAAGTCCATCATCCCATCGTCGTTGGCGGTGTCGTTGAAGGCCCTAAAGAGAAAGTGTGTTCTCAGAACCCTTATTAGGGACGTTTCGTTTCCACCTAGTTCGTCGCTGTGTTGGAAGGTGGCATTGTAATAAACGAAATCTCCCGTTACTTCCGCGCTCATTATCCATGCTGCCGTTGAGCTTTCTCCGGGCTTTAGATCCCCAAAGTTCACCGTTAGACTGTTGGGGGCTGCCTTTCCATTAACGATGGTTCCTAGTAGCTTGAAATCTATGTACACTCCTGGATAGTTGGAACGTTCTATCTTGGGCTGGGCTGATGCTATCCTCAGGTTCCTGGCTTCTCCATACCCAACGTTTTTCACCCTTAATCCGAATATGAAGGGCACTGGCTGCTCTATCTCCGGGGTGTATGGGTCATCGCCGTAGACCTTTCTTGGAATCACGTAGTCGAGCTCCAACTGGGGAACCGGCTTAACCTCTATCACAGCCGGCCAGGTCTCAAAGACAAGTCTGGAGTCGCCGAGCTTTGCGGTAACATTGGCCATTACGTAGTATCTCGTTCTGAACTCTCTCGCCGCCCCCACCTTAGGCACTATGAGCCACCTGAAGCTTGCTTCTCCCTTTGGTTGTAGTACTCCGTTGTTCAGACCGCTCCTCTCCTCGAGCCTCACGAAGAACCTCTCGCCTGCATCCTTAGCGTTATCGTCGAAGAAGACCAAGGTAACGTTGACATCCTCCAGGCTGTAGTTGGCATTAGTATTAGTGAACCTAAGTGAAGCCCTGAATGCCTGTCTCTCGAAGGTGAGTCTCTGTTCTATGGTTATGACCAGATCAACGCACATGTGAAGCATGTTCTGCGCTTCTCCATTCTCGTTCTCCTGGAGGGGCTGGGATGGAAGGTTTCTCACTGGGAGATTAACGCAGATTTTCCTCTCCCCCGGGTCAGAGAGATTAGTTTTGATGCTACAAGCCGTACATGAGTTAGTCGTTGGTTGCGATGTCTGTGACGTGGAATTCTTTGGTCTCGGAAGACCCTCGCACGTGAACCTTCCAACGCTGGTTTCCCCTTGGACACCGCCTCCCGAAACGCCCCCGGCTCCGCCTCCGTCGTATCCGGTGAAGTAGGCCGTGCGTATGAGCTGGATTGGTCTCATCTCCCCGACATTTGGCGGACTGCAGTTGTTGTGAAGTAGGCAGATAGCACAGTTCATTCCGGCCTCAGCTATCATTGGCGTGTAATCATCAACAAGCTTCACTATTAGGTTGATCATCTCGACTATCCACAGGTTCTCGGCCTTCTCCTTGAGTTCCGATATAACCCCGCCAGTTAGCTTGTCTGCAAGTTTCTCAGCTTCCTCCCAGTTCACTTGAACGTTTCCGTTCTGCACGTTGATAGTGCTCATGACCTCTGGGTACATCGGAGTGACATCAGAAGGTATCACAAACCCGACGACCTGACCCTTTTCATCGAGTATCAAGTCGAACTCAATTCCCTCGGTGGAGAGATAGTTCTCAAGGTACTTCTCGCCGTACTTTGCCAGGGCGGTCTTTCCAATCTCCAGAAGAGTTCCTTTGAACTTCTGGAGAGTTTTCTCATAGTTCTTTATGTTCTCATCGGTGGGGTTCATGCTCATCTGATAGTATGCCTCATATAGCTCCTTCAAAGCTTCAAGCGCCTTGTCCCCGGAGTCTTTGGCTATCTCATTGTTCTCAAGCAGGTCTCCCAGCTTGTCGCTCAGCTTCTCAAAGAGTATGTGCGCACCTATGTTTAGCAGGCTCTTCCAGCAACCGTCGCAGGTTGGCTTGACTATCAACCTGTGCACTTTCTGGGCCTTTAAGGTTATCTTTCCAGCTTCCTCCACACAAACAACGCCCGCTTTGAGGATAAAGACTTTGGTCTCGTGGAGGCACGGGTTTATAGGCGGCGAGCGTTGGTAGTAAATCCTCACCACGTAGGGTACTATTACGGTTTCTCCGGGCTTCAGCTCGTCTATTCTATCCACCATAAACTCTACATCTATGTAGTGGTTGCCACCGCTCTCAAAGGTGATATTGAAGACCGATACGTAGCGATGGGTGTTCCTGATTATGAGTTGTCCCCGGAACTCTACTATCCCCAACTCCGCCAGCTTTTCATAGTCTATGTAAACCTCAAGATCGCCACCGTATGTTTTTATCTCTGGAGCGGGAACGTAGGTAGTGTAACCAATCTCGTGCTTTATGATGTAGACGTCCTCTATGGTTACAGGCACGACCTCCCATTCAATCTCCAGCACCGAGGGCATAAGCACTACAGTTAGATTCCTCTCCAGTCCTGCCTCTATGACAACCTTCCTGCTTGAAGTATAGTGGCTCTCCTCACCCACTATAAGCGTGTATTCTCCGATTGGAACGTCGGTGAAGATCACCGTTCCGTTTTCGTCCGTCTTCCCCTCAAAATGGGCGTATCCATTGTAGAGTGTAACCTCAGCTTTTTCTAGCCTTGTGGCGTTGGGATCCATGACGATGACCCTGAGGGAGCCTTTGGCGTTTGGAGTTACAGTTATCCTGATTGGAACATAAATGTCCCTGTAATTTGAGGAAGATATCCTTATACTCCCCTCGAACGTCCCGGTTAGGTTCTCAGGGGGAGCTATGTAGAGACTTATGGCCCCTGATTTTCCGGCTTCAAGCCCGGTGAATGCCGAAACAACCTTTACCCATTCTATGGACGAGACGACACTAACGTTCCTGAGCTCTTCGAATCCCGTGTTCTTTACCGTTATTGTCCTGCTAGCACTCTCGTTAGTCAAAAGTCCTACATCGAGGCTGAGGGGTTCGATTTCTATTCTTGGAGCGGGTGGAAGGACGTTAACCCTCACGGTAAGGTTCTTCTTCACTTCAATCCCCAGCTGGACAGCTCTGAAGGTTATCACTATGGTTCCATTAACCGCACTCTTGCTGGAAAGTCCAATCTTCAGGCGGTTGCGACCACTTTTCAGCTCTATCTTCGGGGGAACTGTAACGTTGTAGGTCTCCGGAGCACTAACATCAACCGAGACGTTCGAGTCGAGCCAGTGGTTGATTATCTCTACCTCAATTTCCCCAGTGAACTCCCGGGTAACCGTGAGGTCATATACATCGGGGATAAGGGTTAGGCCGACTATATCAAACTCCCCGTCCCTCTCCGGGGCAACGACAGCCGGATGGGTCGCACTCACGATGAAGTGCCCGTATTCTCCCCTTAACGGCCGGAATGTGAGGTTAAAGCGTCCCGTTCCATCGGTGACCACGTAGTATTCCCTCACGAAGTCACCACGGAGGACGCTAACCTTGACCGGAACGTTAGCAAGAAGGCCACTTGAATTGTAGGCGAATCCCTCGATGAGCACATCCTCTCCAACTGTGAAGACCGGCTTAACCGTGACGTTGGCATTGTAAGTTGGCTCCGCAGTTTCTGCCACGATGCTCCTCCTGAACGTTCCCACATCGGTAAAGACGGTGGCGTTTATGAGAATCCGCGAGGCGTTCTGGGGTACCGTGTACTCAAAGGGAAGCTCCACCGAGAGATTTGGTGGGAGGAGAAGCCCGACACTCCGCCTCATTCCGAGCACTTCAACATCCGCAACCCTCAGCGGTGCTGTGCCAATGTTTCTGAAGGTGACGTAAACCTTTGCTCTAGCCCCACGCACGAAGTTCTCTGTGGACACCATAACTGGACTCGTTACCGGATCTCTGATATTAACCTCTATCGTTGCTGATAAGTATCCCAGACGGAAAGTCAGGTTTTGAAGCCCCCTTTCCCGCGGAACGATACGGTAGCGGAGAACCGCTTCCTCACCTGGAGAAATTGTTGGGAGAACTCCAATGGCCTCCCCTGTAATGTTTCCCAGCCTCAAAGTGGCCTTGGAGGTGTCGAGCGGTCTGGAACCGTGATTCCTCAATCTGACCTCCACGAGCCCGGGAAGACCAGTTTCAAGCTTTTGAGGGAGAATTACTGGGGCCTCGGCTTCTTCGGGAATCACCGGAAGGACGGCTAAAGTTCCAGAGTTATTGATGGTCAGGGAAGCCCTAAGCGAGCTAAGACCCTGTGGAACTACGACTTCAAAGTTCTCGGTGCCGTTCCCAGGGATGAGACTAACGTTTCTAACGATACCCTCGATGATGTTTCCAAAGACGTCCACTAGCTCAAGCCTCAGCGTCCCGTTGGCTGGTCCATCTAGGTTCTCAATATTCACTCTGACCTCGGTTGGGTAGCCCACTACCATCTTCTCGGTCTCTATTTCAAGTCTCACAGGGAATACTTGAACTGGTTCGCTCTCGAAGCCCATGAAATCAACCGCCGTTACGCTGTAGTTGAGGCTTCCCCTGAAGATATCCCTGAAGGTTGTGACCTCCACCGGTTCCTCGTTGAGCCTCTTTCCATCCACGTAAACGTAGTATCCAGCGATGTCCGAATCCCCACTTGGAAGCCAATTCAGCTCCACGTACTTTCCTTCCATCCTCAGTGTAAGACCCGATGGTGGATGGGGAATGCCGTTGACCGTAAACCAGGCTGAATATCTCGCCTTATTACCTGCCTTGTCCACAGCAAAGACCTCAAGGAGGTAACTCCCGTCAGCCCGTATCTCCCCGCCACGGAACTCTCTCCCGTTAACGGTTACCCTATAGTTCAGCAGGTTCTCGTCGGTGACGTTGATCGCCGGCACCACACTCCCGTTGTAAAGGGTGCCGTTGACGATGTTGCTGGAAATCACTGGTGCCTTCCTGTCAAGAACAAAGTTCCACGAGTACTCTATCGAGTTACCAGCCCTGTCCACGGCCGTGAGAATTACCGTGTAGTTTCCGTCTAGAAGGGGTGTTGAGTTCCTAAAGATAAGCCACCCCCACGAGGCCTCACCTAAGCCTTCAACTGGAATACCTTCGCGATAAATCTTCAACTGGCTTTTTTCAAGATCAACTCCAGATCCTTCATCACTCAGAAGGACACCGATGAGTGCCTCATTAGTGAAGCTTCCGTTGGCTGGGTAGAGAGTAACTACTGACGGGGGAGTCTCGTCGTCTATGAATACCGACACATTGGCCTCGTTGTTGTCCTCCCTCAGCTCAGCTATCTTGTTATAGGGATCAACCACGGCTCTAAGAACGTAGCTCCCATAGCGGGCTTTCCAGGAATTCTCAAAGTAAATGGTTCTTACTTCTCCCGATTGGAGTCCGTTGAGCCTTTTGACACCAATAACAGTGGAGTTAGCATAGATAACCACGTAGAACGGCAACAGGGTGGTGTTTCCCTTGTTCGCAACTGTTACGATGAAACTCATGCTCTCCCCTGCTATCCTCCTGCCAGAGTAACTGAAGCTTAAAACGCTCAAATCTGGCGCCGGAACGACGACCGGAATGCTCAGGGCATTATTGCTCTCGTCCCATTCCCGAATGACGTTGTATGGATCGGCGACCGCGGTAACGTTGTATCTTCCCGGTACTGCCTTCCAAGGTACCGTGACGTTTAGCTCCTCCCCAGGCATAAGGCTTTCAACGTACACGCTTCCAAGGGTTTTCCTGTTTTCGCGAATCGCCAACTGGAATGTTCCCGTCTCGTAGTCCCCCTCGTTCCTTATGATAACAGTCGCGTTTACAGTCTCTCCGGAGTACCCTGGGTTTCCGGGAGAGAAAGAGATAACCCTCAGATCTGGGGCACTGACGTGAACGGTCACCGAGAGTTCGTTGTTGTCCTCGCTGGCCTCGACAATGGTGTTGTACTGATCCGCTACGACTGTTATGGTGGAATCACCTGGATAGGGCCTGACCGCTATCCCAACTTTCTTTGAATCTCCCGCAGGAAGAGAATTAACCCATGCTCCCCCGAGGTATTTGTCGTCCTGGTACACCGCCACGAAGAATGATCTCTCGATGTCTTGGATGCCGGAATTCCTCAGAGTAATGTTAATAGTAAATAGTGCATTGGCATGCATCTTAGGAACCGAGACCCCCTCGACCTCAATGTCTGGGAGCTCAATGGTGACGTTGGTCTTCACGATGTTGTTGTCCTCGTCAGTTTCTGGAATCAAATTGCCATCATCAATCACCAGCCAGACTTCGTGCATTCCTCCTGTATCAAGGCGCCATCTCAGGGTTTTCTCCAAGGTCTCACCCGAAAGAAGCGTCGGAACCCAAACACGGGCTTTCAGTGAACCATCAACGTACATAGCAAGATAGAAGCCCTTGTAGGTGTCTCCACCGGAGTTCGTCACGTTCACCGTGAATGCCAAGTATCCGCTTGCCAGTTCATGCCTCTCCCACCTGTATGAGACTATGAAAAGTTCTGGAGGCTCTACGTGGTAGATTGCAGAGATCCAGTTGTTCGTTTCGTTCGTTTCTACTATTTCATTCCTTGGATCAACCCCCACCCTCACCTTAAGTTCTCCGGTTCTATCAACGTACCAACGCCTACTGAGAATCCTCATCTCGTTTGCACCGATGCCGTAGACGGTCTCATAGTAAGTCTTCCCGCTAAGGTTGAAGAGCACGTTGAAAGGTCTGTATATGCTCTCCCCGAGATTTCTGAGTGTGACGTTAACATCCACCCACCTTCCAAAGGCCAGCTCTCCAACGCTCAGGTTGCTCAACTCGAAGTCAGGAGTTCCGATGCTTCCAAGGTCAACGGTGAGGTTATTGTTAGTCTCGTTGGTCTCCGGCAGGTAGTTGTAGTAATCCGCCACTACCCTGAGGGTCAAGTTCCCAGGCTCTGCACCGTACCAGATCCATCTGAATTCCCGCGTCTCATTTTCCCGGAAGGTGTAGCCGTAGGGATAGGGATAAGCAGTACCATACGCCAGCCTGCTGCTTCCGTTCCATATTTCAATCCGGGTTGTGAATGATTTCTCAAAAGCCTGGCCTAGATTCTTCAGGTAAACCTTGAAGGTTACCCTCTCGCCCGAGGTGAAGTTGTAGGGCTCCCATGTCACGCCAACCGGAGTCACGTCGGGCATCCCGAACTCAGCGGTCATAGCGGTGGCATTGTTGTTGTTTTTCCTCTCCTCTATCCACTCGTTACTGTAGTCGAGTGCTATCGTTAGGTTGTGTTTCCCGGGTTCAGGCCTGTAGTAGAGGGTTACCTCCTTGGTCTCGTTCTTTCCAAGGTTGTAGAATCCGGTTAATTCATTCACCCTGCCATCGACAAGCAGGGCAATTATCAGATGTCCCATAAATTCTCCCCCGAGGTTAGTGACGTTGACCTCGATTCCATACTGATGGTAAAGGTACGCACTGCCGTTGAGAACCTCATCCGGAATCGAATAGTTTGCTATTGCGAAATCCGGCTTATCCAGCTCCAGCAGGAGGGTGGCATTGTTGTTGTCCTCGTTACTCTCCACCCACCGGTTCGCCTCATCTATAACACCAAACAAGATGTTTCTGCCTCCATTGAACCTGAGGTAGGGCCTTATCTCAGCTGTCCCGTTAGGCTCCAGAACAAGGTTGCTTATCCAGGTCCCTCCGGTTATTCTTCTCCCGTCCTCGTATTCAATTCCGTATTTCACGGGTAGGGAGGTTCCTTTAAGGAAGAGGGTCGCGTTCCCGCGGTTCCTCACGGTGTAGTTGACCCGCACGTAGCTCCCGGCTGAAACCTCCGGCGGATGAATCTCTACTACCAGGTCGGGATAGCCGGTTGAGACGTTCATGGCCAACCAGTTGTCGGATTTAGATGTTTCATTGACGTTTGAATAGACACTTGCATTCACAAGCCCTCCTGGAGCCTGTATAATTATAGTCCCTTGCTTGGTTATCGTTTCGTTGCTTCCGAAAAGATTCCTGATGTAATAGTATCTTGAACGTCCCCCAATGGAAATCTTGAGCGTTAGCGGAAAGCGCGTGCCGTTGTAGGGTGCTCCGATGTTCCTCACCGTGACGTTTACCGGAACGTAGCCGACGGTGTTTTCGGGGAGGGATATAGCTTCAACCTTAAAGTTTGGCAAGGGAACATTCAGTTCGTATGAAAAGTCATTGTTTGACTCGTTCGTCTCCGTTATCCTGTCGGAGGAATCGGCTTTAAAATAGATGGTAACGTTCCCAGCGTTAGCGTAGATTTCCATCGCCACGGTCTTTTCTTCGCCCTTCGAAAGCCCTCCAGGAACATATATTGTGCTCGTACTGAGGCCCCCGTAGGCCTTGATATAAAACCCGCTGGTGAAGGTTTCACCGAGGTTCTTGAGCGTCACGTTGAAGACGGCCGGGCTTCCTGCTATCCCGTCAAAGCTCACCAGTTCAACGTTCGTTATCGTTATATCGGGCCCTCTCACAAAAACTCTCTCAGTTAGCTCGTTGTTATCCTCTCTAAGCTCAGCTATCACATTGTATGGATCGACTGCGACGGTGAGATTGACCCATCCTATCGCCGAAGGTGACCACCTCAGACTGACTTTAGTAGTTCCGTTTATCTCTACGTATTCTGAGTCTTCATCGCGACCGTTCTCGTAGAGCCTAACTCCCACAGCCCCACCGTAGCAGCCTCCCAGGTTGTCCAGGGTAACGTTTACCAGGTAAGATTCCCCAGTCGTTACGTTTGAAGGAATCTCCATTCCAACCACAGTAAAGTCAGGCATTTCAATGCTCAGAGAAAGGTCAACGCTCACAGAGTTGTCGTCCTCACTAGACTCCTCGACCCAGTCGTAGGGATCAACCTCTATACGAACCCCGGTTATGTTCCCTGGGGCAACCACGGGCTCCAGCAGAACTTCGGCAGTTTTTCCTGCAGGCAGGAATGGTATGAAGGTCCAGAATGGTGACATGGTTCCGTCGCTGTACATGAGTGCCCCCATTACCCCCACATTGCTCCAGTTCAGCGATCCATCATTGGTCACGTTCACCCTTATCCTCGCCGGGGAGCCAGAGCAGTGGGGCACTTCAATGGAGTAATTTACTATCCTGAAGTTCGGCAACGGGAAGGAGTACTCTCCAAGATAGACCCAGTTGTCGCTCAGGTTTGTATCTCCCATTGCATCTATCTCAAGGCTCAGATTGTAGCTCCCGCCCTGGGCAAGCCAGTGAAGAGCCCCTGTCAGACCCTCCGCTGGGAGGTTCCAGATGTGGCGTTCTACCTCTACTTCCCCATTCTTTAGGAGCCTCACCGCCACAGGCTCCGGATGCCTTGAAGTTGTTTTCACCGTAAAGTTTACCTCGACGAATTCGCCGGGGGTTACATTGCCAATGCTGACGTTTTCTATCCAGTAGTTTCCGGGCCAGAGCCACAGCTCAGCAAAGTTGTTTGAGCGGTCGACCTCATTTAGTGTCTCTTCCAAGTCAGCAAAAATGCGCACGTATCCCTCGTCCACCGGCGAAATTATGGAGACGTTACGGGTTTCATTCTCTTCCATGGGTGGAATCTGAACTTTCAGAACTGTTGGAGTCACTTGGGGGAGGCTCAGAGAGTAGCTTTTTCCTTCCTCAGGCTCAATCTCCCTGGATTCGAGTGAGACCCTTGAGAAGTACCCCGCCTTGCCGTAGCTTAGGGCCCTGAGACGACCATAGCTCCATATGAGCGTCCCGTTGGAAAGTATTATCAGCTGAAAGTTGATGGGGTAGTTCTCCGAGTCGTACTCATCCCATGTTGAGCCAAACCACTCAATCACGACGCCGTTTTCTATTCTGGCCACGAGCAGATAGCCGTCCTCGGTTTCGAGATCCTCATCGAGACCAGCTACGAAGTCTCTCCTGCTTTCGGAGAGGAAATCCCATACCTCGTAATCCCCCTCGGAGATAGTGTCCTCGTATTCCGTCATCAGCTCCACGTAGCCGTTGGTGCTGACCGAGAGTTTTTTCACGGGAATACCAAAGAAGTTCAGCTCAAAGGGAAGTTCGTATATTATGTAGCCATCGTCGTCCCTTAGCACGACACTACCATTAACTACTTCCCCCGACGAAACCTCACGCGAATTTTCAAGCATCCTGCTCGTGTTGAACCATGTGAAGGGAACCTCCTCAGGCTCTGGAGAACTTATGAAACCAATGAATGAGAACGTGAGGTTAAATGGACTTCCCGACCCTCCCCTATTCTCAATAGGAACGGAAACAATTATTTTCCCGTTCTCCACGGTATACCTTGGATTCGAAACGACTATATCGGAAGGCCCCGCTTGGGCGAGAACTCTCTCGTGGAGTACAAAGTTATGAGGTAATAGGGAGCCGAGAAGAATCATCAAAACAATAAGGCTAACCCTCCTCATGGCTGGTCACTTCCTAAGCTCTTAGATATCTGAAGCATGAGAAAGTCTTCCTCAGCTTTCAAGACCATTAGAATGATCTTTTTATCGAGACCAGTTTCCCTGGCTATAAATTCCACGAGTTCTCCAGTTATCGTTCTCACAGCAGAACGGCCAGCGATAGATCCCTCACTAACCATCGGACATCACTATTAATATTCCGCCTTCATCATACATATCAGCTGGGTTTGAGGAAATTCATCAAACCTAGGGAGCCTTTATAAGCACAGTACTTAATTGAAGTTAGGCGACCCAAACAAAGGGGGTAGCGGCCATACTTCTAATGCTGGAGAAAATCAGTACCACAAATCTGTGCCTCTCAACCTCGCCTTTACACTGATAAAAGTTTTCATCCAACTGCACTCACTATAGTTCGAATTTATCAAAAAAGCCCCGGTGGTCTCAATGAGGAGGAGAAAAATTATTCTTAAGATCTTTGTTTTTCCTGTGGTGCTCTTTGCGGTGCTGTTTGGCTTCGTCTGGGTGAAACTCGGGGTCATAACCCGTGAATGGGTTCTTAGTACGATACTTCTTTTTGTCCTCATGGTAGCTTCAATGATCTTCTTCCTCGCCCGCATTCTAGAGAAGCATGGATACAAGAAAAGTGACATCAAGAGAATTGACGAGATTCTTGAGGAGCACTGGAAGGAACCGTGGGATTCAGGGTACCTAAAGCACGACGTACAGGAATGCATAGTCCATCACCTCATTCTCTGGGGAATTTTCAGTACGTTTCTCCTGGGGTTTCACGATGTTTTCCTTGCCATAATGGCGTTCGTTGGCATGGCTTTTCTTATGGTAGTGATATATCCAGTCTTCACCACAATGGCAGTATGGATTGCAGCTCTCCCGTTGTACTTTCTCAAGAGTAGAAGAGCAGAGTACGTCTTTGAGTTCATCGGTAAAACATCCCTCGCCATCACACTCGCGATTCCCGTTATCTGGGCCGTTTCCTCTTACGTTTCAACCAAGAACTACCCGGAAGACGTTCTGAGAATGTTCAATGCCGTGGTTGTAAACGCCGAAAAGTTCCTGATTCTCTCAATCCTAAACACCCTGTTTGGCTTTCTTGGGGTTTATCTCTCGCACAGAGTTGGAAGGAGGATTCTTACGATCGTTCTGCTTTCACTTGCGGTGGCTATGCTCTTCCTCGTCTGGGCATTGTTGAAACGTTAAGCGCTGGGGATGTTAAGATGAAATCTGAAAAAAGGTCGGTAATAGAGGATATAACAGTTCCACTGGTGGCTTGGGTAGTTATATTGATGTTTCTCTATATTCGTCCAACATCTGGTATTCAGCGTGAGAATTTCAACGTTTCCTGGCTGATTACAACGGTGGTTTCCCTATTCCTTGTGCTGGCTTTTATTGCCCTTGTACTCAAAAAGCGCCGGAGAAAAGTGGGTTATACCGACCTCAAATTTAAAGAGCTCCCTCAAGTTCTTGAGAGGGCTGACCCGGAGACTATAAATGATTTGACGTCAGGAATTTT
Source organism: Pyrococcus sp. ST04 (assembly GCF_000263735.1). NCBI lineage: Archaea > Methanobacteriati > Methanobacteriota > Thermococci > Thermococcales > Thermococcaceae > Pyrococcus > Pyrococcus sp. ST04. Next base: position 997,004 of record NC_017946.1, on the reverse strand, counting down.
TCGTGCTATTTTAGTATGGGGTGCTTTTAGTTCCGGAGTTCTGATCGATGGTTCCAGGAGGGGGATAATACTCGCTATTGACTTTGCACTGGTTTTTATAACCGTCGGGCTCCTGTTAATCATCTCTATGGTGGTATTGCTTATGGACGTGCCTTTGATGCTCTATGAAAGTTTAACTGGAAAACGGCTCTCGCCTATCTTCAAGGAAATCATGCTGATTTCGCTGGTTTCTGAGGGTTTTCTGGTTCTCTTAAGTTTTATATCCGCACGTCATGGAGCCTCAGAAATGGAGGTATTCCGCTCTCTCCTAAAATTCTACGTAAACAGGGACTTATACAAGAACCTCCTGTTGCTGTCAGTCTTGAATATCCTGTATGGCCTCATCGAAATCCTAATCCTGCCTAGAAGGAGAAGGGCTGGCCTTTTAATGCTCCTGCTAATTGCCCTCGTCCTTGCCTCTATACTGATAAAGGTTTTTGCCCAGCTACACTCCCTATAACCTTAAGAGCGGTGCCTTCGTTAGAAGTCGTTCGGTTTAGTTTTTTATAACTCTCCAACTTTCCCCTACCAAGGGTCGAGCTTAAAATTAACTTATCCCCTCATTCACTAGTAAGAAAGATTCCATGGACTCTCCAGGGTAGAGAGGAGGTCAGATATCAATGTAATAACTACCCAACATGAAGTACATATCGTTTTTTCGTTTTAATGTCCAAAGTTTCCAATGGGTTTCTGAAAAGTATGGGTTCCTTTCCAATATTTACAACCAAATAAAGCCAATAGTTAGGAGCATGGTCTTATTTTATTTATATTGGTTGATAGTTCAACCGAATATTGTCAAACTAGAGATACAGCCTCAAAAATTGGAAAATTTGGAGGTTTGCTTGCTCACGGAAACAAAAGATTATTAAGCCTCCCTACGGAGTACTTTACAAAGCTGGGACAAGAGGTAAATTATAACCGATGACAATGTGCCCGAGTAAAACGGCCTGTTTGAAAGATAAAACCCAAAGAGTGGAATCTAATGAGAGTAACCGATGAAGAGTGTCATCCCTGCTGACCCGGGGTCGATGATGAGGTATATTCCCCACCTGAGGTGCTTCCCATGGTCTTTGGAATACTTCGAAGGAAGAGAGAAAAGAGAGGGCCCTTAGTTTATTTAAGTGAGCCAACTATTCTCTACCACACCCAAACCGAGAAGTTAATTCTGGAGATAATTGAAGAGAAACTTGACTCAACAAATGTCATAGTCCCATCAGATTATGGGATAAAGGATGTAAGCGACAGAATAGCCGAGGCTGAGTATTTAGTGGCTGTGGCAATCTACGGGAAGTTTTCATCGCTCGTTTGTAGAGAGGTCGAGAAGGCCAGAAGCTACAAGAAGAGGATCTACACTATAGACATAGCCAGCAAAAAAGATGATGAAATAACATATTACTTTGAAGAAGGAGTCCCGGAACACATAGAGTGGCTGAACGAAGAAGAAACAAGAGAGTTTTTCGATAGATTTTTGGGGGATGATTTCATAGGGATGAGCTTTAGGGGATTCTTCTTAGGGTATAGAAAGAAAACATGGTAAAAGAGAGCATAACTTAAATCAGCCTACCTGTTAGGCATTCTTTTTAGAGATATACTCATGTATTGCCACTGCCGCTTTCTTACCATCCCCCATTGCTAGGATTACTGTTGCTTCTCCCCTGATTGCGTCCCCACCAGCAAAAACCCCAGGAATAGAAGTCATCAACCTCTCATCGACTTTCAAAGTGCCGTCCGGATTTGCCTCCAAGCCGGAATCTTCTAGAATTATCCTGTTGGGTTCAAGGCCTATTGCTATTATTACTGTGTCTGCTTCTACGGTTATGTATTCTCCCGTGCCCACTATCTTCCTCTTCCCCCTAGCATCCCTCTCCTCAAGAGGCTTCATCTTCTCAAACTTCACAGCCTTGACCCTGCCCTCCTCATCACCAACGAACTCCACCGGCTGCACAAAAAACATGAACTTAACACCCTCTTCCTCAGCGTGCTTGATCTCTTCAATCCTTGCACTCATATCCTCCTTCCCGCGCCTGTACGCAACTATGACCTCTGCGCCAAGTCTTAATGCTGATCTGGCAGCGTCCATTGCTGTGTTCCCTCCACCGATTACTATCACCCTCTTCCCAACTGCTATTGGAGTGTCATATTCTGGGAACTTGTAAGCCTTCATGAGATTAATTCTAGTCAAAAACTCATTAGCCGAGTATATTCTGTCAAGGAGTATTCCGGGAATATCCAAGAGCTTTGGAGTTCCTGCCCCAGTCCCAATAAAGACGGCATCATACTCTTGAAGCAGTTCTTGTAACGTTACTGTCTTTCCAACCAGATGATCCGTCTTTATCTCCACACCCAGTTTTCTGAGCTTTTCGAGCTCGTAATCAAGTATCTCTTTCGGCAACCTGAACTCTGGAATGCCGTAAGCAAGAACTCCTCCAGGCTTGTGGAGGGCCTCGAATATAGTAACCTTATAGCCCATCTTGGCGAGCTCTCCGGCACACGTTAAGCCTGCGGGCCCAGCACCAACAACAGCAACCTTTCCTCTGCTCCCGTCGCACTCTTTTGCAAGCTCGCAGAGCAGCTCTTCGTCTATTCCCCTCTCCCTAGCGTAGTCTGCTACGAATCTTTCGAGTTTTCCAATGTTTACTGGATCCCCAACCTTGCCAACAACACAAACACCCTCACACTGATCCTCCTGAGGACAAACCCTACCAGTAATTGCAGGAAGCGTATTATCCTTCCAGATTATCCTTAATGCTCCCTTTATGTCGCCCTCCTTTATTTTGGCAATGAAAGCCGGAATGTTTATGTGAACTGGACATCCTTTGATGCAGGGCGCATATTCAGGAGAACATTGTAAGCATCTTTCGGCCTCTTTTATCGCAAGTTCAAATGTATAGCCGAGATTGACCTCTTTGAAGTCTTTTATCCTTTCTTCAACGGGTCTCTCAGGGGTAGGAACCCTCTCCTTGATAAGCTTGGGCATTCAAACCACCCCCTTCTCCTTCAAGTACTTAAGGTAGAGCTCTTTAGCTAACCTCTCCTGCTCCGTAAAGCGCTCTTCATTTCTCCTTATTGCATCCTCCCAGTCTATCTTGTGTGCATCAAAAACCGGCCCATCCCTGCAGGCGAACTTTATCCTCCCATCGTAAAGAACCCTGCATGAGCCACACATTCCCGTTCCATCAACCATTATCTGCCTGACTGTGGCGTATGTTGGTATTCCATAGGGCCTCGTAAGCTCAGCTAGCTTTGCTAAAAAGCCAAGTTTTCCTCCGGCGAAGACAACATCGACTTTGTCCTTTTCTATAAGTTGCTTAAGCACGTCGAGATAATGGCCCTTAATTCCAGCCGAGCCGTCCAGTGTTGTAAGGTAATACTCATCAGCAACCCTCTTGGCCAAGAACTCTTCTGGATAGACGTGGTTCTTGTCCTCAAAGGTTTGTATCGAGATGGTGTAGTTTCCTTTCTCCTTCATGACCTTTAGGAGAGCATAGTTCTCTGCGTGGCCGCAGACGGCATCAGAAGCAAAGACAACGTTTCCATAGTTCTTTATCTTTATAGGCCTTCCAAGAGGGCCTAGAAAGCTGTAAATCTCATCTCCTGGTTTGTATTCGTAGTAGAGCTGAAGGCTCGTTTTTCCAAGCTTTCTTATGAACATTGCAACCCTGCCATCATCTGCCTTGAATACTGACATCGGAACCCTCTCTCCCTTCTCATGTAGTATGAAAACCACGAACTGCCCAGGCTTCCAGCTTTTGGCAACGTGGGGGGCCTCAACCTCGACCATATAGTCTATTGGGCTGAGATCCCTCTTGTCTGTGATTAGGTAACCCACAATGAACACCTCCGTTCACATGTTCAATTATGTTCACCAAAAGTTTTGAACCAAGCGTTTATACGGTTTTCTAAAACCAAAGGTTCAGAACCTATTAACTTCCCTAAAAGTTTCTATAATGGTTCAAAAACACTAATAGAGGGACGAAAATGGTTAGAAAATGAAGTTAAGGAACCTAAAAATATCCAAGCTGAAAGGGAGAAGAATCACCTAATCTTAGCTCCTAGCTTAACTTCCTTGTCTGGCATAAGTAGGGCGACTTTCTCCCCGTCGTCCGCGGCTAATAACATTCCCTGACTTTCAATGCCCCTGAGCTTCTTGGGCTCTAAGTTTGCTACAACTATCACGTACTTGTTGAGAAGTTCTTCTGGCTTGTAATACTTCTTGAGGCCAGCAACAAGGGTTCTAACTTCACCACCAAGATCAACCTTAACGACGTACAGCTTGTCTGCATTAGGATGATCCTTTACTTCCACTATCTTTCCAACCCTAAGATCAAGCTTTGCGAAGTCATCAAAGCTTACGTACTGCACTTTTTCTCCCCCCTTCTTCTTTTTCTTAAATTTATCCCCATAAACCCTTCTGAGGATAATTTCTGCCTCCTCCTCACCAAACTTCTCCCGGGCAACCTTTACCACGTCATCAATCTTGTAGTACTTTTCAAGGAGTAACCTAGCTCCTTCCGGATTGCCCTTGGCCATGTATTTCAGTATAAAGTATATAATCTGATCATCCGTGACTTTCTTGAACATTATCTCAGCTTTTCTGACCTTGTGGCCTGCGGGAATTTCCGTGAATTCCCACCTTTTAACTTCCTCAAGGTTCAACAGGTGCCATATCTTTTCACCTGCATCGGGAAGGAAGGGCTCTATGAGGATTCCAAGGGCCTTGACTATTTGGAGCGATATGTTCACCGTGGTTGCTGTTCTCTCTTTATCCGTCTTTGCTGTCTTCCAAGGCTGTTTGTGGTCAAAGTATTTGTTTCCAAAAGATGCAAGTGCCATGACCCTCTTGAGAGCGTCCTTGAAGCGGTAGTTCATTATAAGTTCTCCAACCTCTTTGAATGCCTTCTCTATCTCCTCAAGCGCATTCTTATCCAGCTTATCAAGCTCTCCTCTCTCGGGAACAATGCCGTCAAAGTACCTGTTGACGAAAGTTAGAGCCCTGTGGACAAAGTTCCCAAGATTGTTCACTAGCTCCTCGTTTATTTTAGCCTTGAAGTCGGCAAAATTGAAGTCTGAATCTCTCGTTTCGGGCATTATTGCGGTTAAATAGTATCTAAGATAATCGGCCGGAAAGACATCGAGAAATTCATGAACCCAAATTGCCCAGTTCCTGCTAGTTGAGAACTTCTTTCCTTCAAGGTTCAGATACTCGTTTGCTGGAATATCATAGGGAAGGTTCCACTCAGCCTCAACTTCTTCATCCTTATACTTTCCATATGCCATCAAGAATGCTGGCCAGAATATGGCATGGAACGGAATGTTATCCTTTCCTATGAAGTGAATAACCCTAGTCTGTCCGTCTATGTTGAGCCAGTACTTCTTCCACTCATTGGGCTTTCCTATCCTCTTGAAGTACTCCATCGTTATCGATATGTATCCTATTGGGGCCTCGAACCACACGTAGAGAACCTTGCCCTTCATATCCTCCTCATCGAGCGGAACTGGAATTCCCCAATCCAAGTCTCTTGTAATTGCCCTCTCCTCAAGCCCCTCCTCAATCCATCCAAGAACCATATTCTTTACATTTGGCTTCCATGGTTGCTTTTCAATCCACTCTTTTATTCTCTCGGCGAAGTCTTGCATTTTGATGTAGTAGTGAGCGGAATCTTTGAACGTTATCGGGTTCCCACACAGATTACACCTTGGATTTATGAGTATCTCAGGGGTCAACGGCCTTCCACAAACTTCACACTGGTCTCCCCTCTGGTTTTCAGCCCCACAGTAGGGACACGTCCCAATAACGAACCTGTCAGGGAGGAACATCTTATCGTGCTCACAGTAGGCCTGCTTTGTTACCTTCTTCACAAGATGACCGTTCTCAAGAGCCTTCAGGAAAAACTCCTGGCTAAGCCTGTAGTGAACAGGGAGCTCAGTCCTTCCAAAGTAGTCGAAGCTAATTTTTGCCCTCTCGAATGCTATCTTTATGTTCTCATGGAACTCATCCACTATCTCCCTTGGACTTCTCCCTTCCTTTATTGCCCTAAACGATATTGGAGTCCCGTGCTCGTCTGTTCCACAAATGTAAACAACGTCCTCACCCTTGAGCCTGAGGTACCTGACAAATATATCTGCCGGAAGATAAGCTCCGGCGAGGTGCCCGGCATGAATTGGGCCATTAGCGTAGGGAAGAGCAGAAGTCACCATATACCTAACCATTTTACCACCCCCTTTTGCTGGCGTTAAACTTTCATAGGATTTAAACATTACGGGGAGTTATTTAGACTAATGCTATTTATGTAAGTTTATGCATATCCACCGTGAGCTCTATCCAGTTCTCCCTACCAACTTTATAAACCCTTATGAGCCCCTTCTGTTCCAGTCTTCTGACCATTCTCCATGCAGTTGTCTTTGGCAGATCGAGAGCCTTTCTGAGCTCAGTCTGGCTACATCTCCCACCCTTCTGAAGAAGGTAGAGAATTGCATTTACTTCCTCGTCGTTCAGGGAGTATTCCTCGGCAAGCTTCTCAAGCTTATCCTTCCTATAGTGAACCTCCTCTTCCCTACTCTTTAGTTTAAGTATCCCGAGAATCACCAGAACAACAACTAAGAGGACAATAAAAATGAACCTTGAACTCCTACTCTCCTTAATGCTGAACACGTCAGGATAAGTGAATGCAATGGTTATATTCCCAGGCCCTATGACTATTGAAGAGTTGGAATACCCTATGGGAAGGTCAGATACCTTTAGAATCTTAACATTTCCATGAAAGGTTATATTAGCTGGACATCTGTCCAATGAAACCCTGAGAATCCAAACACTTCCCTCCCTCTCAACGAGGTCCGAGGCTGTGTAGACAAGTTTTATCGTAGTTACGTTCAAATTCGGAACTATTATCCTAATACTCCCATTTTCAATCTCATATGGAAGAGAATACCTCCCAGCGAGAACCATTATGTCATGGACATTGCTACCAAGGAATGGAACATCAATAACAATTTCATAATCTTCTACATGTATACTCTCACTTACCGTTACTTCCCCATCTTCCCAGACGGTAATGTTAAGTCCCGTGACTATGTAACCATAAGATGGTCGTGCAAAAAGGGCTAGGATTGTGAGAATGATGACAATTCCAAAACTTCTCCAAGCCTTCATGATATCTCACTCCTCCCTAGTTCTGTACAGATAACCTATTATTCTTGAGGCCCTGAGTACCCTTAGATAAGCCGTTTCATTCCTACCGAGGCTCATATCTACCTTAGCAAGCTCCAGCTCATTGTTGGCAATTTCTACTAGGATCCCTTCAGAAGTCGTCTTTTCATATTTCTTTAGAGCTATCTTGAGCCTAAGGACTAACATCTTGCCTTCTTTATCAAATAAGGATCTTAAGGTTGACTCTTCCAGGTAGTTCAACTTTCTCTGAAAGTTTATCATCCTCTCAACGTTCTCTTCCAACTCAGTGAGAGCCTCCAAGTACCTGCCCTCTCCCTCAAGGGTAGCAACATCATCTAGTAACTCTTGAATATAGTACACTTCATTATTCACATCTTTACTTCCATTCTCTGGAAGGGCTATTGCAACCTGGATCGCATAGTGGAGGGTTGCATTATATTTTGTCTCAAGAAACTTAATCCTTGCCAATGGATCACTTTGAGGAGTCAAAACTGGGAGATCAGCGATCTTTTTTAACAGCAATGAATTTGCAATTTCAAGTGTCTCTAAACTGGCATTTAGGTCCCCTCTCTCAAAGGCCTTCCTAGCGTTTCTAGCCTCTATTACAAGCTCCCTATCCCCCAGAATCAAAGCATAATACTCAATCCTGGAAGAGACACCCTCAACCTTAAGTTTATTAAGGCTGTTCCTTTTGAGCTCAAGTCGCCTTAAGTAGGAAACGGCTAAATCTCCAATGGTAGAACTCAGGTATAGAGCCTTAAGAGGATCCCTAACACCTTTAATTTCCTTCACAATGTCTTCGAGCTCTTTGAGATCTTCATATTTAAGCCTCTCGCAAATCGAATACGAGTTTTCAGAAATCGCAACTAGCCCTCTAACATCGTACCCAGCATTATATGTGGCATATGCGAATGAGGCCATGAGGAATATAAAAGATACAATCGAAAACACTCTCCGGAAGATGCCTACCATCAAAACCCCCCTCTGATTTTCGGAACTTTTGTTATGACTTCAAGGCCTTAAAGGTTTCGATGAAAGAGCAAAGGAATAGAATTAGTAATTAATATTTGTGTTATTTTTTGTTTGTTTGGTGTTATTTTGTGTTATGCTGGTTTTTTCATTTGTAGAGTTGGGGTTAATGCATTTAATACTCGAGGATTAAAGCACTGCTCGGGGTCAAGATTCAAAAAACAAGCAATGATAGGAGAGTAAGACAAGAATAAGACCCTGAAAACGGGTTTAGTTTTCAGATTACCCCGCCAGTAGTAATTCCCCGCCAATTGAACACATTTGAAAACTGGGGGTTCTCATAAGTCTAATTAGGGAGTGAAGGCGAGAAGCCCCAAAATTGGATAGTCTAGGAGGTCTAGTTAAGCATTGTTTTTGAATTCTCTTGGTTTTAGGTAATTTTTTCATTTTTAACATGCTTCGATTTCTTGAATTCTCGTTTTAACTATTCACAATCCTCCACTCGTTAGTGTGAGGGTTTTCGTGAGTTCTTCATTTTAGGGTTGGGTTTATAAAGAGAGTGCAGTAGCACGGGTTTCCTGAAGGGGTAAATTATTTAAGCCTGGGGGAGGGAGTAATGAAGGAAAACAACCAAAAAACCCAAAGTTTCCGAAGAACTAAATAGTATGGAAAGTTACGCCCAGGCTCACTTTACTATTCTATGTGGTTACAGTTTCCGAAGAACTAAATAGTATGGAAAGGGTTGCCGAGTGATTATGAGTTTACCGCCTCCTGGTGCTTTCCATACTATTTAGGTTTCCGAAGAACTAAATAGTATGGAAAGCTGACCTTGTTAGGTATTCTGGGGTTGAAGTGAAGAGTTTCCGAAGAACTAAATAGTATGGAAAGATTTGCTTTTGAATGTAATCATTAAACTCTTCATATAACTCATGTTTCCGAAGAACTAAATAGTATGGAAAGACCGCCGATCAAGCGCTTCCCGACCTCCCTGGCCTTGTTTCCGAAGAACTAAATAGTATGGAAAGAAACAGACAAACAGACAAGGCAATCTCTTTCATACCTAGAACTTGTTTCCGAAGAACTAAATAGTATGGAAAGTGCTGTCTGGGGCCCCTACCGGCCCCAGCTCATCAAGTTTCCGAAGAACTAAATAGTATGGAAAGAAGTTGTTGGGTGGCTCAACGTCCGGTGTCATCACTTGTTTCCGAAGAACTAAATAGTATGGAAAGGGAAAAATCACCTGCACAACAACACCCCCAAAGAAAGGGTTTCCGAAGAACTAAATAGTATGGAAAGACGAACCTTAGGACAATCTCGGTGTCCCTCTTACAGTATTCTGAAGTTTCCGAAGAACTAAATAGTATGGAAAGCACAACCACCACCTTTGCTTGTAAGGGGTAGTTTTGGTTTCCGAAGAACTTAGTAGTATGGAAAGCCCTCAACAAACGCCCTACTAAGCTCCCTCCAACCAAGTTTCCGAAGAACTTAGTAGTATGGAAAGAGCTCAACTTCCTCATCCGTCTCATATTTTAGTATTGTTAGCCCTCCGTTTCCGAAGAACTAAATAGTATGGAAAGCTGGTGTTGTTGTAGGTGAAGAAATGCACGGCCTCAGTTGTGCGTTTCCGAAGAACTTAGTAGTATTGAGAAGAGCAAAGAACTAACAAAGGGAAGGAAAAATTCTTATATTTACCTTTCAGCCCCAATCTTGTATGGAGAAGTATGCCGTAATCCTCGGTAAGAATCCAGAGCTAAGCCTGCTTGAGCTTAGATCGTTTTCAAGAAGGTTTAGATTAGGAGTTAGAATTCTTGAGGAGCACCTATCTGGCCCAAACAAGTCCTTTGTCTTAATTCAGGCAAAAACAGATATCGAGAGATACTTTAGATTTATAGGTGGCTCCTTAAAGCTGGTAAGGATAGTTGGAGAGGGGATAGATGCAATAGAAAATCTTGAATATGCAAGGCTTTTCACAGTAAGCCTCTACGGGAGAGAAGACTGGAGGCTATGGCGGAAGTTGGGGTCTGCGGTGAAGAAGGTTTTCAAGGAGAAAGATTCGAGTAAGTTCTTTAAGCCAGCCAAAGTATATGCAATGCCAAGCGAGCTAGTGTTAAAGGGGTTCCCAGAAACCAAGGATGTAGTTTTTCTGTTTATGAATGATGATAAAATCTTGGTGGGAGAAACGGTTAGAATTACCGATCCCTTTGAGTTGAAGAAGATTGATGTTGAAAGGCCAGTGGTGAGGCCAACGATATCTATCCCTCCAAGGCTCGCTAGAATAATGGTTAACCTTTCTGAGGTTAGAAAAGGAAATGTTCTTGATCCATTCTGCGGAACGGGAACTATTGTTATGGAGCTCCTTCTTCAGGGGTTAACAGCTTATGGTAGTGATATAAGTGAGGATAGGATAAGGGACGCTAGAAAAAACGTGGAGTGGCTTAGAAGGGAGTTTAGAATTAAACACTCGGCAAGCTTGAGGGTTTGCGACGTTAGGAGACTAAAGAAATGCTTCAGGACTAGATTCGAGGCTATAATAACGGAACCTTATATGGGGAAAGCACTCAAAGCTAAACCCACAAGGGAGGAAGCTGTAAAAATTGCAAGGAACCTTGATAGACTTTACTATCAAGCATTTGAAAGTTTTGGGGATGTTCTCAAGAGAGGAGGAAAAGTGGTGTTTGTTTTTCCAGCTTTTAACCTCGCTGAAAGAGGTATCTACAGAAGAAACAGACCGTGGCTCGAGGAGCTTGGATTTGAGGTTTTGGAATCTGTACTTGACAGGGATGAGAAGCATAAGATAGTTAGAGACATCCATGTGATAAAAAAGAGATAAGATCACCAAGAGGCTTCGTGGATGAGCTTACCCTCGGCAAAGACGTGTGTCGGATAGTTCTCCATGCAGAATGGGTCTCCGTTCCATACCACTAATGAGGCCCATTTTCCTTTCTCTATGCTTCCCAACTTGTCGTCAACTCCAAGAATCTTCGCGTTGTTGTATGTTATTATCTTTATTGCCTCTTCTTTACTCATTCCAAGCCTTATGAAGTGCCTCAGCTGTAAATATAGGTTGGCCTGTAGCGTTACCGGGTGGTCACTCATTAGGCCGAAAAGCGGTTTGACTTCAAGGAGGTATCTTGCGTTTTTCCAGTCTTCATGCTTGAGCTCGACTTTGTATGGATGTGAGTCAAATGGGCCGTAGATTATTGGAACCCCTTCCCTCTTTATCTTTTCAAACGTTTCTCTGCTGTGTACATCTCCTGCATGCTCGATTGTTATTTTCAGGTTAAATTTTCTTTTTATCATGAGGAGAGCCGCTATGTCATCTTCCTTATGAACATGAACCCTTAAGGGAACTTCTCCCTTAAGGACTGGGATCAAGGCTTCAATTGTTGGTTCAACTTCTTCTGGCTCTTTCTTTCCTTTCTCTAGCAGAGCCATTGTTTTCTGTGTCTTTATCAGCCAGTTAAGGAGTATACCTATCGCACCCATTCTCGTGCTTGGTCTAGTTCCCTTCCAATTCGTGGTTGAGCGTGGGTTGTAGCCAAAAGCAGCCTTTACACCAACATATTTCATGAATGCTTCCTCTATGTCCCGGCCATAATTCTTTATGAAAACAGCCTTTCCTCCTATTATGTTTCCACTACCAGGGAGGACTGAGGAGTATAGAACTCCGAATTCTATTGAGTGCTTGAATGCCTTGTCATCCATGTATATTGAGTAAAGGGCATCAACAAGGGGCAAAACTGAATCCATTTCCTCGTTAGCCTCTCCCTCCCTGTATGGTTCTCCATAACGATCCATCCCTATATGGCTGTGTCCGTCTATGAAGGCAGGAGTTACTACACCTTCTGCAACAACTTCAGCCTCTTTTGGCTTCTCCTTTGTAATCTCCACTATCTCCTTATCAAAAACAACATATACATTCCTCTGGACGTTCCCGAGACCATCATATAGCAGAGTTGCCTTAACTGCTTTCATGAAGACCACCATTTCGATATTTGTTGTAGTGTTTAAATATCTGTAGTTAGATACTCCTAAAATTTTTAGGTTGACCCTTTACATTCGTAAAGTTTATATTCATAAAATCTCCATATATGATGCTCAATGTCTATGGAGGTGAATTGATGTACGGATGGGCAAAGTTTGTGCTGTTCGTGCTACCAACGTTGATAGTGTTGGCATCGATAGCCATCTATTACATAACCGGTAAGGAGGTGAAAGTATGAGCTCAGCCTATGAAATGCTAAAGAATCCAGTAGCTTTCACAGCGTTCCTCTTCACTCTTCTGCTTCCCATACTCGTTGGTTTCTTAGTGATGAAGAGAACCAAAACTGAAGAAGACTTCTTCGTCGGCGGGAGGGCAATGGACAAGATAACGGTGGCACTTTCAGCAGTTTCATCGGGGAGATCAAGCTGGCTGGTTCTGGGCCTCAGCGGGATGGCTTACAAGATGGGAGTAACGGCCGTTTGGGCTGCAGTTGGGTACATAACGGTTGAAATGCTCCAGTTCGTGTATATGGGAATGAGGCTAAGGAGGTTTTCGGAGAGATTCAACGCAATAACCGTCCCAGACTACTTTGAAGCAAGATTCAGGGATAGTAGTAAGATAGTTAGGCTTGTAGTTTCTATAATAATAGTGATATTCCTAACATCATACGTTGGAGCACAGTTCAATGCTGGTGCTAAGACGCTGAGCGCTGCCCTCGGGATTAGCCTCTTTACAGGCCTTATAATAGCAGTTTTGATGATAGTCGTTTACATGGTGCTTGGAGGGTTCATAGCAGTTGCTTATAATGATGTCATTAGAGCCGTTATAATGATAATCGGCCTTACTGTTCTGCCCGTCGTTGCCGTGGCCAAGGTTGGCGGTGTTGGAGCGGTGCTTGATATACTTCACCAGCTCGATCCAAAGTACGTTGATCCATGGGCCTTTGGAGCTGGAGTAGTTATAGGCTTCCTTGGAATCGGACTCGGTTCTCCCGGACAGCCCCACATAATAGTCAGGTACATGTCAATAAATGACCCAGAGAGGCTCAGGCAGTCGACTGTTATAGGAACTTTCTGGAACGTAGTTTTAGCTTGGGGTGCGGTCTTCGTCGGTCTTGCTGGAAGGGCTCTTGTTCCAAACGTTGAAATGTTGCCAAATAAGAGTGCTGAAATGATATACCCATATCTCAGCGCCCAGTATTTTGGACCTCTGCTCTACGGAATCCTTATGGGAGGAATTTTTGCCGCAATCTTATCAACCGCGGATTCTCAGTTGCTTGTAGTCTCCTCAACGGTAGTTAAGGACTTCTATCAGGAGGTCATAAAGAAGGGTGAAAAGCTCGATGAAAAGACGGCCTTAAAGATTAGCAGACTGACGGTTCTAGTGATAGGATTCTTAGCAGCGATACTTGCATACTATGCAAAGGACATAATCTTCTGGTTCGTCCTCTTTGCCTGGGGAGGACTTGGAGCTTCGATAGGTCCAACACTTCTGCTCTCGCTTTATTGGAAGAGGACTACTAAATGGGGTGTTGTTGCTGGGATGATCGTTGGAACTATAACGACAATAGTCTGGAAGCTCTATCTGAAGAAAGTCACCGGCCTATACGAGCTTGTCCCAGCATTCATATTTGCACTTTTGGCAACCATTATAGTCAGCCTGCTCACAAGACCTCCTGAGAACGTTGATGAGCTCATGAAAGCTATGGAGTGAGAGAAATCTTTTTATTCTCCACACTTTTCTTTTTGAATTTGGGTGCTCCGATGGAGAAGATTACCGAAGAAGAGAGAAGAAGGCTTCCCAAGGATGCATTGGAGTATCATAGGAACAATTTTCCTGGAAATGGTAAAATTGAGGTAATTCCCAAGGTTCCCCTGAGAAATTTCTATGACCTTAGCCTCGCTTACACGCCCGGGGTTGCGGAGCCTTGTAAGGCCATAGCTAGTGGGGAAAGTTATGAGGAGTATACGATAATTCCGAATACTGTGGCCGTTGTAACGGATGGTTCAGCAATTTTGGGACTTGGAGATATAGGAGTTCTTGCAGGGATGCCAGTGATGGAGGGAAAGTGTGTTCTCTTTAAAGCATTGGCGGGTGTGGATGCGTTTCCAATTCTCATAAATACTAAGGACGTTGAGAAGATCGTTGAGACAGTTAAGCTCATTTCAAAGGGCTTTGGAGGAATAAATCTCGAGGACATTTCTGCCCCAAGGTGTTTTGAGATAGAAAGGAGACTCAAAGAGGAACTTGAAATCCCTGTCTTTCACGACGATCAGCACGGAACTGCTGTGGTGACGCTGGCTGGACTAATAAATGCTCTGAAGCTCGTTGGAAAGAAGTTTAGAGAGATTAAAGTTGCAATAAGCGGAGCAGGAGCCGCTGGAATTGCAATAGCCAAGTTACTTCACCACGTTGGAGTCCGGGAGATTCTGCTAGTTGATAGGGCTGGAATAATATATGAGGGAAGAAAGGAAAACATGAATCCATACAAAGAGGAAGTGGCCAGGTTTAACATTCATGGAATTCAGGGGGATTTAGCAAAGGCAATGGAGGGTGCGGATGTATTCATTGGGGTCAGCGTTGGAGGAATAGTTACGAGGGATATGGTGTCTAAGATGGCGGATGATGCAATAGTGTTTGCAATGGCGAATCCAATTCCGGAGATTATGCCTGAGGAAGCCAAGAAGGGTGGGGCCAAGATCGTTGCTACTGGGAGGAGTGATTTTCCTAATCAAATAAACAACGTCTTAGGGTTCCCTGGTATATTTAGAGGAGCACTAGATGTTAGGGCGAGGGATATAACAATGAATATGAACATAGCTGCAGCAGAGGCAATAGCTTCTGTTGTTGGGGATGATGAGCTTAATGAAGACTACATAATCCCGACTCCTCTCCATCCTGATGTGTATCCAAGAGAGGCAAGGGCAGTTGCCGAGCAGGCAGTTAAGGATGGAGTTGCGAGGAGAAAAGTGAAGGGAGAGTGGGTCGAAGAGCATACGAGAAGGCTCAGAGAGTTCTATCAGGAGTTCATTGAACCTTTAAATGAAAAAAGGAAATTTATTCGATAACTTGCAGTTCAGCTTCTAAAATCGCTTTTTCTCTCTCATTCAATGTATCCCTGGTAGAGTGAACAAGCAGATGTGAGTTAGACACTATTGCAACATCTCTGAGGGCTGATATAAGCTCGAATGTCTCTTTAAATCCCTCTTTAGCTATTATAAATTCAATACTCTCAACTAAGAAAACCATTCTCCCCCTTTTCATGATCTCTATTAGATCCTCTTTAGAATCCAAAAAGGCACGAGGAGTAACTGATCCCTTTAGTGGCGCTGTGCTTATCCAAGTTATTGATAAGTTTTCATTTTTCATCCACTCTTTAATTAAGTTCGGGGGATCTCTTGAGAATATAAATCCATCCCTATTATTGGAGACTAAGTCCAGAAAAGTATATCTGGCCTTGAATTTATCAAAGAAAAGGTATCCCCCAGGTTTTAGGTATTCTGGCATCATTTTTCTTGACTTCAACGATGTAAACAAATCATATGCCTTTTTAAGCCTTTCATAGTGATCTCTTTCCATTTCAGCCAGTTGAAGGAAAATCACTCTCGACTCCTCATTTATTGCCTTCTGGGCTAGAATCTCATAGGTATCTTTTGCAAAAAGCTCGCTCTTCATACAGTATTCAAGAGCCTCAAGGTAATCCTCAACAGTCTCAAACTTTGGATATAAAGGGACAACTTCAACTGGAGGAGCCTCAATTTTTCTAGGCTCTTCATTAGGATAAAGTTTCTTAAAAAGCTTGTACAGCTTTTCTTTATGTTGAAGGCTCTCTTCAGACATCTGGAGGAAAAGGACTCTTATACTTTCTCTCCTAGCATGTTCAGCCAATTTTCTATAGTATTCAGCTTCATCTTCCTCATTAAAGATTGCATAACTGAGAACATCTTTTGGAGGCAAGCTCTTAAGATTCTCTATAACCTTTCTCATGTATTCCCTCAAATCTTCCTTCAATATTGGAACCTCCAAGAATATTAACAGGTTATAATATTAAAAAGTTTGGGGAAATGCGTCATTGGATGACCTCTTCCTTGATCTTCTCAGCAATTTCCCTAATTGCTAAAGAGGCCTTTGATTCTGGAAAAGCCTCTACAAAGGGTTTAAGCATTGACATGCTCTTTGGGATCGAAGAATCATATGGAATCTCTCCGAGTATTGGAATCCCCTCACTCTCGGCCCACTCCCTGAGTTTTGTGAATCCAGGATTTATATCAGCTTTGTTTATTATAAGGTAAGCGGGTTCATGGAAGTGCTGAACAACCTTGTATACCCTTTGAACGTCACTGAGAGAAGCTGGAGTTGGCTCCGCTATCAATATTGCAACATCGGCTCCTCCCACACTTGCTATAACCTGACATCCTATTCCAGCCGCGGAATCAACTATCATATGCTCAAGGTTAAGTTCTTTCATTATCTGCTTTGCCCACTCCTTCTCTTCAGTTACCAGCTTTCCACTCTCTGGCCTCCCCACATCGAGCTGAGCTGAAATTATTGGGAACCCATATTTTGTGGTTGCTTTCCTTATAACCCCCGACCTCACTTGTTCTAGAGTTATTGTCCCCGGGACAGGGCATACTAGTCCACAAACATTACAGCCTTCACAGGTAAGTTCGTTAACAACGTAGTTCCCCTCATCGTCAATGTAAATGCACTCATAGGGGCATCTCTGCATGCATATCCCACATCTTATGCACGTTTCAGTGTTTATTCTGGCAATCTTAGCTCCAATGTGCTCTCTTTCCTCCTCCCACTCCGTCACTCCAAGGAGAAGACCAAGATTAGGAGCCTCTGCATCTGCATCAACCGCTATCAGCTTGTATTCATCCTTAAGAAGGTAAAGCAGCGAAGCCGTTACACTGCTCTTTCCAACACCACCCTTACCGCTCGCTATAACTATCTGCATTCCCTCACCCCCTCAAAAATCTGTAAATCTCATCGGCTATCTTCCTGAATATTTCAGCCTCTGGATAATCAGTAGTCACAATAGGTCTTCCAGAGACGTAAGTTTTCACTATGTTCTCGCTGTATGGAATTTCGGCGATGATTCTCGCCCCATACTTTTCTGCCCGTTTCCTCACCTCTCCAACATCTCCTAGGTCGGCTCTATTAACTACCACCCATGTCTCGATGCCCATGAGCTTACCAAGTTGCAAGATTAACTCAGTATCATGAATACCCAAGGGCGTTGGCTCTGTTACGGCTATCAACAACTGTGACCCCTCTATAGCCTTTGAAACGGTGTTTCCAGTTCCTGCAGCTGTGTCAACTATTAGAAGCTCTTTCTCAATTTCCTTAGCCCTCCTCTTGGCAGCAACGACTAATGGCATCGACCTTTCCTCACCTTCTCTCAGTTTTCCCGTAACTAGGATAAAATTGTAGGGCGTTGGAGTAACATACGTGTGTCCTATAAGCCTTGAACCCTCTTGGATTGCTCCAGGAACTGGACAGACAATTTCACAAGCCCTACATCCAGAGCAAAGTGTAGGCATAAGAAACGGCGTTCCATCCTTTAGCGTTATTATTGCATGTTCTTCACAAACCTCAGCACACTTCCTGCATTTTATACATTTAGAGTAGTCGAACTTTGGCATGAACTGATTTACCTCTCTCTCGTTCTGGAGTTCAACCCCAAGGAGGAGGTGATCATTTGGCGCTTCAACGTCCAAATCTGCCAAAACTAACCTGAACTTTTTGGCGAGTTCGACGGCAACATTTATTGCAACCGTTGATTTTCCAGTTCCCCCTTTTCCCCCACTGATCGCGATCTGCATTCCCTCACCTCCGAGGATTAGGTTTACCTAATATTTTTAAGTTTTGTGCATATGCTCAAGATCTGCTCTTCAACTTTCTCATATAGAACTTAACACCATTGTATTCCAGGACAATTAGCTTTCCTTCCTCAATTAGTCTTTCAACGATTTCCCATGATGCATTGGCCTTCTTCAGAAGCTCTTTTACGGCCTCTTCCCTCATTGGATGAACAGCGGTTATGCTTAGAAGATCCTCAACTACATCCCCCGTAAATGCAAAGGCATTTCCTTCATAGCCTATAAGATACTCAACTCTCCCTTCTCCTAGAGCATCACTAAACAGAGAATAAGCCTTTGCTATTATTTCCTCACTCGCAGGTCTAACCCATTTTTCAGCAGGAGGCCTTGTTGGGACAGCTATGTACGCCTTATCCGGCTTTAGCTCTTTTAGGAATTCAGCAATCTTTTCAAGCTCATCTCCATATTCAATGTTTATAAGCATAGTCTCGGTTATTATCTTACCCTCAAACTCATCCCTGAAAATAAGCATTCCTTCAAGAATCTTATCAAGTTTCAAATCCTTGTGAGGCCTGTCAATTTTCCTCCAAAGGTTTTCAGTTACTGCATCCAGCTTTAAGGACACTAACTCAAATACAGCTAAATCCTCTCTTACATCTCTTCTCCAGAGAAGCGAAGAGTTCGTAAGTATTGCCAGAGGGATACCAAGTGACTTTAATGCATCGGCTTCTTTGCCAAGGTTCGCATCAAGTGTTGGCTCACCATCGGGAACAAAGGTTAAATAATCTATTCTCTCTCCCTTCTCAACCGCCTCCTCAACTTTCTTTGTAACTTCCTCAATTACTTTCCTTGGTTCATAAAACTCTTGCCTCTCGATTTGCATCCTTAAGGTTTTCCCAATCTGGCAGTACACACACGCATAAGTACAGACTTTGTCTGGAATGTTATTTATTCCCAAGCTTCTTCCCAGCCTCCTTGATGGAACAGGTCCGAAGGCTATCATATCACCACCAAGAATTAGGTTGACCTAAATTTTAAATCAATTTTTCCACATCTAAAATTTTGCCATTATCTGTTTTAATTTAAATCATCGAGAATCTTCCATCGTCTCTAGTACTCTTAAGCTTCTTGACGTTCTTTTCTAGCCATCCTATCCTCTCAACGTTCCTTATATCGAACTCTGGGACATATGGCTTTATATCAAGCAGTGGCGTCCCATCAACTATGTCAACATCCTCAACATACAGCCTGTTTTTCTCAACATTCACCAACCTAACGACCGATATCCCTATAGGATTTGGCCTGCTGGGTGCCCTAGTCGCAAACACACCATGTCTTTCTTCATCCATGTAAGGGGTTACTAGTAGGTCATCTCCCTTTGCAAGATGAAAGTGGTAAATCAAGATGATATGAGAAAATCCTTCAATATCCTTTAGTCCTTGGGAGTATTCTTCAAATACTTCAACGACACCCTTAACACCCTGGGCAGCAGAGGGCTGAATGGGAACTCCCCTTGGAGTCTTAAAGGGAGTGTGGATTATTCCTATTGGAGTGTAACAGATTTTCATAATTCCCCACCGAACACTAAGTGAAAGGATACCAATATTTAAGCTTAAAATTGGGAGCATGTAATCTTAAAGATCTTTGCTCACCGACAAGACTAAAAAGTGGAAATTTAGGTAAAAATGAGAGATGATTGGAGCAGTACTTGCGGGTGGAAAGTCGAGAAGGTTTGGTGAGGATAAGCTTTTCTTTAAAATAGGAGGTAAGCCTTTAATCCTCTATGCACTTCAGGCTCTTGAAAAAGTCCAGATGATAGACGAGATTGTAATAGTGGCATCCCGTAGGAACTTTGAGAAGGCTAAAAAGCTTGGATACGAGGTTGTTGTTGATGAGATGGAAATAGGACCAATAAGTGGTCTCTATACTGCTCTCTCCCTTGGAGATATCTTCGTCGTCGGTGGGGACATGCCAGCATTAATTCCAGAATTCATTGATTACATAATTATGCAATTCAATAATTATGGTAACAAAGTGTGCATCCCTAGGTGGCCCAATGGATATCTCGAACCCCTCCACGCTGCTTACCGTAGGGAGTTTAGGGAAGTTCTTGAAGTTGCAATTAAGAAGGGAATGTACAGGCTCTCTGCAATAGTTGAGTCATCAAGACCGTGCTACATAGACATAACCAGAATTCCAAAGGAGTGGTACTCAAGCTTTTTCAACATCAATAGGAAAGAAGATCTAAGGATCATTAAGAGCATCCGCAATAATGGAAAGCAACTTTTCTAATGCTTCTTTGACCTCTGGGCTAATCTCCTCAAAGAGACCGATGTTCTTTGGCTGGCATCCTATAAGGATTATCTCGGCATCAACATCTCTCTCAATATGCTTGGCCATCAGCTTTAAGGGCATACCATGAGTCGAAAAAGCTTCCCCAATAACGCTCTCCGGAGTTACAACGACTATTTCACCAGGATTTCCACCAAAATGGATGGCATCCACAAATATTACCAAATCTGGTTTGAATTTTATGATTTTTCCGAAGAAGCTCTCTGGAGCTTGGCCACAGTTAAGAATTAGAACATTTTCTCGCTTTATCAACTTTTTCAACTCTTTAACGAGTAGAACTCCAAAGCCATCATCACCCCTAATTTCGTTTCCAATCCCACAGATTACGATCCTCTTGCCACTTTTGATAACCTGCTTAAGATTCATAGAATCTATTCCTATGACATGAACATATAGGTGTTATGGTTTTCCCAGATTTTGGGAACAAAAAGGAAGTTAAATGAATTGAAGATTAAATGACACCTGTCATAATTTTATTATCAACAAATCAGCTCTCATTCAAAATTTGCCATGACAATAATAAGGGGAAGATATTTATTTAGCAAAGAGTATAGAATTGAAGGTGAAAGCATGCTCGCGGAGAAGCCTTTTCTTTTAAGTAGAGAAAAGCCCCTTTCCAAAAAAGAAATTGCACAAGCTCTAAGATGGGCTATTGAAGCTGAATTGGATGCTATAAGTTTCTACGAACAGTTAGCTGAGCTTATAGAAGATGAAAGGATAAAGCACATCTTCTATGATGTTGCCAACGAAGAAAAAGAGCACGTTGGAGAATTTCTAGCCGCTCTGCTTGAGATTGACAAAGAACTGGCTGAGTATATAAAGAGAGGATTTAAGGAGGTTGAAGAAGAAACAGGGATAAAAATTAACCTCTAAGACTTCAGCTTATATCTGTTTTTGAACAATTTTTAGGATCATCCCAAGACTTAACTTCAGAAGAACATCCTTGCCATCTGAGCATGGGGAACTCCTTGGATTTTCAGAACTCTATGCTCGTCTATATACCCGAGTTCTATCGCCTTCTTTACAACCCTCTCCCCAGTAAGGTTCGCAATCGTCGCTTCCTCAAGCAATTTTTCAAGCTCATCCACATCAACAAGTTCTCCTTTATAGAACCTTTCTTTCACCTCAAGCTTAAGCTCCCCCTCCCTAAAGGTTTTCCCAAGCAACTCTTCATCACAAGCGGCAACCAACACTTCACCCTGAACCCTGTATACCTTCACATACATTTTACCGGCCATAACTGCCCCCGAACTTTAAAGGAATCGTTTGGATTATAAGTCTTCTCTACCCGCAAAGGCGAGGTACTTCTCCCCCATTACTTTAATCCTAAACAGATTGAGCTTTCCATTGAGGAACTTCTCAAGTGCATTCATCATCGTTTCAACTTTCTTTAACTCCTCTACAGCCTTTTTATAACTCGTAGGCCTAAACTTCAACTTCTCTCCTGGCCTAGTTTGGGCAACCTTCGGAAGGTCTACTTTTATAACTGTAGCTATCTTAGCATAGCCACCCGTAGTTTGGGCATCTGCCATCATAACTATAGGCTTCCCGTTGGCTGGAACTTGAATACTACCCCTAGCTATTGGTTCAGTAATTATGTCAGCCCCTCTCTCCGAGTGCTCTATTACTGGCCCCTCCAACCTATATCCCATCCTATCCGAATTCGGGGTTACCTCGTATTCTGAAGATACGAAGGTTCTAATGCCATCCGGAGAGAAATTTTCAACGTTAGGGCCCAAAATCACCCTAACGGTCTTGTTCCCCCAAAGTCTTGGGACTAGTTCTTCAGGAACACTTCTCCCAGCCTTTCCAGAAAGTATTGCATAACCAGTCTTTAGCATATCTCCCTGCTTTAATGTTTTTCCAAAGTTAGCCCTTACATATGTTGAGCAACTGTCAAGAACCTTCGAACATTCAATTCCTCCAGCAAAGGCAATATAACCATACATCCCCTCTCTGAGCCTTACCCTGAGTACATCTCCTCTCTTGGCCCAATAACTCTCCCAAGGGGAAAGAGATATATCATTCAAATTTACTTCAGCCTCTCCAGTTACTGCAAAGACTGTAGAACCGTGGAACTTAAGAATTAGCCCACCAACTGTAAATTCTATAACTGGAAATCCTCCAGGATTTCCAACTAAGTAGTTTGCAATCCTAGCTGAGATGTAATCCATAAAGCCACTTACAGGAACTCCAAATCTCTGATACCCAAATCTTCCAGAATCCTGAATCGTTGCTGGAGTTATCACCGATACTATTTCAATCATCTCCCCACTCCTCCTTGTAAATTTCCCAGAACTCCTCCTCAGTTATTGGAACGAATTTAACATAATCTCCTGGCTCCACTATGCTCGGAGGAACTTTGGTTGGGTTAAAGGTTTTCAACGGTGTTCTTCCTATTATCCTCCACCCTCCTGGACTTTCAATTGCATACCACCCCGTTTGCTTTCCTGCTATCCCAACACTACCTGCCGGAACCTTTAATCTCGGCTTTTCGAGTCTTGGGGTAGCAATTCTTTCATCCATTCCCCCAAGGTATGCGAATCCAGGAAGAAATCCCAGAAAGTAAACCCTATATAGTGGCCTCGAGTGTATTTCTATTACATCATCAACCGTTAGGCCATTGTATTCAGCAACGAAGGAGATATCTGGCCCAAATTCCCCACCATATGCTACCGGTATTTCCACTCTCTTTCCTTTTCTTTCTACTTTCCGGATCTCAACATTCTCCAGGAATTTGAGTACCTCCTTGTACGTTGCCTTAAGAGGGTCAAAATATATGTAAAGGGTAGAATAGGAAGGAACAACTTCAAGAAGCCATTCTGGATTCTTGGCCATTAATGAATCCATCAATGCGTGTACCATATCATTGATATGCTCGTTAATCTCTTCTCCAAGTATGATTGCTATGCACGACTCCCCAACAAGCCTCACTTTCATCTCAGGAATTCCCCCATTGGAATCACTTTAATTCCCTCTTCCTCAAGTCTACTTCTAATGTACGCTGTTATCTCAACTGCCTTTGGATTGTCTCCATGAACGCATATTGTATCTGCTTTAAGTTCAACCCATTCTCCATTTATCGCCTTAACTCCTCCGTCCTTGACCATAGATATTACCCTTTCAGCTATCTCATATTTGTCTTCTATAACAGCCCCTGGCTTTCCTCGTGGAACTAGGGTTCCATCTGGATTGTATGCCCTATCGGCGAATACTTCATTGGCAACCCTTGCTCCCATTTCTTCAGCGATTTCAACTACCCTGGAGTTTGCGAGTGCAACAATTATGAGCTTCTTATCAAAATCTAGCACTCCCTCTATAACCGCCCTTGCCAAATCTTCTTCTTTAACCATTGCATTATATAATGCCCCATGGGGCTTTACATGTTGTAAAGGAACATCTTCTGCCTTTGCGAAGGCATAGAGGGCTCCAATCTGATACAAGATGTAGTTTTTAGCCTCCTCTGGAGAAAGCTTCATATACCTTCTTCCAAATCCCATCAAGTCTGGATACCCAGGATGTGCTCCAACCGCTACTCCGTTTTCTTTTGCGAGTTTCACAGTTCTTCTCATGACAATTGGATCTCCAGCATGCCACCCACAAGCTATATTTGCTGATGTTATATACTTCATAACTTCTTCATCGAGACCGAGTTTGTATCTCCCAAAGCTTTCTCCTAAATCAGAATTCAGGTCAACATTCATGAGAATCACCACAGGGTACTATAAGGAAGATAACATTAAAACTTAGGTCTACATAATAATGCAATTAATTATTTAAATAATTACACAATCACCTAGGTGAAGGGAGAAATTACCCAATCTTCAAGAACATACATAGGAGTGTCTCCGGTTCAGATGGGTTCAAGAGGCATATTAAAATGAAGCAACAATTACCAGAGAAGCCTCTTTTAACATCGAACTCAGAAGGAAAATGGTGCGGGGGCGGGGATTTGAACCCCGGAACCCCTACGGGACGGGACCCTCAATCCCGCGCCTTTGACCAGGCTCGGCAACCCCCGCTCCGTCCCGAGATATCTTCCTCTAAATGGCACTTATAAAGTTTTCGCAACCAAACAAAGTTTCTCTTGCATCACCGTAAATACAAAGGATTATTAGAGAGCCCAATGAATAAATGCGGGGGGATAGTCATGATAGTTAGAACTCCCAAAAGGCTACACCTGGGGATCATAGACCCAATAGGAACATTCGGTAGAAGATTCGGTAGTATAGGAGTTGCGTTAGAGGATGGTTACGAGGTTAAGATAACTCCTTCCGATTCTCTGAGGATAGAGGCAAACGATGAAGACAAAGAGGTCATAAAGAACGTAATTGAGGTTATGAATTCTAAATTCGGAACCGGCTTTGAATATCACATAGAAGTCAGAAAATCTATACCAAGACACGTCGGTCTTGGATCAGTAACTCAGCTGTCTCTAGCAGTTGGAAGTGCTGTTGCAAAGCTGTCTCACTTATCCATAGGAGAAGAAGATATAGCAAAGGCATTAGGAAGGGCCAAAGAAAGTGGAGCAGGTTTATACGTTTTCAAATATGGTGGCCTCGTCATCGATGGAGGAGTTAAAGAGGACATCCCTCCATTGATAGTCAGACACACTTTACCCCCCGACTGGGGATTTATCCTTGTGATGCCAAACGTGAAAAGAGGGTTAAGTGAGAGAGAAGAGGAAGAGATAATGAAAGATAAGTTTGGAGACGAAAAGGCTGCTAAAGAAATCTCGCATAGAATTTTACTCCAACTTTTACCTGCCCTGATTGAGAAGAACATAAAAGAGTTCGGAAAAGCACTCTCAGAAATACAGGCATTAGTAGGAAGACACTTTTCAGCCTTTCAGGGAGGGGAGTTCAGAGATGACATAGCTATAATAGTCAACTTCCTTAAAGAAAAAACCTACGGGGCAGGTCAAAGCAGTTGGGGGCCTACAGTTTATGGACTCATAAGAATTAGTGAGTACGAACCTATCAAAGCTAGCATTCAAGAATTCTTAGAAGATCATGGGATAAAGGCAAGGGTTGAGTTAGGAATTCCAAGGAACACAGGAGCAGAAATTGTAGGAGAGAATCTGTTTTTAGAAAGGTTGATAAAGTCTGTTGGGGGCTCTAAATGAAAATCACAGAACTAATAAGGGAAATAGGAATAGAGGGAGCAAGAGAGATTGAGGAAAAAGTCGATGAACAGTTTAAAGCCTTGAAAAACCTACACGATAATTTGAATGATGGGGAGACTTTCATAAAGCTTGTAATAGCCAACTCCCTCGTTAGTTACCAGCTTACGGGAAAAGGTGAGGAGTGGTGGTGGGAGTTTTCAGAGTACTTTTCCAAGATCAGAAAAATTGAAAGCATAAGCGAAGCGTATGCCAGATTCCTCCCATCAACAAGGACGAACAAGAGGTTAACAACGTCAAAGCTCAGAAGAATAAGGAAAATTGAGCCATTTTTAGCTTCGCTTTCCCTGGAAGACCTTGAGAAGTACTATATGAATATGAAATCCCTATGGAAGGCTCTCTCCAGAGTAATGGGAGCTAGAGAAGACAGTAAGACTATAGTGTTTTCAGTAAAAATGTTTGGATATGCAGCAAGAATAGTATTTGGATACTTTATCCCTTACCCTATGGACATCCCAATTCCAGAGGATTCGAGGATAAAGAAAATTACATCAAAATTGACATCAG
Source organism: Pyrococcus sp. ST04 (assembly GCF_000263735.1). Taxonomy (NCBI): domain Archaea; kingdom Methanobacteriati; phylum Methanobacteriota; class Thermococci; order Thermococcales; family Thermococcaceae; genus Pyrococcus; species Pyrococcus sp. ST04. Next base: position 970,977 of record NC_017946.1, on the reverse strand, counting down.
AAAAACCCACAATATTCTGGAGAAAAGTTGCAAAAGAATCAGGAGTCCCTCCCCTCCATATAGATTCAATAATATGGCCAATTGCAGGAGGGGCAGAGGCAAGTAATCTAGACCAGAAACTCAGAACTAAACTTCAGGAACTCTCCCGGCTAATCATGGTTTAATAAAAATGAATGAAAAATGTTTTAATATCCCAACCTTCAGTTCTTATGGTGAATGGTCTTGATAGAAGTCTCTAATTTAAGAAAAAAGTTTGGCTCAAATGAAGTAATTAAAGGAATATCATTTAGTGTCAATGATGGAGAGATATATGGTCTCCTAGGACCGAATGGAAGTGGTAAGTCAACGACGATGAGAATACTTGCCGGCATAATTCCTCCAACATCCGGAAGAGTGCTTGTGGAGGGAATAGATGTAAGCAAATCCCCGCTTGAGGTCAAAAAGATAGTTGGGTTTGTCCCTGAAACACCAGCCCTTTATGAAAGTCTGACCCCAGCAGAGTTCTTCAGCTTCATTGGTAGCATTAGAAGGATTCCTCGCGAAGTCCTTGAAGAAAGAGTCGAAAGATTCGTTGAAGCATTTGGAATCAGAGAATACATGAACCAGCTTATAGGGACGCTGAGTTTTGGAACTAGGCAGAAGATATCCTTGATAGCATCCCTTCTCCATGACCCAAAGGTTCTTATACTGGACGAGGCCATGAATGGGCTTGATCCAAAGAGTGCAAGAATATACAGGGAACTACTTCTGGAGTTTAAAAGGGAAGGAAAGAGCATAGTTTTCTCCACTCATATCCTTGCCCTTGCTGAAGTGATATGCGATAGAATCGGAGTAATTTATAACGGCAGAATAGTGGCAGAGGGAACGGTCGATGAGCTGAAAACGCTTGCAAAGGAAGAAAGTCTTGAAGACGTCTTCCTAAAGCTAACACAAGCTAAGGATGAGGTAATCCACATAGTTTCGGCATTAAAGGAGGCCCTATAATGATGATGCTAGATATAATCAGGATAATATACAGAGAGATACACTATCAGATGATCAAAGACAATCCGTCCGCAGTAAAGGATCCCAAGAAGGTAGAAGAATCCCTCAAGTGGTCAGGGAGCTTAAAGCTCGGAGTTGGCCTTCAGTCTCTTGCATATCTCCTATTTGGCGCAATGTTCGGCATTGGAGTATTTATGACGAAAGAAGAGTACAGGGGTATAGTGTTCTCCTCCTACTTGATAGTGGCCTTTATAATGGCCCTCTACACGACCTCCCTCTCTTCTGGGTATTTGCTCTCAAGTAGGGCAATTGACCCTCTCAAACCACTACCCTTAAGAAACTTCAACTCAATAGTTTCGGCCACGTTGCTTTTGGAATGTCTTCCTGCATTTTTCCTTCTCCTTCCATCTGCCTTAGCCTTAAAGAAACCCCTATCAATCCTGCTGGGCATAGGATGGGTTTTAGTTGCGATATTACTTGGTCACGCAATTGGGGTGCTTCTTCAAGTCAAGTTTGGCGGTGTTCACGTTGGGAAAGGAGGTATAATAAAGGCTATTGCAAAGACAATAGGACAAATGTTCTTCATTGCAATATTTTTTGTTCTGCAACTGGTTTCAAGGTTCGTTCTGAAAAACGTTGAGTACTTCGCTCCAGTATTCCAAAAGTACCCGATTATATTCCCGATGGCGGCGGCAACTGTTGTAGAGCCCCTAAGAGGATTTATTATGTTCATGCTGTATGCAATCCCTACGGCATTTTCGTATGTATACAGCATAAAAAAGATAAACGAGATCCTCGAAGGGATAAAGGTTTACGGGAAAGCTCCAATGGAATATTCATTGTCAATAACATCTCCAATTCTAGCCTTTGTCCAAAGGGATTACAAAATGATATTCCGAAGAAACTCTTACCTTGGAGCATTTTTGTCTCCAATTGGCATGAGTCTATACTTCATATGGAACCTCTTCAAGGATGGCTTCCCCCTGGAGGAAACAGGATTAATGATCGTTGTTATCTCATCCTTGGGTGTTATTCTCCTTGACATTGTCTTTAAAATGGAAATGGAGGGGTTGGATATTCTCCTAAATCTCCCAATAACAAAGAGACAATTCCTACTTGCCAAAGCACTCACAATATCCCTAAGCCCACTCACGTTCTCAATTGTCTTCATTGTATTAGCCTCATGGTCTAACGGTCTAAGTGCTCTATACCTACTGCCCTTACTTTCAACACCCTTTCTCACGTCAAGCATTGGGGTTAGTTATGTTGGGTTTAAGATAGAGGGAGTCGAGATTCCGGAACTTAGGATATATGATGGAATAGCGTTGCTAATAATGGTCTTCGTTCCTGTTGTTATAGCTGGCATAGTTTTCTTTCTCATACCACTCCCAATTAGCACAATTCTCTTGGGAGCAACATACCTTCTCACGACTTTAATCTTACTCTGGAGGATGAGGTGATGGTAATGGGGATATTTGAGTTCTTTAAAAGAAAGAAGGAGGGCAAAAATGAAAAAATTACGATAGTCTCTAAAAAACCAGTTGCTGTAGTTAAGTTCCAGAAGAAGATGAAAATCTTAGGAAGGGAAGTCATTATAGGAACTGTGGAGAGTGGGATAATAAAAGTAGGCTACAAAATTAAGGGCAAAGGAACGGGCATCATAATGGAAATAGAGAAAAATAGGGAAAAAGTAGAGTTTGCAATACCTGGAGATGAAGTTGCCCTAATGCTAGAAGGTTCACTTGGGAGTGTTAAGGAGGGAGAACTGTTAGAGGTATATGTAGCATGACTCTTTTTATTTTTCAAGCCTCGCCCTTCAGGGCAGGGAGGAGGTCCAGGAAAGCTAACAGAAACTAATTTATTGGATAGCTTTTCTTAATTTCGATGGTGATCTTAATGAGGGTTTTGATAACTGGCTTCGAACCCTTTGGAGGGGATGATAAAAATCCAACCCAAAGAATTGCCCAGGAGCTCGATGGAAATGTTATTGACGGAGCTGAAATAGTTGGAAGAGTTCTTCCAGTTTCCGTGAAGAGAGCTAGACCAATTCTTGAAGAACTTTTGAGGGAGATAAAGCCAGATATCGTGATAAACCTCGGATTAGCCCCGACTTATAGCAATATAGCCGTGGAAAGAATAGCTGTGAACATCCTCGATGCAAGAATTCCAGACAACGATGGCTATCAGCCTATAGATGAACCCATCGTAGAAGGTGCTCCCCTAGCATATATGGCAACCTTACCAGTTAGAGCTATAGTCAAGGAACTTAGGCAAAATGGTATTCCAGCAAGACTTTCTTACAGTGCTGGAACATACCTCTGCAATTATGTAATGTTTCTAACGTTACATTTTTCAAAAATCAATGGATTTCCTAAGAAAGCGGGCTTTATCCATGTCCCCTACACTCCAGATCAAGTTGTCAACAAAACGTTTTTGGCTGGAAGGAGCACTCCAAGCATGTGTTATGAGCTCGAGGTCAAAGCCGTTAAGATAGCAATAAAAACAACACTTGAGTTCTTGAGAAAGAATAAGAGCGATATAAAGGAGCATGTCTAGTCCATTGGTTCAATTTCTATTGCAACAACCCCATACTTTTTCTCTCTTTCCTCATCATAGAACTTTCTATATATTTGAACGCCCTCTTCTATGCTCTCGACTCCAGGTAAAACGTTTTCTATCCCCTCCTTTTCGAGCATTTCTCTGAAGGTCTTGTAAACCCTAATTGCCTTTACCCTAACCTTAAGTCTTCCTCCCTCAAAGGAAATTATGTCTCCGGGTTTTATCTGTCTCCTCTTCTCGTCATACAGTCTCCCTTCAATTTTCTTTTTTCCTGCCTTTATTAGCTCGAGATATTCCTCTTGGAGACCCATTTCCCACTCCACTCTTCTCACCGAAAGAGGTCATGTTTAAGGATATAAAAACTAACCGTCGAAACCGTTAATTACCGTTCTTAACAATTTAATACGGTGGATAAAATGAGAGAAGTAACCCCAAGGAAAATCATGGAGATGAAAGGGAAGGAAAAAATCTCAATGATAACTGCTTATGATTATCCATCAGCACTCTTAGCAGATAAGGCTGGGTTTGATATAATTTTTGTGGGAGACTCCCTTGGTATGGTTGTTTATGGGGATGAAAACACTCTTAACGTAACTATGGAACAAATGGTGTTCCATACTAAGGCAGTTGCAAAGGCCGTGAAAAGAGCTCTTGTCCTTGCAGATATGCCGTTCGGAAGCTATGAAGTTAGCGTGGAAGAGGGCATTAAAAACGCTATGAGACTAATTCGGGCAGGAGCAGATGCAGTTAAGATAGAAGGAGGGTATGATCACAGGAAGCTTGTTAAAAAGCTTGTAAGAATGGGAATCCCAGTAATGGGACACACAGGCTTAACGCCCCAAAGGTATCTGAGGCTCGGAGGATACCGCATTATGGGAGGAAGTGATGAGGAAGTAGAGGAGATAATTAGGGATGCCAAAGCACTTGAAAAATCTGGAGCATTTGCTGTTGTTCTGGAGTTTGTGTATGCAGATGTTGCCAAAATCGTAACAGAGGAAGTCTCAATACCAACAATCGGAATAGGTTCTGGACCCTACGTTGATGGCCAGGTGCTCGTATGGCACGATGTTTTGGGGTTAATAGATTTCTCACCCCCATTTGCCAAGAGATACGCAAATCTAAAGGAGGAGATACTTAGGGCAATAAGCGAATTCAATAGGGAAGTCAAGGAAGGAAAATTCCCTGAAAAAGAGCATTATTGGACCAGAAGTACTTAATGTTCCCTTTTAATTGAAAGCCCAAGAGTTCCCACCGTTATTAAAGTGAACCCAATGATATGCCAAGATGTTAGCTCCTCCCCCATTATAAGGGCGACAGCGATCGCAACAGCAGGAGCAGGAGTTATTATAGCTGTTGCCAGGGAGAGATCTATTCTCCTTATTGATGCATACCAAATAATTTGACCAAGAGCTATTATTACACCCTCAGGCACTGAATAAATCGTGAATTCCATCCCACTGACAAGGGCAAGTGGTAGAAGGAACAAGGATCCAAAAATATTACGGAGGAAAGCTATTGTCTGAGGAGTTGCATTGGTTTTCTTTGCAATTATGTGACCAAGTTGCCAAAAGAAAGGAACCAGAAGAAGCAAGATATCGCCCATTTTAGGTTCAACTATTTTTCCCCGAGTTATAACGGCTATTACCCCGGCTAAAGTTATAAAAGAATATACAGCCCTCTTAATGGTGATTCTCTCTCCAAGGAATATGTAGGCAAGAATAAAGGAAAATAGAACCTCTGCTCTAGTTATTAGAGCCGCATTTATTGCTGTAGATAGTCTCGCACCTGCAGAATAGGATAGATAGGCAAGGAAAGTTCCAAAAAACCCTATCAGTATACCTTTTTTGATATTATTTTTCACTGAGTTCATATCTACAAAAGGAAGCAAGATTAGGGATGCAAGGAAAGCAGAAAAGAAAGCAAAGCTTGCTGGGTTTGAGGGATTAGCCTTTATAACTATCGGCTCAAGCCCATAGAGGATCATTCCAAATAGAGCTAAGAGTATGCCCTCACTCCTCTTCTGCATCCTTCTTCATTTCCTTCAACTTATTTACAAGCTTTTCTGCTATCTCCATAAAGGCTTTTGCCGCTGGGGTGTCGCCATAAAGGACTATTGGAATTCCAAGATCACTTGCCTCCCTTGCCTTGAGGTCTATTGGAACCTTGCCTAGGAAGTCGACTCCCTCCTTCTCAGCAAGCTTTTCCCCCCCACCCTCACCAAAGATGTCGATCTTGTTTCCACAATGTGGACAGATTAGATAGCTCATGTTCTCAATAACTGCTATGTAGGGAACTTCCATCTTCTTCATCATGTTAACTGCCTTTCCAGTATCCAAAAGAGCCACTTCTTGTGGGGTAGTTACTACTATTGCAGCATCAAGCTTTATGCTTTGAACTACTGTAAGTATTTCATCTCCGGTGCCAGGTGGAAAGTCTATAATCATAAAATCCAGCTCTCCCCACTTCACATCTCCTAGGAGTTGTTTTATTGCCTTTGTAACTAAGGCTCCTCTCCATATTATTGGCTGATCCTCAGGAACCATCATTCCCATGCTCATAACTTTTATCGGGGTTACCTGACCCATGAAATCAGCGATTGGCGGTATCATCTCAAAGTGGCCATCTTCAAACTTTTCTGCTAAAACTTCTGCTTTGTCTACCCCAAGCATTTTAGCTACGTTGGGCCCGTGAATGTCTGCATCTAATATTCCCACGAAGTATCCCATTTTTGCAAGGGCAGCTGTTAGGTTTACTGCCACTGTACTTTTGCCAACACCTCCTTTACCGCTCAAAACTGCTATTTTGTACTTCCATTTCTTTTCTTTCTCTTTAATTCTTTGTGTTAAGGGATCAACGCCAAGTCCTGGGAGATTTAAGGTTGGAGCCTTTATTGTCATGACCTTCACCCGTGCATAGTAGTTAGGCCACCTTAAAAAGCTTTGCCCTTTTCTGTAGCTTTTGGGACAAATATGTGTAAAAACTCTCCCGATAAAAAATAAGATATTTCTGAGAAAATCATTCCCTAAACTTCTCAGCAATCTTCTTCAACACGGCTTCATGCTGCTCCTCGTTGTGGAGAACGGATTTTGATATGTCCTTGATAATGGGATGCTTTGCTTTTTCTTCAAGGTCTCTATACCCTTCTATCATTTCTTCTTCATGTTCCATAATCTCCTTAAGCTTCTCTCTAAGTAGGTTCAGTTTATCCTCAGGAATTATGGATACATCAGGGAACCCTTTAACTAACTCCTCGAGGGCTTCCTCTGGGGGAATTCTGTACCCAACTTTTCCGAAATCCAATGGCAGCAGTAGGGAGGGTATTCCTGGTATAAGGGCTAACCCTTGGTCAAGCTCCATAATAGATTCCTTTATTGGTTCAAGTTCCGGATAGAATGGTTCAAGATGCTCTCTAAGAAGAGATGTTGCTTCTTTATACGCTCTCTCAATTGCCTCCATTAACTCCTTGTGGAAGATCTTGTCAACTGCAAGTCTCAAGATAACTCTCTTAAGTTCGGCATCTTCAGGTTTCCTCAATTCTTTGAGGAGTTCTTTGTAATCCTTAAGTGTCTTCTCCTCAGCATCTTTTATCTTTCTGATAGTTTCGACCAGCGGCATTTTACCACCCCCAGCATTTTTAATTACTTTTAGTTATTTAAAGCTTTTGGAGGAAACCCTAATAAAGTGACCATTTCACCATTGGCTGAGGTGAGAGAGGTGAGAGTAATAGTCCCCGACACGAGCGTGATAGTTGATGGGAGGCTCACCCAGTACTTAAGGCGAGTTAAGGAAAAAGTTAAGGTTGTTGTACCAGAAGCTGTTGTTGCTGAAATAGAGCACCAGGCGAATGAAGGAAAGGCAATAGGTCACACAGGCCTAGAAGAACTCAAAAAGCTTAGAGAGCTTGCGGACAAGGGAAAAATACTCCTAGAGTTTTACGGAGAGAGACCAGAACTATGGCAAATCAGAAGGGCAAAGGCTGGAGAAATAGACCATATGGTAAGAGAAGTTGCCAGAGAGCTGAATGCTATCCTCATAACCGGAGATCAAGTTCAAAGAGACATAGCTATAGCCAAGGGAATAGAGGTCATCTATCTAGAAAGCAGAAGAGAACCAAAAACAAGATTAGAGGACTTTTTCGACAAAGAAACTATGAGCGTCCACCTTAAGGCTGGAGTTAAACCGTTAGCAAAGAAAGGAAGGCCAGGCGAATGGAGATTAGTTCCAATTAGGGAGGAGCCCCTAACGGAGGAGGAGCTCGAAGAAATTGCAGATGACATTGTCGAGAGAGCGAAGAGAGACCCAGAAAGCTTCATAGAGCTGGACGAACCAGGTGCAACCGTTGTTCAGCTCAGAAACTATAGAATAGTCATAGCGAGACCGCCATTTGCCGACAGGATAGAGATAACCGCGGTAAGACCCGTCAAAAAGTTGTCGATAGAAGACTACAACCTCAGTGAAAAGCTTCTAGAGAGGCTTAAGGAAAAAGCAGAGGGAATTCTAGTTGCTGGGCCTCCAGGTGCAGGTAAGACAACATTCGTTCAAGCGCTAGCAGAGTGGTACGCATCTATGGGGAAGATCGTCAAGACAATGGAAAAGCCTAGAGATTTAAACGTATCTGAAGAAATCACTCAGTATACCGCACTAAATGGAAGTATGGAGAAAACGGGAGATGTTCTCCTCCTGGTGAGGCCAGACTACACTATATTCGACGAAATGAGAAAAACAAGCGACTTCCTAATTTATACCGACCTCAGGCTTGCAGGAGTTGGGATGGTGGGAGTAGTTCATGCAACAAAACCAATAGACGCTATCCAAAGGTTCATAGGTAGAGTTGAGCTCGGAATGATACCCCAAATAGTCGACACAGTAATATTCATTAAAGCCGGAAATGTTGCAAAGGTCTTAACCCTTGAATATAAGGTAAAGGTACCAACGGGAATGAAGGAAGAGGATCTTGCAAGACCGGTTATAGAAGTGAGAGACTTTGAAACCGGCCAGTTGGAGTATGAGATTTACACCTTTGGCGAAGAGGTCAGCGTCGTTCCAATAAAGAAGGAAGAAAAAGCACCGGCATTAAAGCTCGCAGAAAAAAGGCTCAAGCAGGAAATTCAGAGGTTCCTGCCTGACGTATATACTGAGGTTGAGGTTGTGAGCCCGCACAAGGCAGTAATATATGCTGACGAATTTGATATCCCCGCAATAATAGGAAAGAAAGGAAAGAGAATTCAGGAACTAGAAAAGAGGCTTGGAATAAGCATTGATGTAAAGAGCTTCGCTGAAAAGCAGCCAGAGATCAGAGAGAAAATACCAGTTGAAGTTGAGGAAAAGAAAAAGAGCATAGTTTTAAGGGTCTCTCCAGACTTCGCTAGGAAGCCATTAAGATTCTATGCCGGAAATGAGTACGTGTTCACGGCAACACCAAGTAAAAAGGGTGTTGTTAAGGTTGGAAAGAACTCCCCTGTTGGTAGACTACTCAAGAGGTACCTCGAGGAAGGCCTACCAATTTGGGCCTCTCTTTGAATATTCTCTTTTCTCTTGAAAACCCCTTTAAGTAACTGACCTCCTCCCCGCCCTAAAGGGCGAGGCTTTCAAAAGAAAAGTCAAATATGGGCGCCCTATAATTCCAGTATCTAGCTATTGCCTCCTTTAAATCCGTTTTCATGCACTCCAAAGACACAGAGAAAATTGAGTTGAGTATTCCAACCGACTTTTTTCTTTATAAGCTTGCCTTTCAGGAAAAAGTCGGAAACTCGAGAATATCCTGGTAATGCCTGTTCAGAAGCCTTCGAATGACATCCTTCGGGTTATACTCCCCAAAGAAGAACAAATTTCCTTTCACACTCAAATCCGAAGAACCAAATCCAGCTATAACTTCCCCAAGAGTTGAGATTAATTGAGATAATTCCTCCTCTATTTTTGTATCGGAAGGTATTAAATAAGCGATAATTGGTTTTGCATACAATGTTAAATAATCAATGTGCCAATGAAGCTTTTTATTCTTCTTAAAGTGTCTCATAACCCTTTTCTCGAGAGAATTCATGGCAGATCCAACGTATGCATAAAACCCTTTTCTAAGGAAAAAAGTTTTTCCCTTGGTCTTTATTGTAACATCTGCAGGCAAATAGAGTAAAAGAACATAAGAACCCTTCAAAGGCTCACTCCCCTTCGTAAATCTTCCAGTTTTTTCCTGGCCTCTTCGATCGATCTGGTTCTCTCTATTGCGGTTCCAGTTACTATTATATCAGCGCCCGCCTTAACTAATCTTTTAGCCTGTTCTCCACTTCTAATTCCCCCGCCAACTATCAAAGGAATGTCAATGGCACTCCTAACGATTTTAACCATCTCTGCGGGAACCGGCTCTGGAGCCCCACTACCTGCCTCCAAATACACGAGTCTCATCCCAAGATACTGTCCCGCCAGGGCATATGCGGCCGCTATCTTGGGCTTGTGCCTTGGGATTGGCTTTGCATCTCCAACCCATCCGACGGTTTCTCCAGGCTCGACTATGATATACGCCATTGATATTGGCTCCAACCCAAACTTCTTCACAGTAAATGCTCCTAAGGCTTGAGCTCCTGTTATGAAGAATGGATTTCTAGAGTTAAGGAGACTCATAAAGAATATTGCATCCGCATACTTGCTAATTCCCCCATGCGATCCGGGGAAGAGGATTACAGGAAGGGATGTACCTTCTTTTATTGCTTTAACCACAGAATCTAAAACATCCCCTTCGGCTCCAGTGGAGCCTCCAACCATAATTGCATCTACTCCTACTTCCTCACAGAGCTTAGCCAACCGATTGGCATCTTCAGGAGTTGTGTCATCAGGGTCTATGAGAACAAAATGAAGTTTTTTCTGCTCTAGCTTTTCTAAAATGTATTTTTCCACTTTCCCTATCTTCAATAGCACCACCGAAGTTCATTCATTAGCAATGTTTTTAAATAATCCACCTATCTCCCTCACTAGGTGAGGCCCCTTATGAAATTTAAAGGGACTACTTTTGGGAGAAACGTTAAACTTGAATTCGAGATTCTCCGTTTGAATGAGCTTAGAATAGAGGATCTTTCTGAATTTAAAACTGATGAAATTAAGCTCGAGATAAGAGCCACGAGCTCTGGAATTAAGCTTGTGGGAATTTGGGAAGGAGACATTGAGAGAGTCGGCGAGATAATAAAGAAGGCAGTTGAGGAGAGCATGAGACTTCGCGGAAAGTTAGTTAAGAAGATAAGGAACAAGATTGAGAGAATTAGAAAGACGTTGAGAGATATGGGATTCAAAGAGGAGTCCCTAGGGTATGGGGAGGCTATGAAGTTCACAAAGAAGATTGGAGAATACAATGTCTCGATAATAGTATCATCAAAGAATGACTTCGTGAGAGTTGAGGTATACGGAATGAACAAGAAAATACTGACTCCAGAACTTGAGGCATTTTTTGAAAGCGTGGACATTGAAGAGTCAGAGATCTTTGAAATTGAGGAAGAAGGAAATGAAGAAATTGTCGTCATAAACCTAGAACTTCCAAAGACAGATGAAAAACCAGAGAAAAGAATTGCAGAGGCAGTGAAGATACTCGAGAACATCCTAATGGCTTGAAGCTCTCACAGTTTTTATCTTCAATTTTGATATCTCACTCAAAATTTTTCTGGGATTGTCAGTTTCGAGGTTTAGAACTATCTCACTATATCCAAATTTGTCTGGAGGGAGGAGTTTCGCCTTTCTAATTCTCCCATGAATTATATAAGCAAGCTTCCTTAATATTTCTCCTTTCATGTCATGGGGAACTTTCACATCAATTATGATTGTTTGCATACATCTCACCCAAGATTATTAGAAAAGAAGTCATATAAAACTGTTTTCATTCGTGGGAAGAATATGAGAAGGTTTGAAAAAGAACCGGGAGGAATTTTAAAGAAGAACAAGAGAAAAAAGCTAAGAGGGCTTAACTTTCCCTGTATTTATCTAAAATTTCAAGAATCTTCTTTATTTCTTCTTCAGTAGGCTGGTGGTCTTCTTTTGCAAAGATAACTCTTATGTCAAGTGAATCCTGAGGCATTATATCGACTAGCTTTGCCGCTATCCTATCATTCATCCACTCAAAGGATTCCATAAGTTCCTTAACAGCCTCCTTGGCTTTCTCTGCTGGAAGCTTTGCAAACTTCTCTGCATGCTCCAATGCAAGCCTTGCTTCGTAGAACAAAGGCTCCTCTATGCCTGCCTTGATACCTTCCTCATGCTTTTTGAGCAAGATCTCTTTAGCCTCTGCTATCGTTATATACCTTTGTCCAAGCTTTTTCCTGCCTATCATGGCCCTTCACTTCTGGGGCCTGAGATGGACTGGGTGGATGAACAATGTTTTTACCTTATTTCCGTCAGGTACTTCTACTATGTATGCATCTCCCCTTTTGCCAACTACTGTCCCTGTTCTGCCGTGAAACCTAGGATCCGGCATACCTTTGTGATAGCTTGGCTCGATTACTATGTGCACCTTTTGACCAACTTCAAACTCCTGAAGGAACCTTGTAAGTGGAGGAAGTCCCCTTCTCCTGGGATGCTTCCTAAGCTTTTTTCTAGTCTTTCTCCTAAAGCTGTGAGCCTTTTGAACCATACCAAACCCCTCCTAATCACTTTAATCACAAAATGAAGTCCTCAACCTCTTCAATCATAATCACCTACGGGGTCCTTACCCCCAGCTTCAAGCTTGGTTGAAATGGAGCATTTATAAAATTTTTCTGATGAGAGGATGAAGGGTGATGGCATGAAGGATGAACTGATAAGTATGATTATAGAGGAAGGATGCATAAAGTTTGGACACTTTGTACTCACATCGGGGAAGGAGAGTAACTACTACATAGACATAAAGAAGCTAATAACAAATCCAAAGGCTCTAAAGATAATTGCAAAGATGATAAAAGAAAAGGCTGAGGAATTAAATTTAGAATACGACAAGGTTGCAGGACCAGAACTTGGAGCAGTTCCTATAGCTACTGCCCTCTCCCTCGAGACTGAGAAGCCCCTTCTAATAATTAGAAAAAAGAAAAAGGAATATGGAACAGGAAAACAGATAGAGGGGGAAATAAAGGAAGGAGACAGAGTTCTCCTCGTAGAAGACGTGACAACAACAGGCGGGAGCGTTCTCAGGGCGGCAAAAATTTTAGAGAATGAAGGCGCAAAGGTTGTTGGAATATTTGTCGTCGTCGATAGAGAGGAAGGAGCAAAAGAAAATATTGAGAAGGAAGGATACAAACTTTATCCCCTTGTTTTAGTTAGTGAACTCTTTGAAGCTGCCAAAGTTCAGAGCTCTTAATACTACTTTCTTTCTTAATTTTCGACTATTGTCTAATCAATTTTTAACAAATGGCTATGGAAACTCTTTTATACTTCTAAGTAGTATTAATATATGGAGGTGCAAGAAATGGTGGTTATTAAAAAGAACCCAGAGAGATTTTTGAAAGAGCTCAGAAAGCACTATGACCTAGTCATGAGAATTCCCTCAAGCGAATACCTCAAAAAACCAGATTTTGTAGTCGTTGATCCAAAAACTGGAAAGAAGGTAAAGGTCAGCTTCGTCACCCTCGAAGATGGTCAATTTGCCGGTATAGTTTACGACGATAGCAGCTGATTTTGTCTTTTATCCAACATTTTCTTCACAATTTTTATATAGACTCTCAAAGGTTAAAAAACTCTGGTGGTCAATATGGCAAGGAGGGGTGGAGAAACCGAACGTTGAGATACTAGAGGCAGTTCTAAGAGAAGGGCTTTATTGGGCCTATTTAGGAAGACCAAAAGAAGTTATGCCTTTTCTGAGGGGAAAATTGAGGGCTGTAGCAGATGGCTCTTTTGACATGGTTGAAGAAGTTCTCAGAGACCTAGAGAGGTTCTACGAAGAAGTTAGTAAGATGGACAGAATTAGTGAAAGAGAATTCAGGAGACTTAGAATTTACAGAGACTTGCTCTTCAACGCTCTCGGGCTGTAGGCATTTAGAATTTTTTCTATTCCTTTCTTATGTCCAAGCCCAACTACAGCAATCACCTTTGCTTTTTTCTTTTCCTCAAGGATTGAGTCAACAATTCTCATCAAGTTTTTTGCCATATATTGGTTCCTCTCCTCAACAAGAACTCTATAAAACGTTGGATACTTACTCTTGAACTCCCTTTCCATCGCCCTATAGTCGGAGAGGTCTATCTCTCTCCTGATAAAAGGAATACTTACTATTTCAGATAGAGCCCTAAGCTTTTCTACTGTAGGCGCAGCGAGAAGCTTTTGTAATGTTATATGGATAGGTTGATCTATCAGATAGACTGGTATCCTCAAAGACATTGCAATTTCATAAGCCTCAATCATTTCCTCTCCCGGAAATGCCCCAAAATCTCTTCCTATATAGTTCTCAACCTCCTGAAGAATATATCCTAGAATTCCAACTTTCCCCATTCTTAATGCTTGAGAAAGAGTTAGCTTCTCTTTTCTTAACAATCCAACTAGTCTTCCGTGGTCAAGCTCTATTGCAACAGCGTCAGGCCTTTCCTCAAGTATTATCCTTCTGACTTCCTCAATACTCTCTCGCAGTACATGTACAGTTCCAATAACCCTAACGTACCTCAAATATGACATTTCCATTCCCCGCTAGAATTCTGTCAAAATCCCTGGGGACATAAGCTTGTGGACATATTTTCTTTGCGGCAATTTTGTATTCACTATATTTGTATCGAGGCCCTCTATGGAAGAGTGCTAGTACTTTGCATCTACTCTCCACAAAAGAGTTACAAGCCTCCCCTATCGTAGAGTGGTAGCTCTCTCCCCTGTCCTCTGGTGAGATATATGTGGCTTCATGAATAAGCATATCACAATCTTTACAAAGGTCTCCAAGTGTTATGGGCTCAGTGTCTCCAGTATAGACTATTTTTGCCCCCCTTTTCTTAGGCCCTGTAACATCCTCCAACCTTATCTCAATTCCGCTAATTTCTATCTTCCCTCGTTTTTCAAGCTCTTTCATCCACGGACCAGGGGACAATCCAAGTCTCTTTATTTTTTCCAAGTCAAAATTTCCTCTCTTATCCCTCTCTTTGAAGACATACCCAAGTGCTGGTACCCCGTGCGATACCTCAAAAGGGACAACCTTGTATTCCTTATTCTTTATTACATCCCCCTCCCATACTTCATTGATGATAATTTTGAATGTTGGTAAAAAGTATCCAGTCCTCAACAGATTTTTCACAAATGTAACAGCCCCAGGAGGGCCATAAATTTCTAGAGGCTCTTTTCTATCCCAAAGGTTCATTGTTTGAATAAGGGAGAGCAGACCAATGTAATGATCTCCATGAAAGTGCGTTATGAAAATTTTTGATATTTTCATAGGACTTATTCCAGAAATCTCAAGCTGTCTGAGCGTTCCCTCTCCACAGTCAAAAAGAATAACCTCTTTTCCAATTTTTATGGCTATGCTTGGAACATTCCTTTCTGGAGTTGGCTTTATTCCACCAGTCCCCAGGAATGTAAGCGTTATCATATTAGTACTCCCGAAGTAGTTTTCCCAAGGGCAGTTTTTCCTTAATATCTAGCTCTCTAAGAGCCATCCAAAGAGTTGCCTGATTGCTCGTAACAACGGGGATTCCTAAATCCTCTTCCAACTTCTCTATTATTTCAAAAGTTCTGAAGTTGGTACAACTTATGAATATCCCATCTGCCTCCTCTATGTACGTTGCTTTTGCAAGCCTGTAAGCGACATAGGGTTCAAGTTTTCCTATCTCTGTATTGCTTTCAATCCCAAGCCCTCTGATATCCAAAACTTCAAAACCATTTGCCTCGAGAAACTCTTTCTCTTTTTGGTTTATCTCTTCAATATACGGCGTAACGACCATTAAAGAATGAACGTCCAGGATGTTCAATGCTTCTAAAACTGCAGTACTCGTGGTGAAAGTCTCAATGTTTACCTCTTCTTCTATCTTCATTTCCAGCTCCTTCTCAAAGTCTTTCCCTCCAATGAAAGATCCACTAGTGCAGCCGAATGCTATTATTTCAACTTCTGCATCGGCTAGTAGTTTTGCAGCATCTATTGCATAGCTACTCATCTTAGTTAACTCTTCCTCATTAACATTTTTCAATGGCATTCTTGCCGTATGAAGAGATACACCCTCAGGTAAGTATGAATGTAGCTCCATTTCCATCGTGGTGTTTGATGATGGGACTATAAGCCCTATCTTTCCCCTCCATCCAAACATGATAACACCTCACTTGTCTTGAAGATTTCTTCTCAGCATTAAAATTTGAGGGATTTAAAGGTATCGAGTATCGCCTGCATGATCAGGGTTAGCTAACAAAAAACATTTTTATATAGATGATATATGGAGCTTGGTGAGGTAAAAATGGAAGAGAAGTTTAAGAGACTTTTGGAATTTGCTGAGAAAAATTCTCTTGACGGAATATTAATAACAAAATCTCCAAACGTCTATTACTTCTCAGGTGCTTCTCCTCTGTCTGGGGGATACGTTCTCTTAAAAGATTCCGAGATTAAACTCTATGTCCCAGAACTCGAGTTTGAAATGGCAAAAGAAGAGAGCAGAATACCCGTTGAAAAGTTTAAGAGAATAGAAGAATTCTATGAAGAACTTAAAGGAATAAGAACTCTTGGTATAGAGGGTTCTCTTTCCTTCTCGTTTGTTGAAGAGTTAAGAAACAAGGCCGATATTAGGGAGTTCAAGAAGGTCGATGACATAATAAAGGAGCTAAGAATAGTAAAAGACAAAGGAGAGCTAGAAATAATTGAAAAAGCTTGTGAAATAGCAGATAGAGCAGTTATGGCAGCCATAGAGGAAATTACCGAAGGAAAAAGGGAGAGAGAAGTCGCGGCAAAAGTTGAGTACTTAATGAAGATGAACGGAGCTGAAAAGCCCGCATTTGACACAATAATCGCAAGTGGGTACAGATCTGCATTGCCCCATGGAGTAGCCAGCGATAAGAGAATAGAAAAAGGAGATTTAGTAGTTATTGATTTGGGAGCCCTTTACAATCACTATAATTCCGACATAACGAGGACAATAGTTGTTGGATCCCCGAATGAGAAACAAAAGGAAATCTATGAAATAGTTCTAGAAGCACAAAAGAAGGCAGTAGAAGCGGCAAAGCCCGGAATGACTGCCAAAGAGCTTGACTCAATAGCAAGAGATGTCATAAAAGAGTATGGGTATGGGGACTACTTCATCCATAGTCTAGGCCATGGTGTCGGCCTTGAGATACACGAATGGCCAAGAATAAGCCAGTATGACAAAACAGTTCTAAAGGAAGGCATGGTAATAACTATAGAGCCAGGAATTTACATACCGAAATTTGGCGGTGTTAGAATAGAGGATACTGTCGTGATTACAAAGAACGGAGCTAGAAGGTTGACAAAGACTGAAAGAGAGCTTATCTAAGGATCTCTAATAATCCCATTGCTGCTCTCATATCAGTTTTTATTAACTCTGTATACACGGGATCAAAGGCACCATTTAGGAACACTCGCCCCTCTCTCAACTCAACTTTTGCAATTCCAAAACCAAGAACCTCTAATTCTCCCCTAAACACGTTCTCCATAATACCAAGAGCTAAAAGTGCCTCTCTATTTTCCTTTGCTAACCTCTCTTCTTCCGAGATATGCCTGGAATGACCCGTAGGGATTCCAAGAAACCTAAAAATATTCCATCGTCTCATCTTCCTTAACCTACTGTTCATTGTTTTCCCAGATTTCCTCCTTATTTTTTCCATAGCATATTCAATGAATTCCTCAAAGTTCTTTGTGTTTATTGTCAAATTTTCAGGTATCTCAGGTATCTCAGACATATTATCAGCTTTTCTTATCAAAACAGCAATTCTTTCGATCTTTTCCACCCTCGTAATTAGATATGCATCAATTGCAAACTTCCCTTTCTTTGTTTTGAATATTATAAATGGCAAGTTTCCCTCCATCAACACCTCATTGTGTGGGAATAGTATATCAGATTATCGCTTGTACAAATGATGAACGATTCTATACTATCTAGAGAACTTTCAATGCTCTGCTCAAAATTTAAGACACAAAAATTATATTACGAAAGTGAAATATTTTCCGAGGAGGTGGTCTGAATGGCAAAAAGGGTCCATCTTTTTGATTGGCATAAGGAACATGCAAAGAAAATTGAAGTTTTTGCTGGCTGGGAGATGCCTATATGGTACTCAAGCATAAAGGAGGAGCACCTAGCTGTAAGGAATGCAGTTGGAGTTTTTGATGTCTCTCATATGGGAGAAATTGTATTTAGGGGCAAGGATGCACTAAAGTTCCTCCAGTACGTAACAACTAACGACATTAGTAAACCGCCAGCAATAAGTGGAACCTATACTCTCGTTCTAAATGAAAGGGGAGCAATAAAGGATGAAACCCTCGTCTTCAATATGGGAAACAACGAGTACTTTATGATTTGTGACGCTGATGCTTTTGAGAAGCTCTATGCTTGGTTTACATACCTAAAGAAAACAATAGAACAGTTCACGAAGTTGGATTTAGAGATAGAGCTCAAAACCTACGACATAGCAATGTTTGCAGTTCAAGGTCCAAAAGCCAGGGATTTAGCCAAGGATCTGTTCGGAATAGACATAAACGAAATGTGGTGGTTCCAAGCAAGATGGGTGGAACTCGACGGAATTAAAATGCTACTTTCAAGAAGCGGGTACACTGGAGAAAATGGATTCGAAGTGTACATAGAAGATGCAAACCCCTACCATCCAGATGAAAGTAAGAGGGGAGAACCAGAAAAGGCCCTCCACGTTTGGGAGAGAATACTTGAGGAAGGTAAGAAGTATGGAATTAAGCCTGCTGGCCTAGGAGCAAGAGATACGCTGAGACTTGAGGCCGGTTACACGCTTTACGGAAATGAGACCAAAGAATTACAGCTTTTAAGCACGGACATAGATGAGGTTACCCCCCTCCAAGCTAACCTTGAGTTTGCAATATACTGGGATAAGGACTTCATAGGAAAAGAAGCATTACTCAAGCAGAAAGAGAGAGGGCTAGGAAGAAAACTTGTCCACTTCAAGATGGTGGATAAAGGAATTCCAAGGGAAGGATACAAGGTATATGCAGAAGGTAAGGAAATAGGAGAAGTTACGAGTGGAACAATGTCCCCACTTCTTGGCATTGGAATAGGGATCGCCTTTGTTAAAGAAGAATATGCAAAGCCTGGAATTGAGATTGAGATAGAGATAAGAGGACAGAGAAAGAAAGCAGTCACAGTCACTCCACCCTTCTATGATCCAAAGAAGTACGGACTATTCAGAGAAACTTAGTACCATTCTTCACAAATTTTTTATTTCTTGGATTATCAAAGAGATTGGTGATGTATTTTGGAGGATATCATACTCAAACTATTCGACGTTCCAAAATTTGGTGAAACTATCCTAATAACTTATCCACCTTCCTTCGTTCCCGAGTTCGTTGTTTTAAAACTGTTGCAGTATGCAAGAGAAAAAGAAATTCCCGTCCTAATAGATGACAACTTCGACGCTCTAGCAGTCCTTATAACCCGACTTAGACTTCTTGGGATTAATCTGAATCTTGGTGAGGCTTATGTAATAAAAACGGGAGGAAAGCAGAGAATCGGAAAGGTAGTAGGGGAAATCAAAAGAACTTCAGAACCCAGGGTATACCTGAGAGAATACTCAAAAATTTTTGAGGAAATATCAAAAGAGCTGGGAGAGTACATTAACATAGTTCTTGGCATTGAGGCACTATTCAAGTCAATGAATAGCCCTTTAGAAATATACCTCTCTCTTATGGAAGTTCAGAGGTTTTTGGGTAACACTTCAAGAAAGGCATTCTACCTAGTAAACAAGGACGTCTTAGAAACACTTCCGTTTCCAATTAAAATAGAGTTAGAAAGGATAGCAAGTAGCATTGCAGAAATAGAACCAATATCAACTAATGCACATGTTAGAATTTTGAAAACTACCGCTCCAGATTTCATTGGTAGAGAGATAACAGTAGATATAGGTGGTGAGTTATGACATTACAGCTTCTAAACTCACTCATTCTTGAAAAGAAATTTGGAGAAACAATAATAGTTGAAAATTCAGCAAAAATAGGAATAGAAATTCTCATAAAGGCCATATTTGAAGCATCAAGAATTTTAAATGTACCCATCCTAGTTGAAGATATTTTAGACACGTTCCCCATCTATGCAGAACATCTCAAGCTCATGGGAGTTGATATATTAAAGGCTGAAAACATGAAAATATTCAAAATAGGAGGCGTTAAGGATATTGGAGAAATAGCAAAAAAGGTACCATTTGAAAGTGATCTAAGAATGTACCTAACCATATACAGAGAAGCTTTCGAAAAAGTCGCTCCCAAAGAGCAGTTCTTTGACCTTGTGTTTGGATTGGATAGACTTTTCGTGCTAAATGATAACCCAGTAGAAATAAGTACAATAATAGGGGCAATAAAAGAATTTATAACGAACGAAAACAGAATCGCCTTTTATTTCTTTGAGTATCCCCTTGTTGATAACCTGATGTCTAAACCCCTCCCTATATTAGAGGATCTCGTAACCTCAGTACTGAGACTTGAACAGGATAAAGACACGTTAATAGTAAATATCATTAAAGATATATGGGCTATGAAAGCGAAAACTCGGAAAATAATGATCCCCATTAGAGATGTCTTCAGGGGGAACGTTATATGAAGACAGCCAGTTATCTCTTGATTTTAATAATTTTAGCTTCGGGTTGCATCGGGGGTGGAGAAAAAATGAAGGTATCTTCTGTTTTTGAAGAAAATGGTATTATACCAAAAAAGTATACCTGCGAGGGAGCTGATATAAATCCTCCACTGAGAATTGAGAACATTCCAGAAAATGCCAAAACCCTAGCAATAATTGTTGAAGATCCAGACGCTCCTGGTGGAACTTTCATACACTGGGTTGCCTGGAACATTCCAGTCACTACCGAAATTCCGGAAGGAATACCCAAAGAAGCTGTTGTTGAAAAGCCTATCCACATGATTCAAGGGATTAATGATTTTGGCAGGGTTGGGTATAATGGACCATGCCCACCTCGGAGTCATGGAGTTCATCATTATCACTTCAAAATTTATGCCCTAGACACGGAGCTTTCATTAAAGCCAGGTAGTACAAAAAAGGAGCTAGAGAAAGCTATGAAAGGTCATATTCTGGCTGAAGCGGAGCTTGTTGGCATATATGAGAGAAAATAAACCCTTTATTTTTTATTCCACTTTATAACCATGTTATGATTTTCAACAAAAGAGTTATAAAAACATCATTCTAGTGACTACTCGGTGGTGGGTGTGATAACCGAAAAACTAAGGAAAGAATCAGATGAGATATGGAGAAGAATATTTAATCACCCCTTCGTTGTTCAGCTGTATTCTGGAGACCTTCCAATTGAGAAGTTTAAATTTTATGTCCTTCAAGACTTCAATTACTTGGTTGGCTTAACAAGAGCCCTCTCTGTAATAGCCTCTAAAGCTGAGTATCCACTAATTGCAGAAATTCTAGAGCTAGCAAAGGAGGAGATAACAACTGAAATGAGGAATTACGAGGAGCTTCTCCAAAAGCTTGACCTTACACTCGAGGAGGCAATAAAAACAGAACCTACCCTTGTGAACTCCGCATACATGGACTTCATGCTTTCAACAGCCTACAAGGGCACTGTTGCCGAAGGATTAACAGCTCTTCTTCCCTGCTTCTGGAGTTATGCTGAGATTGCTAAATACCACAAAGAGAGACTTGAGAAGAACCCAGTCAGAATTTACAAGGAATGGGGAGAGGTTTACCTAAGCAAAGAATATCTTAATCTTGTAGAGAGGCTAAGGAAAATCATTGACTCTCTTGGGGGAGAATACGAGCGTCTAAAGAGAATTTTCGTAACAGGAAGTAAGTTTGAGCTTGCATTTTGGGAAATGGCATGGAGGGGTAGCGATGTTCTCTGAAGAGTTACTCAAGGAAGCCACTCCAATATGGAAAAGATTCCTCCCACATAGATTTCTCCAAGAAATTGCAGACAATAAAATAAGAAAAGAGAACTTCGCTAAATGGCTTGTTAACGACTACTACTTCGTGAAGAATGCCCTCAGATTTATGGCCCTCTTAATGTCAAAAGCCCCAGATGACCTGTTGCCATTCTTTTCTGAGTCCATATATTACATCTCCAAAGAGCTCGAAATGTTCGAAAAGAAGGCAAAGGAGCTGGGCATTGATGTGGGGAGTGAAGAAATCGACTGGAGAGCAAAGGCATACGTAAACTATCTCCTAAATGTTGCCTCATTGGGCAGCTTTCTCGAAGGTTTTACAGCATTTTATTGTGAAGAAAAAGCATACTATGAAGCATGGAACTGGGTAAAGAACAATTTAAAGGAAGAAAGTCCATATCAGGAATTTATAGACCATTGGAGCTCAAAAGAATTTGAAAAATACGTTAGTAATATTGAAAGGATTCTCAACGAGCTCGCTGAGAAACATGGAGAATTTGAGAAATTAAAGGCTAAGAAAGTGTTTCTGGAAACCTCAAAGTTCGAGCTACTATTCTGGGATATAGCATACAGGGGTGGAGAATATGTATGACATAAAACCCGTGAAAGAGAGAGTATTCGACTTCTGGAGCAACTTCTCAGTATGGTTTGGAGCGGACTTTGGAATAGCTGTTATATGGGCAGGAGCCCTTCTAACTCCATACCTCTCTCTTAAAGAAGCACTCCTCATAATAATACTAGGTCACTTGCTTGGGAATGCCGTCATGAGTTTGATAGCAATAGAGGGACAGGAAACTGGTTTACCGACTATGGTTCTTTCAAGAGGTCCACTGGGCAGAGTCGGGTCAGTCCTTCCATCTTTCCTCAATTACCTCCAGCTAATCGGCTGGACTGCAATAATGTTGATAGTTGGTGGAAGGGCCTTGGATGTAATATTTCCCGGAACTTATATGGCATGGGTCATCGTACTTGGTATACTCGTTACACTATGGACTTTAGTTGGACCAGAAAAGTGGAAGTGGCTAGAAAAGGCCTCCGTAGTTCTTCTCGGAATACTAAGCATATGGCTCCTATTCGTGATATTTTCAAAATACTCCTTCCAAGACCTCTGGAGCAGGCCTGGAGAGGGAGGACTACCATTGTTGATAGCTTTGGATTTGGTAATAGCAATGCCATTAAGCTGGGCCCCAACAATAGCAGACTATGCTAGATTTGCAAAAACTAAAAATGACGCCGCATGGGGAACTTATCTTGGTCATCTTGTAGGATCTGCCTTCTGTTACTTCCTGGGGGCACTAAGCAATATAGCCGTAAAGCAACCTGACCCAATAAGTATAATAGCAGCTTATGGGCTTGGAATCCCCGCTATGCTTATAGTACTTGTTTCAACACTAAACACAACGTTCATGGATATATACTCAGCATCTGTGACATGGAAGAACATCAATCCTAAGGCAAATGCCAAGCTACACGTTGTTCTCGTTGGAACTCTTGGAACCCTTCTAGCACTCGTATTTCCAGTGGATAAGTACGAATCATTCCTACTACTAATTGGTGGAGCTTTTGTTCCCCTGGCCGCAATAATGATAACAGACTACTTCCTTGTGAAGAGAGGCTACAACCCCGAAGAGCTCCTCCAGGATAATAGCTTGAAGATATCAGGAGTGATAGCATGGGTTATTGGATTCATAGTATATATTGGACTTACCATGGAATCCCTAATAGGCGTTAGCTTCCCAATTCTCAGTTCAATAGGAAACAAAATAGGAGCCAGCATCCCGGTATTTCTACTTTCAGCCATGATTTACTATATCCTCGCAAGGTGGGAGAAATGATTGGAGAGGCGCTAGAGAAAGTTAGAGAGAGAAAACCACTGGTTCACAATATTACGAATTTTGTAGTTATGAACACAACAGCCAACGCCCTGCTTGCCCTTGGAGCATCTCCGGTAATGGCCCATGCAGAGGAGGAGCTAGAAGACATGATAAGGATAGCCGATTCAATCGTTATTAACATCGGGACCCTTGATAGACACTGGATACAATCAATGTTCAAGGCAGTCGAGCTAGCAAGTGAGTACAAGAAACCAGTAGTTCTTGATCCAGTTGGTGCGGGTGCAACCAAATTAAGAACAGAAGTATCCCTAAAGATACTCGCTTCAGATGCTATAAGCGTCCTAAAGGGTAACTTCGGAGAAATCTCGGCACTTTTGGGGGAACATGGGAAAACAAGAGGTGTTGATTCTGTAGCTTATGAAGAGGAGAAAGCAAAAGAGATCGCAATAAAGGCTGCTGAGGAGTTCTCCACGGTGGTAGCAGTTACTGGAAAGGTTGACTACGTAAGTGATGGCACGAGCGTGTATGCAATTTACAACGGACACGAAATGCTGGGTAAGGTTACTGGCACCGGCTGCATGGTTTCCGCAATAACGGGTGCATTCCTCGCCGTTGAAACTCCACTAAATGCAAGCATTTCAGCCCTCGTAGTGTTTGGAGTGGCCGCGGAGAAGGCTTATGAAGAAGCAAAGGCTCCAGGGAGCTTCCATGTTAAGCTCTACGACAACCTATACACCTTAACACCAGAGGAAGTAGAGAGGCTGGCGAGGGTGGTGAAAGTTGAACCTTAGGAAGAGATTAAGGCTATATGTAATAACCGATAGAAGACTTAAACCGGAAATTGAATCCGTAAGAGAAGCTCTGGAGGGGGGAGCAACCGCAATTCAGCTCAGAATAAAGAATGCTCCAACAAAAGAAATGTATGAGGTGGGAAAAGAAATAAGGAGACTAACCACAGAATACGGGGCACTGTTCTTTGTCGATGACAGGATAGACGTGGCCCTAGCCGTAGATGCAGACGGTGTTCAGCTGGGCCCCGAAGATATGCCCATTAAAGTGGCAAAGGAAATTGCCCCAAACCTCATAGTTGGTGCCTCTGTTTATTCCCTTGAAGAAGCTGTAAGAGCAGAAAAAGAAGGAGCGGATTATCTTGGGGCTGGCTCGGTCTTTCCTACAAAAACGAAGAAGGATGTTAAAGTTATAGGAATTAAAGGGCTGAGAAGAATTGTAGAGAACGTTAAAATTCCCGTCGTTGCAATTGGAGGAATTAACATTGAAAATGCTAGGGAGGTTTTAAGAACTGGAGTGGCTGGAATAGCTGTAATATCTGCTGTTATGGGTGCTGAAAATGTTAGAAAAGCCACGGAAGAACTTAGAAAAATAGTTGAGGAGGTGTTAAGATGAGACTTGTTAAAACTGCACTAACGATAGCTGGAAGCGATAGTGGAGGAGGAGCAGGAATAGAGGCTGATCTTAAGACATTCACGGCATTTGGAGTTCATGGTCTAGTTGCAATAACCTCCGTTACTGCACAAAACACTCAAGCCGTCACCGCCATCCACGACATACCTCCCGAGGTTGTTTCAGAGCAAATTAAAGCGGTTGCAGAAGACATAGGGGTAGATGCAGCAAAAACAGGAATGCTGAGCAATGCAGAAATTATAAAAGCAGTTGCAAAGACCGTAAAGGAATATGACTTCCCTCTAGTTGTAGATCCTGTAATGATAGCCAAGAGCGGCGCCCCATTACTCAGAGAAGACGCTGTGGAAGCTTTAATTAAACACATCCTTCCCCTAGCAACACTCGTGACTCCCAACAGATTTGAAGCAGAAAAGCTGTCCGGAATGAAGATAAAAACAGTGGAGGACGCAAAAACAGCCGCAAAAAAGATAGCCGAGGAAACAGGAGCTCATGCTGTTATAGTCAAGGGTGGTCACATAGAAGGGAACGAAGCTATTGACGTTCTCTACCATAATGGAACGTTTAGAGAGTACAGAGCGCCCAGGGTTGAAGGGTGCACACATGGAACTGGATGTAGCTTTTCTGCAGCAATAACTGCAAATCTTGCGAAGGGATTTCCCCTGGAGGATGCAATAAAAATAGCAAAGGAATTCATAACCTTGGGGATAGCTACAGGACACAAAATAGGAAAGGGTCACTGCCCAGTCAATCAATCTGCATGGATAGAGATTCCAGCAGAGAAGTGGAGAACCTACGAAGAGCTGACTAAAGCTGTAAGGGAATTTGAGAACCTAAATCCAGTCAAACTAATTCCCGAGGTTGGAACAAACTTTGTCTATTCCTTACCACATCCATACGCTAGAACAAAAGAAGATGTTGCTGGAGTAAAAGGAAGGATAGTCAAATACGGCAACTCTGTAAAAGCTGTGGGACCTGTTGAATTTGGAGCAAGTGACCACCTAGCCAGGGCAGTTCTAACTTATATGAAGTTTTATCCGGAATACAGAAGTGCGATAAACATAAAGTACTCTGAAGAAATAATTGACCTTGCAAAGGAGGAGGGCTTAATAGTATCATTCTATGATAGAAGGGAGGAGCCCTTAGAAGTTAAAGAAAGAGAAGGAGCAACAATCCCATGGGGAATTGAAACCGCAATTTCTAGGGCAAAGAAGAGGCCTGATCTCATATACCACCTGGGAGATGTCGGCAAGGAGCCTATGATCCTAATATTCGGTAAGACTCCAAAAGAAGTCCTTGAAAAGATTAGAATCATTCTCTGAGCGCTCTTTCAAACTTTTCTATAATCTCTTTAGCTGTTGGGGGTGGACCAAGTACTGACTTTCTCTCCCTTTGGGGAGAAGTAAACACTAAAACACTTTCCTCGACAGTACTTGTCAATTTATTACTTAACAGAACAAAAGAAATAGTGGCAAGGAGATATGTCCCAAACACTTGGAGTGAGGGATTTATTGTATATAAGAATAAACTCCACGCAAGGAATACCATATGACCTATTACGAGTGATATTTCGTCTTCAAGCTTTTTATAACTATACACTAAGACACCTATCACTATCGTGCTGAAAACTATAACATCATTTTCGATATTCTTATTCAAAAACAACATAATCCCATAGAGAACTAGAAGTCCCTCACTCAGCATAATTTCTTTTTTCTTTGGAATTTCAAACCTAACATCCCCTCCTTTAGTCACTACCATCATCGCCATGAAAAATACTAACACAAATATAAGACTTGAAAGGATGTAATCGGAAACCATATGTTCAGAACTTCCAAGCATATAGAAAATCAGAGAAGACATGAAAGAATTAATATATCCAAAGAATAAACCCACAACGACTAAAAAGGCTCTTATTGCCCCTGTAATAACCTCCCTCTTTGATCTCTTTTTAACAAATTTCAGTACTCCTCCATAGATTAATGAACTGATAAGGGCCAGAATAAAAATTAAAGTTAGTACGAAATTTTCAAAGCTATTGTCGCCCCATCTTTTTATGAATATCCTTACCGTCGTAGTTGAATTTCCAATTTTAAACGTGAAATAGTTGACCTTATCACAAAGCATACACTCAAATGAGAAAGAATTACCTACTATTTCCCTCTGAACATCCCTAAGGATAGATTTAGGATCAAAAGCTATCCTGCCAGGAATTTTAACAGTATTTGTATAAACAATTTTTCCATCATCCTCGACAACAAAAACTCCCCAGTCAACTGGATAGCCATTTACAGCAATTATATTAACTTCAACTTTTTGTGGACTTGCATCACTTATTGTGCATACTATTAAATCGAGAGTTTGATTTTCCTGACACTTTAGACTAATCGCACTTGCTTGTGGAAGAATTATTATCAAAATCAAAATTAGACCTAGATACACGGTTTTTCTCATAGTCCCACCTCATTGCTCTAACTACTTTATCAAGTTTCTCCACCAACTCCTTTGCTGATGGGGGTGGAGCAAGAACCAAATCAGATCTATGAGAATCTATTATTGCGTCCAGATCCTCAACAACATCTTCACGTGTCTTTGCTAGAAGGAAGAAATATATCCAGGATAGAACAAGGAAAATTATGAAAACTCCTAGATCTCCTGGATAAAGGATATAAAAGATAAAGGGCCATATAAGGGTTACAATAACACCCATTCTTTGAAAAACTCCGTTTAGAGTTTCGTCTTTGCTTAGGAGGAACGCTACGAGGAATATTAGAAGGACCAGTATCGTCAATTTGCTTTCCTCAGCCAATAATGGAAAAATTAGAGAGCCAGGTATCCACTCTACTCCTGTAACAGGCTTTATTTTTCTTTTCCTTATTTCACCAAGATATGAAGCCGTTACTAGAATTGCAATAAGCAACATATATATCCCGCCAGCCAGTGCAAAATTTTCAAATTCTCTTCCGGAGGTTCCTAAAAGATAGTGGAGAGAAGCCGATAGAGGAAACATCAACCATGTAAAGCTCCACGCCATAGAAACATATTGAATTCTAACCGAAACGTTTCCAGGCAATTTCATCTGGGTCCTCTGAGAGGTATCATTGTGTCTAAATATTTTCTGCAATATGTGTATAACTCCGAAAATCAACACTACTACCCCTAAAAATAAGAATGTTAAATTCAATTTCTTCTTCATTTTTTCATCAAGAACTTCTCCACTTATTTTGATTGTTGTTGATACAGTTTGATTGTTAATCTTGAAAGTTATGACGAAATCCTTATTATAGAGAGCCCATTTGTACCTATAAAAGGGGGTAGTCCTAGAGTATTTAGAAAGAATTCCGTATGAAGAGACAACAATGGTGACGGGGAGGGAGACATTTACGTTATTAAGCTTATAGCTAATAACTTCAACGCCTCTAGAAAATATAAGTATTGGATCGCTCCAATCTACAGGTTTTCCATTTATTTCGACGATCTTAATGTCCTTGAGTCTACCATTTCCCATTACTTTGCATTCAAACATGTCACCAAAGTGAACCTCTTTTTGACATTCTATCGAATATGCTAATACGTTATTTTGAAGTAAAATTATTATCACTATTAACGCTACTATCACCCTATCCGCCATCAAGAAGTTATTAACAAACCAAATATGTTAATAAGTTTATCGGTTAAGACTAAAATATATTTGGAAACAAAGTATGGAATTTTCTATTTGCTAACTCTTTGGGCAGTAAGGGATGTCATTTTTGGAAGACTATCTATCTCCTGAGTATATTTCATTGACCTTCATCAAGAACTCGCTAGCCTTCACGACATCTCTCACGTCTATCCTTTCAAACTTTGTATGTGAGATGTCAAGATTACCTGGACCAAACACTATCGTCTTCGTCCCGTTATAAGTGAAGTTTATTGCATCTGTCCAGCTTCTCATTGCACCAAATTCATCAAGCCCAACAGCCTCCATAGCTTCCTTAGCTATCTGCACTATTTCCTCACTTTCATCTAACTCATAACCATCCCATATTTCAGTATACTCGTACTTCAGAGTGTATTCATCAAGTATTGGGTCTATAAGATCCAGAATATCCTCAACCTCCTGCTCTGGAAGTAACCTTGCTTCCAACCTTCCCTTACAAAGCCCTGGGATTAGGTAATAGGGGTTCTCACATATGAGTTCCTGAATTCCAATGTGAGGGTCGAAATACTTCCCCTTAACCTTAAATGGTTCCAACCCCTTCAACTTCTGGAGCATTTCAAACACTTGTTCAATTGCGTTCACACCACTTTCTGGACACGCTCCATGAGCTTCCTTGCCATCGACCTCAAAATACGCCTCTATATTACCAGCATGGGCTATATGCACTTCTAAATCAGTTGGTTCAAGAACTATTGCCATCTTTGGTCTGTATCTCTCCATAAACAGTGCCGACCCCCTTCCGCCTTTTTCCTCATCGCTGACAAAAACTATACCAACGTTTAGATCTTTTCCTTCTTTCCTGAGTTGTTCGAGCATTAGCAGGATCGCTGCGATGCCTCCTTTTATGTCGCTGGCTCCAGTGCCATACACAATGTTTCCCCTAACAAAGGGCTCGGCTCTTGGCTCTATGGTGTCCATATGAACCTCTAAGAACAGATCTGAATCTGGATTGACAACCAAATCTATTATCTCCCCATCACTCTCAATATGAACGTCATAGTCGAGTCTGTGAAGAAACTCCATTATATAGAGCGCGATCCTGTCTTCTCTTCCAGATGGGGAGGGAATCTTGAGGAGCTGGAGGAGTATCTCCTTAGCCCTTTCGGTTTTCATTAGGCTCACCTAATGACATTTGCTTGCATTTGGCTTATAAATGTGCGGGCCTCTGGCTCCTCCCCCCACAACCTCATCAGCTCGGCGAGTGCCCACCATCGTCATCGGCCCACCCAAACTTCTATGACCTCCTTCTTGAATATAAGCTTAAGGCCTACAGTGTTTATCCTCTTAATCCATCCGACGCCCTAGAACAATGCTAGGAGAGAATACATAATAAGTCCATAATGGCAAAGTATGTGATTGCCACGACGATTCCGAATTTATTCTTTATAACTAAGCCATTAAGTTTTAATTTTATCTAAATTAGTTGTATTGGTGTTAGCAATTTAAATATTTTTTCGAGAAGCTATTTAAGCTTATAATACAGAGGCTTTTCTATGGAGAGCATCATAGTCGGAACCTGCGGATTTTGTGAAAGACAAGAAAAATATTTCCAAGACTTCCGAACGGTCGAGATACAGCAAACGTTCTATAGAATCTTGCAAGACAAGACATTAGAAAAATGGAAAAAAAGAGCTCCCAAGAACTTTATATTCTCACTTAAGGCTTTTCAGGGGATAACTCACCCTTTAAACAGCCCAACATGGAGAAGAAGCAATGTAAAACCCACAAAAAACGTCGGTCTCCTTAGGCCAACTTCTGATGTTCTAAGGTTCTGGAGAATTACGTTACATGAGGCCAAGATTCTCGAGGCGAAGTTCATAATAATCCAGCTGCCCAAAAGCTTCAGAGAAACAGAAGAAAGCTTTGAAAACGCAGAGAAGTTCTTCTCGATGATAGATAGGGGCAACTTTGAAATTGGAGTTGAGCTTAGGGGATGGAGTGAGAGGGGTAGGAAAAAGTTCACAAGAAAATTTGATGTTATAGATGTTGTTGATCCATTAGTTTCAGTTCCCCTTCATAGCGGATACATCACGTACTACCGGCTCCATGGGAAATATGAGGGAGGTAAGATAATTTACTCCCATAAGTATAGTGATGAGGAGCTAAAGAAGATAATGAACAAGGTTCTTTCCTTCCACATTAAAGAGAGCTTTGTGTATTTCAACAACTCAAACATGTGCGAAGATGCTAGGAGACTCATAATGTACCTCAGAGAGTTATGATAATCTCTAGTAGTAATTATTTCGATAAAGTTCTTAGAAAGAGATATTAAAATAAAAAATCCATAACAGATTAAACTTACTATGGGTGATATTCGAATGCTATCTTTGAATAGGATAAAGGATGAGATATTGCTAATCATCATGACGATACTACTTGGAACTCTTCTAGCCCAAGCACTTGTGATTGGACTATCACTATTATCAGTGATCAACGGAATAAATTTTCCACTTTTGCTCGAAAAAACTACCGTGCATGACGAGATTCTATTTAAGGCAGAGCCTATTCTTATAGTTATGAGTTATGCCACAGCCGGTGTTATAGTGAGGTATATAAAGCCTCATCGTAGGTTCTAGGCCGTGTGGTTCTTCAAAGCAACTTTATGGAATTTTAGACTTGTATAGACTCCCATTATTCCAATATCCCAACTTCAAATTCAAGTCCATTTATCAATAGTTTAAACATCCTAGCATTTTTCAATGGCTTATGCTCTTTTATATTCAGCCTCCTCTTCTTAAAAAATTCAAGTGCAACCTGCGGAAACAGACAGAACGTTAGAACATCCTCTTCACGCTCGCTTTCCTCTATAAAGCCCCTTTCCACCAGTTCTCTTCTACAGGCTTCGAGAGATTTCACATCATCTTTTATTTTCTCTCCCCTAACCCTCTCTAGAAGTTCTGGATTGACATTGGCAGGTGGCTTTCCATACTTTCCAAGCAGATAAGCTTTCACTTCTCTTGTTAGCATTTTATACCTCCCAAAAAGAACGTTGAGTACTGCCTGTGTTCCCACTATCTGGCTAGCAGGAGTGACAAGTGGCGGCCATCCGAGATCTTCCCTCACCTTAGGTATCTCCTTGAGAACTTCATCTAGCCTATGAAGAGCGTTCATCTCCTTGAGTTGAGTTATCAAGTTTGACATCATGCCTCCAGGAACTTGATATATCAAAACATTCGGGTTCACCTGGAGGACTTCTTTCCTCAGTATTGTGGAGTACTTCCCTTCTATTATAGATTTGAGGTACTTCGAGACTTTCCTAATCATGTTGAAGTTCAGTTTTGGTTTTTCATCACTCGGTAGCATCTCATAAACTGTCTGGATACCAGGTTGTGCGGTTCCAAATGCCAACGGACTTATGGAGGTATCTATGAAATCAACCCCAGCCTCAACAGCCTTTAGATAAGTTGCAACTGCCATTCCCGTTGTTGAATGGGTATGAATATTCACGGGAATTCCATACGTCTGCTTTATTTCAATAACCAGCTTATACGCCATTTCCGGTGTGAGAAGCCCGGCCATGTCTTTTATTGTTATTACATCTACATCCAGCCCTATCAGCTCTTCGGTCTTGGCGAGGTAGTAGTCAAGCGTAAAGATGGGGCCTGTTGTATATGCAATGACACCTTGAACCTCTGCTCCGACTCTCTTTGCGGTTCTTATGGCAAGTTCCATGTTGTTGACGTCATTAAGGGCATCAAAAATCCTGAAGATGTCTATCCCATTTTCATAGGATTTTTCAATGAACTTTTCGACAACTTCATTGGGGTAATGTTTGTAGCCAACTAAGTTCTTTCCTCGTAACAGCATCTGCAACTTCGTTTTCTTTATTCGTTCCCTAAGAAGCCTTAACCTTTCCCAAGGATCTTCATTTAAATACCTTATACACACGTCAAAAGTTGCTCCTCCCCAAACTTCCATAGAGTAAAAGCCTATTTTATCCATGTCCTCAGCTATTGGAAGCATATCCTCTGTCCTTAATCTTGTCGCGAGGAGAGATTGATGTGCATCTCTAAATGTTGTGTCGATTATTAAAACCATCGACAATCACCGTTCATAAGTTCGGCAAATGCTTAAAATATGTTTCCGCTTTCAACTAATCAAATGTTCAAATGCGTTCATTAGCAATGTTTAAATTCTTAACATTACCGTAACTTGGGATGCAAAATGATTGAAAGGATAAGAATAAGAGAGGATTTAAGGGAGGAAGACTTTGAAAAGGTTCTTAGAATAATCGACAAGTTAAAGACAAAATTTTCAAATCCACTTGTCAGAAAAACGAAAACTGGTGAAAAAATAAGCTTCATTGATGCCGATATATGTGGAGGAATAAACTTCGACATCATCGTGGGAAGAAAGAACGAGACCCCATTTTTGGCAGTTGAAATGGAGGGAAAGAAATCTCATTTGGCGTTTGGGATTATGAGGTTCATCTTGGAGGAAGCGGGAGTTGATTATTCTATAGAGTGCGACGGAAGCGAGGCTTATGTTGAGCTAAAGAGAAAAACTAAAGCAAAGAACCTTTTAGATTTCATAATGTACAGATAACTATCAGCCTTGGGAGAAACTTCATCACCCCCTCAGGTGGCCCCGTACTCATCATTTAGTCTCCTCAATAAGCCACTTTAGGTAGTCCTCATTAACATCCTCAACTCTAATTTTTATTATTGCTGGAACTGTATAGGGATGCAACTCTTTTAACCTTCTCCTAACTTCATCCCATAGCTCTTCCTTGGTTTTTAATATCGCGCCAACTTCGGTATCTTCTTCTATCCTTCCCTGCCACCAATAAAAGGCCTTGTGTTCTCTTAAATTCGCACATGCCACGAGTCTTTCCTCGAGCAGAGTTTTTATCACCTTCTCGGCACTCTCCCAATTTGGAAATGTTGTGTAGACTATTATCATGCTCATTTCTCTCCCTCCTTTTCCTTTATATACATCCTTCCCTTAACCTTCACGATCTTATACACCTGGCCATCTTCAAGGCTTTCTCTCGGCTTAGGCAATTCAAAGGTTTCATAGGTTTCCATGTCCATGAACTGGGCTTCTCTCGGGGTTTGTCCCATTAAGAGGGCCTTCCTCTCTTCATGCTCTACTTTGTCTATCTTTTCTCTTTTTATAGTCTTCCAGTCATAGTGCTCGCTTTCCCATGTTTCGAGGTTCTTAAGCCTCATCCCTTTTCCATCGACATTTTCAACCCTATACACTCTCCCATGCCTATCCTCCACTATGTCGCCCTTTCTGAATTTTGGAAGTCTTATTGTAACGCTCGTCCTGTAAACTTCTTTGCTGGTCATTCTGTCCAAGCCTACAAGCTCGTAGGCCTCACTTATAACTCCCCCATATTTCTCTTTTATTGCATTGGCAAGCTTCCTAGCTGCGCTCGTTGAGCCCATGTAAAAGTCTATTCCCTCTTCCTTCTCTATGGTGTCCTGTATAAACCCCATCCTGTCTTTCCTCATGATTTCATCGACTTTCTCCTGAACAAGCTTCGTTATTTCTTCCCTTTCCTCTTTCGTGAACTTCCTATCCTCAACCCTAACTTGAAGTATTGCCTCATAATAACCTGCAAGAAACTTCTGGCATCTCGGACATACGGTTTGCCTTACAAAAACCGTTGTCGTCCTGACTTCGTCGTGGGGTTCAACTTGAAGTTCATGAATCCTAGCCTTGGCCCTAACCTCATAGATGACTATTGCAGGAAAGTGCTCTATATGGTAATCTAGCACTCTAAACGCTATAAATGCCTTTCCTACAGGAATGTTCCTAATTTCTTCGAGCTCCTCCCAGTCAACTACCTCATATTCCTTTACATTGGACAGGGAATCCTCTATAGCCTCAAGTAGCGCATTCTCAGCTACCTCGAATATCAGGGCATCAAGCTCATAGTTAACTGGGTCAACCCAAACACCTCTCTTCTTATAGCTCCCACAGTTCTGACAGAGTTCAGTATTTATCTCAGAGGGAATTAAAAGAACTGGATTCTCCTTTCTAAAACAAACTTGACAAAGGCCATTAATTAGAGGACCACCCTCATCCTCGCTGATTCCACACCTATAACAAAATCTCACTATCCTCACCTCCAAGGATATTTTGAAAATGGCATTTTTGATATTTTGCATATGGTGAGTGGGTACTAAAATAACATTAAGGACAAAGATAACCGTTCTAACGATTGGCGAGGCATATTTTTGGGTTCTTTCTAGAAACTTTTCCCAAAGTTATTCCTACAATTCCTATTAAAATCCCTGAATTCCTTTTCTTCTCATTTTAATCTCGAGTAATTTGTAGCTTAGAATCCCCATTCCAAAGTACCCAAGGGACATTATAAAGAGAAGTATCAGTTCAGTTTCAAAGCTGAGAATTGTTTTGGAACCTAAAAAAACAGTCCTGAGTAGATCAACCCCCCAGGTGAATGGAAATACATAGGAGATAATTAATAATGGCGTTGGAAGCAGAGTTACAGGAAAGTAGAGGCCCCCTAAAAGAGGAGCAGCATTTCCAAGTAATGAAACTATTTCATCGCCTTCTCTAATCACTAACGTTAAACCAAAAATTAAAAATGCAAAACCAAAAGAGGCTATCATTGAAATTAAAAATATGAAGGTTGCCAGAATGTATGCTTTTATGCTCGTATGAAAGATGTTTACTGCAATAGCTATTAAAATCAACGGCATGGAACTAACCGTTGTCAAGATTATTGCCAAGAAAGACCAGCCGAGGATATATTCCCACGGCTTAACTGGAGTAAGGAGGAGTTCCTCTAACTGTCCAATTCTCATGTGTTCCCTCAGCATAAAAATTGATGCCCAGACTGCCTCAACATAGTTCCAGTATGTAACCCCAAGAATGTAATATTCAAAGAACTTTTCAGTCCCAACAACATCTGAGAAATCCAGAAAGCCAATTCTGTTTCCGTACCAGACTGCAATAATGACCGGGAGAACACCAAGAATGGGCATTAAAACGTTGCCATACCAATCTATCTTATAACGCTTTGCAGTTAATAGGGATGCTTTTGCTAGATATAAGAACCTCACCAAGCTTCCCATCCCCCTTTAATCCTCAGATTATTTTCAGCCCTTTTGAGCAGTACCGCCCCTATAGAAAAATACAAGAACGTTATGATAGTCAGAATAGCAAAATCAAAAAGAACTTCAAAGAAAGTTCTCCCCTGCAAAATTCCCCTACCGATTTTTATGGTATATGATAGAGGAATAGCATAAGCTACGATTCTCACTAATCTAGGATAAGCAGTAATATTAGCGGTGACACCAGAGGCCATCCCCAGGATTTCTTGAGTTATAAAATTTATACCTGCAATCCTTCTGAATTGCAACACTAAGGCCCCCCAGAGGATAGAAAATGCAAACATATACAACCCGGAGAGTATATAGAGGACGAACATCTGAAATGACGTTGCCTGCGATATTCCCAGAGCCCAGAAGATTATCATAGTAACGCCCGTTATGTATATACATTCCACAAGAATCCACATTCCTTTTCCAATCAGAAACTCCAGCAGTGAGATTGGGGCTAAAGCAATACTTATTAAAGTCCCCTCTTCCCTCTCCTCTTCGAATGCTTCTTGAACTCCAAAAAAGTATTGATTGAGCCAGTACCACATGAGAGAGCCAACTAAAACAGCTTCACCGAAGTCCGAGGAGAACATCTTAGCGGTTAGAACCCACGGGGCCAACATAAAGAATGGTGTTAAGGCAAAGTTAAGCCACACTACCCGGTATCGAAGCTGTATCTTGCATTCCTTTTTGGCAATTGTAAGAATGCCTTTTACATTAATCATTTAAGAATCCTCCTTAAAATGGAGTATAAGTCATCTCTTTCAATTTGAATGTTCTTAGCCCCACTTTTTGTGAGCTCTATTAGTGTTTTATCAAGCTCATTTTCAGATACTATTCTTTCAATTTCTCTTCCGTTAATCGTTGCTTTAATTCTTATACCACCATCCAGTTTGAACTTCGAAAGCTTATCGTCAAGTATAATCCTGCCATCTTTCATAACTATCAGCCTAGCTTCTTGGGGCAAATCATGAAGGACATGGCTAATTAAAACAATTGTTGTCCCATTTTGGTTCAATTCCTTAAGGAACTCTATAATCTCTATGTAGGATTTGGGATCAAGACCGTTAAGTATCTCATCAAGAAACAAGATTTTTGGGTCATGAATTGTGGCTTTAGCTAAAAGCAATTTCCGCCGCATACCGCTTGAATATTCCTCTACGAGTTTATCTTTTGCATGTATCAGATTGAGCTTATCCAGCAACTCCAATGCCCTTCTTTTTCCTTTTTTGACTCCATAAAGTCCGGCAAATATCTCTAAATTTTCCAGGCCCGTAAGCTTCCAATATAAGCTCCTTTCATTTGCCAATGCAACACCAATGTACTTAGAAAGTTTTTTCCAGTCTTTAGAGGCATCAAACCCTAAGACTCTAACTTCGCCTTCATCTGGGATTAACAGACCTGTCATTATTTTAAGAAGTGTTGTCTTACCCGAACCGTTTTCTCCTGCTATTACCACAAAGTCCCCCTCACGAATTCTGAGATTTATATTCTTTAGCACCTTGATATTTCCGAAAAATTTGGAGACGCCAATAATTTGGATTACCTCGTTATTCATAGTAAGTCACCATGCGTTGATAATCTTGTCTTTTTTGGAGTATATTGTAATTTTTATAGTTTTGTTATACTGTGGGGATTACTTTTCTAAGGGTACCCAAATATCGGGTTCTACTTCATCCATTTCTAATAACATCTCTGCAAATTTTGGTAGTGTTTTTTGGTGAAATATAGCCCAGCAGTCCTTCTTTTTACCCTCAATCCACGCATTGTATACACATCCTCCCCCACATACCGGGAAATACTGACAGCTCCAGCAATAATTATCGCCCTTGCCTCCTTCAATAAAATTTTACTAAAAATAACTCTTGATTATAAAATACCTCTTCTTTTGATGCTACTTTGAATCTATCCAATCCAATGGCTGATGTACACTTATAAATGGAACCATCTGGACCCACAATTAGTTCGTTGTCTTTATTGTAGGTGCACACTGAAGATGTTTCCCCAAGGATTCACGACAAACGCAGAATTTTTCCTACGGGCAATAGAACATTATAACAAAACAAAATAAATGGTAATGTTATTTGTATGTATTGGATGCTTCGTGATGATTACTAAAGTTCTCTCAGGATCCTCGAATACTCCATTTGTCATTGCAGAATAATGTCTAACAGGAATACTAAGATTTTAGATTTTTACTCGTAGATAACATTTCCTCTACATAGCCAGGATCATAGGAGGGCTCATAACAAATATCTTAGCGCAAGATAAATTACAATTGTCCCTGGATTTATTATCAGTCTGTTCTCTGAGGATACTTTAGCTTATATAGACTTATATAGATAGATAAGTTATTAATACAGCCACTCAATGCCTCTTTTTCGTCAACCAAAATGTTAACCAAGATAGTTAAGAGTTCACTCCTCATAGGGCAATATCAAAATTACTACATCTCCATCCTAAAGGGTGAAGTTTTCAAAAGAAAAAGTAGAAAATAATTTAAGGAGACTTATCAATCCCCTCCAATGTTTGTGAATGTGTTTTAGCTTGGATTTTCTATATGTTTTTCTCTTGTTCTCTTGAATTCCCTCAAACATGTAGGACAGCAGAAGAAGTAAACTCTATTGTGGTACTTATAGACTATTGGCTCTCCGACAATCTCTTTTCCACAATAGTCGCATTTGAACGGCACTTTGATCTTTGGAGGGTGTTCTTTCTCGATGCTCTCTAGGATGGGCATTATCTCAAGCACCTCAAAACCGGCACCTTCTATTACGTTTCTCAGCCCCTCCATGTCTTCGACAGCCACTTTTATGAGGTACTTCTTACTCGTGAAGCGATTGATCTCAATGATTTCCTCGAACTCCTGTAACTTCTCGGGTTTGTCTGTTTTGATGATAAGAGCAACGACGTTGTGGGCCCTCTGGAGTTCTGAGCTGAGTTTAATTGTGTAGCGCTGAATAACCCCCTCCTTCTCAAGACGTTCTAGAAATCTATTTCGTCCAACTTTACCATGATAAACACCTATGATTATTTGTTTTCAAAATATAAAAATTCTTCAGCTAATATTTACACTTTGATAAAAATAATCTCCTTAAGACTTACTGTTTAGTAAATATCGGTGTCTGTTATGAAGCTCACGCTTAAGGTTAATGGAATGACATGTGCAATGTGTGTTAAAACTATAGAAACGGCTCTAAAAGAGCTTGATGGTGTTAAAGATGCCAGGGCCAATTTAAACTCTGAAAATGTTTACGTTGACTTCGATGAGTCAATGGTCAGCCTGAATCAGATTATAAAGACGATTGAAGAGCTCGGTTATACAGTTGTAAGGGAAAAGAGGAATGCAATAATAAAAATCGGTGGAATGACCTGTGCAATGTGTGTTAAAACCATTGAAGTAGCTCTTAAAGAGCTCCCTGGGGTTTTAGATGCCCAGATCAATTTGGCAACTGAGAAGGCTAAGGTAAGCTATGATCCAAGTTTAGTAAGTATGGAAGACATTAAAAGAGCAATTGAAGAGGTTGGCTACCAATTCTTGGGAGTTGAAGGTGAGGAAAGCTATGACGTAGAAAAAGAGGTTCGAGAGAAGCACATAAGGGAAATGAAGAAAAAACTTGCAGTTGCTTGGGGGATAGGAATACCTCTCTTCGCCTCAACGCAGCTTCACAGGTTTGGAATTGAAATTCCCAGCTTAATTTACATTCAATTCCTGCTGGCAACTCTGGCAATAATCTACGCTGGAAGGGATATCTTTGGAAAGGCTCTCAATTCAGTGAAGCACAAAAGCTTGAACATGGAGGTCATGTACTCCATGGGAATTGGGTCTGCTTATTTTGCAAGCGTTTTAGCTACAATAGGAATTATTCCGAGAGAGTTCAACTTTTATGAGGCAAGCGTTTTGCTGATGGCCTTCCTCCTGCTTGGACGCTACTTGGAGACCTTGGCCAAAGGAAGAACGAGTGAGACAATTAAAAAGCTCATGGGGCTTCAGGCTAAAAAGGCAACCGTAATTAGGGATGGAAAAGATATTGAAGTTCCAATAAGCGAAGTTAAAGTCGGCGATATTGTTATAGTCAAACCTGGAGAGAGGATCCCAGTCGATGGAATTGTAATTGAGGGAGAAAGCTACGTTGACGAATCGATGGTTACCGGAGAACCAATTCCAAATTTGAAGAAGAAGGGCGACGAGGTTATCGGCGGAACGATTAACAAGAACTCCGTGCTTAAAATCGAGGCAAAGAGGGTCGGAAGGGACACCGTTCTGGCACAAATAATTAGGCTCGTTGAGGAGGCACAAAATACAAGACCACCAATTCAGAGATTAGCGGACAAAGTCGTTACATACTTCATTCCAACCGTTTTGACAGTAGCACTAATCTCCTTTGGATACTGGTACTTCATAGCTGACCAGCCCTTGCTCTTCGCCTTCACAACACTGCTTAGCGTTTTGGTGATTGCCTGCCCATGTGCCTTTGGCTTGGCAACTCCAACGGCTTTAACCGTTGGAATGGGTAAAGGTGCCGAAATGGGCATTTTAATTAAGAACGGTGAAGTACTGGAAATAGCAAGGAAAGCCACGATAGTTCTCTTCGATAAGACGGGGACGCTAACAAAGGGGACACCTGAAGTTACAGATGTAGTGACTTTTGGCATGGATAAGAAAGAGCTTTTGAGCTTAATAGCTTCAGCTGAAAAGCGCTCAGAGCACCCACTAGGAGAGGCCATAGTTAGGAAAGCTCAAGAGCTCGGATTAGAGGACAAAGAGCCCCAAAGCTTTGAGGCAATAACCGGCAAGGGAGTAAAGGCGGTAGTGGATGGGAAGGAAATCTTGGCCGGAAATAGAAAGCTGTTCAAAGAGAATGGTTATTCAATAGAAGGAGAGGCTGAAAAAGCTCTCCTTAAGCTTGAAGATGAAGCTAAAACGGCAATAATAGTGGCAATTGACGGAAAAATAGTAGGGGTTATTGGGATAGCGGACACAATCAAAGAAGGTGCGAGAGAAGCGATAGAGGAGCTTCACAAAATGGGCAAGAAAGTTGGAATGATTACCGGCGACAATAGAAGAACCGCAGAAGCGATAGCTAAGCAGGTTAACATAGATTACGTTTTAGCAGAAATTTTACCCCAGGATAAAGCAAACGAAGTGAAGAAGCTTCAGGAGAAGGGAGAGGTAGTCATTTTTGTTGGAGATGGAATAAACGATGCCCCTGCTCTGGCCCAGGCGGATATAGGCATAGCCGTCGGCAATGCAACGGACATAGCCATGGAGAGCGGGGATATAGTCCTCATAAAGAACGACCCCATGGACGTTGTCAGGGCAATAAAGCTCAGCCAAAAGACACTCTCGAAGATTAAGCAGAACATCTTCTGGGCGATGTTCTACAACACGATGCTGATCCCCTTCGCGGCCGGTCTGGCGTTCGTTTTCTTCGGGGTAAGCTTCCAGCCGGAGTGGGCGGCCGGAGCGATGAGCATAAGCAGCGCCAGCGTCGTCACCAACTCGCTCCTGCTGAAGAGGGCCAAGGTGTGAGGTGGTCGAGATGATAATCGAGTACGAGGGCAAAACCAACTTTCGGGAGGGGAAGGTCGTGCTGTGGTTCTCCATCCCTGGATGTCCGCCCTGCAGGATGGTGGAGGGCTTCATGGAAGAGCTGAGCGGGGAGTTCCCGGAGGTTAAGATCATTCACGTGAATGCCGGCGAGTGGGACGGGCTGGTGAATCACTTTGAGATTCTCAACATCCCTACCCTAGTCTACCTCAAGGACGGAAAGGAAATGGCGAGGCAGAACCTGATAAGGAGAAAGGAGGAGGTCTTGATTCAGTTTGAAGAGATGACCCGTTCCTGAACCTGCAAAAGGGTAATATACCATAGCCCCAGTATATCCCATGATGGTCATGAAGCGCCTGAAAATCGTAATTCCCAACAGTGAGAGTCTCTACAGGGGCTTTTCCTCGAAGCGATAGAGTGGGCCTACGGCGACACGTACTTCACCATAGACACCGACGTCGTTAAGCTGGTTGAGATTAAGTTCAAAGATGGCGTAAATCCGGAGGAGATACTTGAGCGGCTGAAATCGCTTCCGCACACGAAGGACGTCAAGGCCTTCCCGCGCAACGAGCATTACCTCATATATCTGCGGGCCTCCTTCGGACCCCAGAAGGAGCAGGCGGAGAGGCTCTTCGAACTTCAGAAGAGAGGACTTGTTGTGTTCGAGAGCGGGACGTTTGCGGCCGGCGAGAGCGTTCTCTCGATTCTCTGCGAGGATGAGCTCGTTGGAGAGGTCGTGAGAACCTTCCGGGAAACTTACGGCGCGAGAGTGCTCAGCGTTGAGGATGCAGAGCCTGAAACGAGCCCCATTTCAAAGCTGACCAAGAGGCAGGCCGAGGTTCTTCTCCTCGCCTACAAGAGCGGCTACTTCGATGAACCCAGGAGGATCACCCTGCGGGAGCTAGCCGATATGCTTGGTTTAAGTACCTCAACGGTGAAGGAGCACCTGCGGAAGGGCCTGAAGAAGGTGCTGGATGATGCGATAAGTGGCTGAGAAAGGGGAGTAAATCGGGGTCTAGGATGTCTGAGTTTTTCGAACGCGCTGCCGAACCTCATCCAGCAAGCTTTGGACTTCCCAGGCTTTCAGGGGTCTTAAGTACACCTCCAGACCCATCACAGCTCCTCTGAAATACAGGAATTCTGGCGTTATTGAATCGGCTGTCTTGCCGTAGCCGGCAGTCATGATTTCCGTGTTCGGAATGTCGGCGATGAAAAACCTCATGCCACTGTTCCCAAAATTGTAATGCCTTCCCACAAGCTCCCTCCCGTTGAGGTAGGCAGTGTTTCCTTCATCACTCACAACGACAAAGAGGTGGTACCATCTCTCCGGCTTGAGGTTAAAGCCGCTGTCGAAGCACAGGACTGGTTTTCCATTCTCGACCCACGTGACGTAGAGCTTCCTGTTGTCCTCTCCCCGATGCCCTATTTCGACAATGAACATGTTTTCTCCTTTCCTGTCGCCGATGTACAGTATGGGAAGTACGTTTTGGTTCGTCTCCTCGAATCTGAAGAAGAGAGATATCGATCCGACTTTAAGGTCTTGGATATCAGGCAGCGCGCTGCTCAGATCTACGTATCCCGAGCCGTTGAACTGGAATGCTGTTCCAGCGGGGGTCTCTATCACCTGGACATCACCCACGAGGGTTCCGTTGATGGCCTCGGTGGATCCCATTGGCGTGCTGTAAAGCTTGATGGCCGCTGGAACGATTTTTCCTGCTGCGGCCGCAGCGTCGGAACTTTCGTTCCCCTCGAAAAACGCACTAGCAACGACTCCTATAGCTACTACGTCAACAATAAAGACGACCACCAGAAGCGCCTTCAGCCTATCCACATCCACCACCAGGGGATATTGGGCGAAGACGTATTTTGGAAACCCGGTGGAACGAACGTTCCAGAGGGTTTCACCTCCGTGATCGGGGGATGAGGCATCACATTCCTCCTGCGGACAGAGCGACAGACAATACACAAAAGAGGAAGTGGAGTTTTTATTGAGTGAGCTCCGGTTGCCTAAAGAGGCAAAGATACTGGACGTCGGCTGCGATGTTGGAAGACATTCAATAGAGCTCGCAAAGAGGGGCTACAGAGTTACCGGGATCGACATCTCCCGAGGAATGCTCGAAGAGGCAAGAAAACGGGCTAGAGAGGAAGACGTTGAGGTGGAGTTCATAAAGGCCGATGCCACCGAGTTTAAGCGTGAAGGAAAATTTGACGCTGCCATATGCCTCTGCGAGGGCGCCTTCTCGTTAATCGGGTCCAGCGACGACCCCGTGGAACATGACTTGGCAATACTCAGGAACGTTTATGCGTCCCTAAAGCCTGGTGGAAAATTCATTCTAACGGCGCTGAGCGCTCTTTCGAGAATCAAGGGGGCATCGAATGAGGATATAGCCAGGGGGACCTTTGATCCGAACACCATGACGTTCTTCGAGGAAATAGAGGCACCCGATGGCACAAAAGTCCCCCATTAGGGAGCGTGTCTACGTCCCCACCGAGCTTTATTTGATGTTCAAAATGGTGGGGTTTGAGGTAAAGGCCATCTGGGGAGGCACCGCCGGGCGGTGGGAAAAAGGAAGGTGGATTTTGACGATATTGAGATAATGGTTGTGGGTGAAAAGCCCGGCTGAGGTAGAGATTCAAGCTCTCTCACTGGGCGATACACCCGCACATGTGCGGCATTACTTATAACTACCTGAACTTCCAATTAACCAACAGGTGAAAGCATGCCCGTCATAGAGGTTGAGAACGTTAAGAAGTACTACGGTGAAACGCGCGGCGTTGAGAACCTGAGCTTTGAGGTTGAGGAGGGGGAAATCTACGGGTTCCTTGGTCCTAACGGGGCTGGGAAGACCACGACTGTCAAGATTCTTGTGAAGATAATAAAGGACTATCATGGGACTGTGAAGGTCTTCGGGAAAGACCTGCGCGAATGGGGGAAGGACTACTACGGAAAAATTGGTGTCTCCTTCGAGTTTCCTGCCGTTTATTCCCGGCTT
Organism: Pyrococcus sp. ST04; assembly: GCF_000263735.1. Taxonomy (NCBI): domain Archaea; kingdom Methanobacteriati; phylum Methanobacteriota; class Thermococci; order Thermococcales; family Thermococcaceae; genus Pyrococcus; species Pyrococcus sp. ST04. The sequence goes on along the minus strand of NC_017946.1, from coordinate 926,867 downwards.
ACCGCCCTCGAAAACCTTGAGTTCTTTGCGTCGTTCTATAAAAGGCATCTCGACCCGGTTGAAACCCTCAAGATGGTGGGCCTCGACAAGGAAGCCGACCAGCTCGTCTCCAGCTTCTCAAAGGGCATGAAGAAGAAGCTCGATTTAGCCAGGGCACTGCTTCCAGATCCGGAGATACTGTTCCTCGATGAACCCTTAGAGGGCCTCGACCCGGCGAGCGCAAGGAGGATAAAAGACCTGCTCCTTGAGATGCGCGAAAACGGGAAGACGATCTTTCTGACCACCCACAACATGTACGTCGCCGATGAGCTCTGCGACAGGGTGGCTTTCATCGTGGAGGGTTCGGTGAGGCTCGTCGACAACCCGAGTGAACTGAAGGTGAAGATGGGAAAGAGGGTCGTAAAGGTCGAATACGTTTCGAATGAGGGCGTCAAAACCGCCGAGTTCCCGCTTGAGAACCTTGGAGGAAACGAGGAGTTCCTGAGAATCCTGCGGGAGCATGAAATAAGGCGCATAAACACTGAAGAACCGACACTCGAGGACATCTTCCTGAAGGTCACGGGGAGGAGGCTCGTATGATAGGCGAGCTGGTGAGGCTCGACCTGAAGGTCGGAACGAGGGGCTACGTCTATCCGATATACCTGCTCGTGGCTTTAGCTTATGGCCTCATGGTGATGGCGTTTCCAGAGGGGTACCGCTCAACCGTCGTTCCCCTCTTCCTGCTCCTTGAGCCCGGGATGGTCGGCTTCACCTTCGTCGGTACGGCCATCTTCGCGGAGAAGAAGGACGGGACGATAGGCGCTCTGGCGGTTACGCCACTCGACTGGAGGGCTTACATCCTCGCCAAGGCTCTCCTTATGGCGCTGGTTTCCCTCCCGGCGGCGGTGCTTATATTCTGCCTCGGCACGCGCTCCCTGAACGGGCTTCCCTACGTTTTGGCAGGTACCCTGTTAGTTTCGGTAGTCTATACGCTCCTTGGCATAGCAATAGCCTCAAAATACCGCGATTTGGACGACTACTTTGTGCCGCTCCTCGGCGTCATGGTGCTCTCCCTCCTGCCCTTCGCCCACTATCACGGCTACCTGACGGACGGGATATGGAAGGTTCTCTACGTCATCCCGAGCTATCCGGCGCTCTACTTCTTTAAGGCGCCCTTCGAAGAAATATCAACGAATACCCTGCTGTGGTCATCGTTGGCCCTGATAATCTGGAGCGGCATGGCATATAACCTCGCTAAAATCCGCTTTTACAGGTACGCGGTGGAGGGAGTGAGATGAGCTTTGTGCGAAAATTCGCTGCCATATACAGGACCGACCTTAAACTGCTCCGCAGGGACCCCATACTACTATACAGCGTGGGGATGACTTTGGTGCTCCTCTTCATCGTCCGCTATTTCAAGGATCGCATGGGCGAGCTTTACTACGCCATCGCGCTCTTCGTGCTGATATTCATACCCATGATATTCGGCATGATTCCCGGCTTCATGATGGCTGACGAGAAGGAGAACAAGACAGTACAAGCACTGCGGGTGATTCCCATATCGAGCGAGGCGTTCCTTGTTTACAGGCTCACGTGGGCTTCGCTGGTGACCGTAGCCTTTACGGTGATAGCGCCTCATATTCTCGACATGGAGATTTCCCAAAAGGGTGTTCTGGCGCTGGTTCTTCTCTTCCTGCTGGAGGTCTGGATCTATGGACTGCTGATAACCATCTTCGCCGAATCCAGAATGCAGGCTATCACAGTCTCCAAGATTCTCGGCTGGCTATTAATCTTGCCAGTGGCGGTAAAGCTCGTTGTCCTCTGGAGGAACCTCTCAACCGACTGGAGCAAGCTCACGGCGTTTTTGCCGACGTACTGGACGTACAGAGTCTTCGAGGGCATAGCCCTAAACGACTACAGCGATTTCCCGATGGCGGTGCTCGTGCATCTGGCCTGGCTGGTTCCGCTGGTGGTACTCTTCAGGAGGAGGGTGCTTTGAGGCCCAGGGAGCGTTCGTGTTTACTTGTTTACTTCGGTTTTTGATTTAAACAGCCAGCAAAACTGCTGCTGGAATAACGGAATACTACGGGAAAGTCATATAAAGAGAATACTGCCAAGGGTTAGACTGGGGAACTCCCAGAGCATTGTTGTTATCGATCAGCGCTGGGGGAGGGGCATGCAGACATTTAAGAGAAAAATTATCGAACTTCTGATTCTCACTATCTTTTTTTTCAGGCCTGATCACACTTGTCTATTCCCAGGAACCAAAGCAATGTCCCTCTAATGGCACGTGGATAGATCCGCACGGTTTTACAACAACGTGCAACGTTCCCGACTGTTATGAAGCAATGGGAAGAATCAGCAAATGGATTTCATTAACTTTGATGGTGTTGATCGCTTATCTCGCGGGACTTAGGGCAAAGAGCGGACTCAATGCGAACAAAGCACTGTTTCGGATTGGAATATACCTGAGTTTCATAAGTGTCGTATTTGCATCGGAACTTTCAAAGGTGCCTGAAGGGAGCTGTCTGACATTGAAGCCGGTGGCCTACGCAATGGCGATGACGGGTTCCTTCCTTGTGGTTTGGTTCCGTGAAGAGTAAGAAGAGAAACGAAATTGGGGGAGAAGCTCACTCAAGCTTCTTGTAGCAGAACCACCAGTCGTAGCACTCTATTTCTCCCTTGGCCTTTGCTTCTTCTCTCTGCTTCTTCTCCTCAACTGTTGAAGCTGGAGGTATTATTACCTTGTCACCAATGAGCTCGTTGTTCGGCCACTTGTGTGGAAGTGCAACGCCCTTCTCGGTGCTTACCTTAAGTGCCTTGACGAGCCTTAGTATCTCGTCCCAATCCCTACCGACCTCGGCTGGATAGTAGACTATTGCCCTTATTATTCCCTTGTCATCGACTACAAAGACGGCCCTTGCTGTTATCGTTGCACCACTTGGTATCATTCCAAGCTTCTCGGCAAGTTCTCCCCTGTCATCTGCTATAACTGGAAAGTCTATCTCGACACCTAGGTTCTCCTTTATCCATTCCATCCACTTAATGTGTGCAAACACTTGATCAACGCTCAATCCTATAGGCTCAACCCCAAGCTTCCTGAACTCTTCAACCCTCTTCTGCATTGCATAGAATTCAGTTGTACAGACTGGAGTAAAGTCAGCTGGGTGGCTGAAGAGTATAAACCACTTGCCCTGCTTGGCGAAGTAGTCCGGGAGCTTTATCACTCCATGGGTCGTCTTTACCTCAACTTCTGGGAACTTTTCTCCAATAACTACCATTTCGATCTCCTCCATAATTTTGTTCTCAATAAGAACTAATATGGTTCGGATATATAAACTTTTTGGTTCATCAAACTCAAGCAACATATCCAAAACCTCTAAAAGTGGAGGGATTCGTGAGAATAGCAGAACTGATAAAAATGCCCTTCACAAAAGTAAGATGGGCGATGAAGAGTTTAACCCCTCCTGACGGTCTCGCTCCCCCGGATGAGGAGGCGGTCCCCCCTGGAGCCCTCTTTGAAGGTGAGAAAAGATGATTCCAATAGAAATAAGACCAAATATTCTCATGCTTAAGGGCATCGGACTAGACTCGAACATATACTTTCTAAAGAGCGGGGAGGAGCTGTTGATAGTAGATACAGGAACGGGTGTTTATTGGAACAGATACGTGAGAACTGCCGAGAGTGAGGGGTGGATTTCGGACATAAAGAGGGTTATAATCTTTAACACCCACGAGCACTTCGACCATGTGGGAGGTAATAAAGTATTCAAAGAATTCTTTCAGAGAGTTGGTGCTAAAGTTGAATTTGCATCGAGTAGAAAAACCGCTGAGACCCTTGAGAGGGGTGATGACTATATTATTTTGTCCTTCTACTACGGCAGAAAGTTTGAAAGTCACAAAGTAGAGAGAAAACTCAAAGAGGGAGATAGGATAAAGATTGGGAATGTTGAACTAACCCTCGTTGAAACCCCTGGACATACAAGGGGAAGTGCTTGCTTGTATTATGAGGAAGAAGAGATAATGTTTACCGGGGACACAATCTTTGCGGGAACTTATGGCAGAACAGATCTACCAACGGGAGATGAGAAATCATTGCTCGAGTCATTGGAAAAGTTGCTTGAGTTTAGGGTTAGGCTTGGACTTCCTGGCCATGGGAAAGTTATTCAAAACTGGAAGGAAAACATTGAGAGAGTACTAGCCCACTTGGGGGTTTAGACATGAGAAAAGGGAGCGTTAAAGAGGCTCTCGCTAAGATAAAGTATGATCCTAGGGAGAATGAGGAAGATTACTATATAGTGATAGAACATAGGGGTAGCTACGGCAATATAAAGAAAATTCCCGTGAAACTTATAGATCTCGGTCACGGATACTTTTTCGTTGGCGAGACGCAGATTCCTTATCATAGGATAATCAGAATAGTTAGGAAAGATGGAAGAGTTGTTTGGGAAAGTAAAAAGCGAAAAGAACACTAATTAACTTTTCTCTATAAATTAGTCAAACATCACCTTTTTATTTTCTCATATTTTTTGAAGTATTGTGAATGGAGTTGCAAAGCTAATAATTGCTCTCATAGTAGCGCTCTTGGTGACTGGGTGCATATCTTCAAGCTCCGAACTTCACGGCGAAGTTATTAGGGTAGTTGATGGAGACACCTTATATGTAAAACTTGAGAATGGGAAACTTGTTAAAGTTAGGTTGGTGGGAATAGATGCTCCAGAGTTAGAGCCGGAATTAATGCACCCAGGAGAGTATCCCGGGGTTACAAATATTTCATGCCTTGTGAAGTATGCCTATGTTGCGAGAGATTTCCTTAAGAATGCAACGCTTGGAAAGGAGGTTATCCTTGTTTTTGATTCAAAGCAGGGCCGAGAAGATAAATATGGGAGACTACTCGTCTACCTGTACATAAACTCCACGGATATTAACGAACTACTTGTTGAGAAAGGTTTAGCAAGGGTGTTTTACGAAAAAAAGTTCGACAAAATGGAAGAGTATTTGAAGGCTGAGAAAAGCGCAAGGAGGAACAAGATTGGCTTATGGAGTTGCAATTAATTGATACCAAATCTTTATTAATGGATTTAATTTCGTTGCTATCGATGGAGATGTTTGAAGAAGTCCAAGTTGAGGCTTATGTATACCCAACTGAGGACATTGAAAAAGTCAAGAAAGCCATGCTCAACCTGGTTCCTGGCTTAAAATTTGAGGCTTTCGACCATGGAGAGTACATGGTTCTTATTGGAAAAACGAGCGATAAGAGAGCCCTTCAGAGGCTGTATGAATTGTTCCGTGGACAGCAGATTCTTGACACGGCAAGAATGATGCTCGAAGACGGATACTTTGGAGAAGAGATCATAATCAAGGTTAACAAACAGGTTGCATACGTCGGAAAGGTCAATTTTAACGAAGAGAGCCCTCTTGGTCCAATAACCATAATAATCAGAACAAAAGAGCCTCAGAAGCTCATGAAGTGGCTTGCACCTAGAACAAAAAATGGAGTTCCAATAGAATGATATTTATACCACTTAGACATAACTTCAAAAGTCATGATAAAGGAGAAAGTATGCAGGGAGTACATTGAAGAGATAGAGAGATTGGAGAGATCTATAGTAGAGCTCGAAGAGCAGATAATAGAACTTAAAGGACAGTTAAGGGCAAAGAGTGAGGAAATCACAAGTCTAGCAATTGAAAACAGAAATCTCCGATATAAGTTGGAGAGACTTCAAAAGAGGTATAACCAGCTGATAGAACTTTTAAAGAAGATGAAAATTCCGTTTATAATAATTGAGGAAGAGGAACTTGAAAAAGAGAACAATCAGGACTTCTACTAGAGTTCTTCCTCTTCTTCCTCCATAAGACCGTACTTCTCCAGCTCTCTTAGAAGCTTCCTAACGGCCTCCCAAGCATCGGCCTCGCTTTTAGCTCCTGAACACACAATTTTTCCTGACGAGAATAGCAGTATCACGGCCCTTGGTTCTCTAACTCTATAAATCACTCCGGGGAACTGTTCAGGTTCATACTCGCAGTTTGGAAGGGTTAAGGCAACGTTATCAAGGTTAAATTCTCTCCCAATGTCTCCACTAAATACCATATTCTGGATATCGATCTGGGGCGCTCTTCTAAATTTGACTCCAATCCCCTTAAGCTTCTGAACAAGCTTTGCAACGGCCCTTTCTATGTCCTGAACGCTCTTCGCTCCGGTTACAACAAGTTTACCCGAGCTGAATATTAAAAGTGCAACCTTAGGGTCATCGAAGCGACAGATGATACCGGGAAACTCCTCGGGATTATACTTTGAATTTGGACATATATCAAGAACCTTTTCGAGATCAAGCTGAGCAAAGAGATCTACAGATGCTACAATGTTTTCTATTCTGAGCTTAACCTTACTTGTATCCACCATATTTACACCCCTTTAAAAAGCCCTTTATAAATACAGAGGCTTTCCTTTTTAAACCTTATCCAGTTTGAAGAAAGTCAAGCTAACTACGGATAGTTGGAAATTCAAACATTTCTAATTATCCTTGAAACAACTTCTTGGATTTTCCTTTGAAATTCGTCAAAGCTACAATCATTCACTATCATATAATCAGCCAGGGCTATTACCTCTCCAATCCCAAACTTCAACTCTTTCTTATCTCTATCAACAAACTCTTCCCACGTCTTGGGATCATCACTCCTTCCTCTTTTTCTCAACCTCTCAAACCTAATCTTAGGAGGTGAGTGAACGGCCAATATCAAAATCTCCTCTTCAGAAAACTCTCTTCTAAACTCTTCCACCTCATAGGGGCTCCTAACTCCTTCAATGACGACAACTGGTTCAATCTCAAGCAGTTTCCTTATTTTGGGAATAGTAAGAATCGCAACGGCACCTGGCCCGAGTTCTTCTCTAACCTTTAGGCTTACATGTTTCAGACCTTCTGGTGTTCTTGGTATGCCCCTCCTATCCGCCTCTTCTCTAATGGCATCTCCCATTGAAACTACAGGTATTCCCCTCTTCTGGAATGCCTTGGCAACTTCTCCTTTTCCAGAGCCAGGCATTCCAGTTAAAAGAATAATCATAGAGAGCCCCTCAGTAAGTTCTTGCAAACCTTGCTATAAACTTCGCTTCCCTACCACAAACAGGACATTTCTTTCCTTCAGCACCCTCCCTAGCCTTCTCCTCTGGATATGGAATCCCTAACATTTTCGCCTCAAGCTCTTCCTCCATCTTAAGACCACATTCCTCTCTACCACACCATGGAATCTCAACTATTCCTCTTCTGTCCTCGAAAACTTTTTTAGCTTCCTCAAGTGTGTCAACCCTCTTTATATGACTCTCGAGCCATTCCCTGGATCTCTCATAGAGATACTTCATTATATCATCAAAGAGCTCTCTAACCTTATCTACAAGCTCTTCTCTCTTTATGGTCATCTTCTCCAGCTTGTCCCTTCTTGCAAGAACAGCAGTTCCATTGTCGGCGTCTCTAGGTCCAACTTCTACCCTCACTGGTACTCCTTTGAGCTCCCAGTCGTAGAACTTCCAGCCTGGCCTTTTGTCCCTCATGTCGAGATGAACCCTTATGCCAGCGCTCCTAAGCTCCTCTTCGATCTCTTTAGCGTATGAGTAGACCTTCTCGTCTTCACCTTTCTTAGGAATTGGAACTATCACAACTTGAATTGGGGCTATGGTGGGAGGTAAAACCATCCCCCTGTCATCGCCATGTACTGCTATGACGGCGGCAAGTAGTCTCTCGCTCATTCCAAACGTTGTTTGGTGAACGTAATCGTGAGTTCCGTCCTCTTTTTCATAAACAATATTATAAGCCTTTGCAAAATTCTGCTTGTAGTTGTGCATGGTTCCTATCTGAAGGGTTCTCCCGTCGGGCATTACAACTTCTGCTCCCAGGGAATAGAAGGCACCTGGGAATTTGTCCCATTCCGGCCTCTTGGAAATTATATATGCCATTGCAAGCTTCTTCATTAGGTTGTCAAATATCTCAAGATCCTCTCTTATCTGTCTTTCAGCATCTTCAAAATCCGCATGAGCTGTATGAGCCTCAAAGAATCTACTAATCTCCCTGACTCTAATGAGAGGCCTTGTATGCTTTGTTTCGTACCTATACACATTAACTATCTGGTATATTTTAAAAGGAAGATCCGCATGAGACCTTATCCAGCCCCCTCTATCCTTGGAGAACATCGGATATATTGCGGTCTCACTTGTTGGTCTGAGAATTAGTTTAACGTCAAGGGGATCATGACCAGCATGAGTTACCCAAAAAACTTCACCTTCAAATCCGGCTATATGTTCTGCCTCTTTCTTAAACTCTGTTTCGGGAATTAGGGCTGGAAACAGAACTTCTTGATGACCAGTTCTTTCCATTTCTTCGTGGATAAACTTTTCAATGTTCCTCATTATTTTAAGCCCATAGGGTAACCAGACGTTCATTCCTTTTACTGGATACCTCTTATCTAATATGCCAGCCTCCTCTATAACCTCATTGAACCACTCACTAAAGTTCTCGCTCCACCTCTTCCTCTCCACCATGAAACCACCTAAAGTTAGCCGAACAGATCAATTTTTAATTTTTCGTTTTCTCATTGAAAAGGTTTTAATTTACAAAATATCCATCAAAGTGCATGGGGAAAAGAGAAGTTATAATAAGGCACTCGATAGCGAGTATCATTGCACTGGCTGTTTTTGGGGGGAGTAGATTCATTTACAACCTTATAGTTGCCAGGGAATATGGGGTTAGCGTGCTTGGCAATGTAAACTCTTTAATCTCACAGGCGTTTTTACTCGCCGGCTTCTTATCGTTCTTTTCGGTTGGACTTGGAAAGTACACCGCAGAATTCCTTGGAAAGGGAGAAGAGAGCAGAATTAAGAAAATCACTGGGGTTTCTTTTACTCTTCCATTACTGGGTCTTGCATTTTCTCTTGTAAATATTCACCTAGCTGTTCTCTCAACACTCCGGGCTTTACAACTAACATTCAGATCATTCATCTATGGCCTCCACAAGGGAGAAGTTTATGCATACTTCGTTCTCCTAGGATTTTTTGCATTCCTACTTGGCTTTCATATTGGCGTTCTTGCTCCCTACTACCTGCTATTAGGAACTATCTCCGTGTTGGGAATTCTATATTCCAGAAGATATTTTGGCATTCCCGGAAGGGCTGAAGTTCTAAATTTAGCAAAATACTCCTTTTGGGCGTTTGTTGGGAGTATCTCAGGAATGTTCCTTTTGCAGGGACCTTATTTCTTATCTGAAGAGCTTGCTGGAGCAAAAACTGCTGGAGTTGTATCTGCCGTTCTCTCTACATCATTCCTACTCTCTTATCTTCCCCAGGTTGTCCAGTCTGCAATAGTTCCTCTCTACGCTTACGAGTTCGGAAGAGGTGAAAAGGAGAGTATAAAGAAGCTTGCAGAGGAATCTACACTATCCCTAGCTCTGCTTTCATCGATTTCGGTATTCATCCTCCAGATATTCGCTCCGTATATTGAGAGTATGTTCAAGATAGAATTTGGAGGGACTTTTCTGATAGCCCTTATAGCTGTTGAACTCTATGTTACGTTTAATCCCCTAATAAATATGCTATCGGCAACTAACTACATAAAAGATTCAGCCCTCTACTCACTAGTTGGTGCCTCAGTTGCTGGGATCTCTTGGCTTGTTCTCATACCAAGCTTCAAAGAGATTGGAGCTTCCTTGGGCCTTCTTCTTGGATACTTTACGATTTTTATTCTCGTGGTTATGAAGTCTAGGAACACCTTTAAGGTTAGTGCTTTAATAATCAAGCCCGTACTTCTCGCAATCCCCTTGCAAGTTCTTGTAGAAAAAACACCTTTTGTATTTCTGCTGTTCCTTTTGTTTGAATTTAAAGATTTAAAGAAAGAGTTCAAGCTTTTCCTCCGTGGTATAAGATTTTGACGATCTCCTCTGGAAGGCCCTCAGTCTTAATCCTTTCTTCAATTATCTTCTTATCGTAATCGACTTCAACAAACTTCACTCTCAAGGTTTCAGCATCTATCAAGGCAAATGTTGCTTTGTGTTCCTTGGCTGGTGGGAACCCTACACTTCCTGGACATACAACCCTTCCGTACCTCGTCATTGCATCTACTGGATACCTTGGACTTGCCACGATTAACATTTCGTAATCCTTTACTGGTCTCATTATAGCCTCATAGTAGCTGGTGGGCTGATCTGGTAAAACCTCTCCATCGAAGGGGTTTATTGGACTTCCATAAACGCCAAAAATTTCATTATCTCCAATTTTATCCACAAGATAGACGGGGAGATCTCTTAAATACTCTCTTCCCTCATGACCGAGTTTTTCCCATGTGAATTTAAGGGAAGCTTTCAGGTGCTTTGGAATTTCGAGCTTGTCCAAATACTCTGGGCCTTGAGCATGTGGATCGCTCATCGCTATTAGCTGGTCATACTTACCCCTAATCACCTTAACTTTCTCGTTCTTTGCAAGGTTCTTTATAGCCTCTATAACCTCTTTTGGATAGGGGAACAATCCAACTATGTTCCCCAGAATGTAATACTTCTCTATATCGTAGCCTTCCTCCTTCATCTCCTCTATCTTTGCTAGTGCCGCCGTTAAAGCAGGTAAGTTACCTGCAATATTTGCTAGAACTGCTACGTACACCATCTCCCACCACCCCTAGAATTTTTTCTTTACCAAAATTAACTAAAAGTTTTCAGGTATTTAAACCTTTTGATTCAGAGTTCTCTCCCATATTTTGATTGCCATCCACTTGTCTAGAAACTCGTTAAACGTTCCGCACTTGGGGGAGTATATGCATGCTGGGCATCCATCTCTGCAGGGACACTTCATTATGTGTTCATGGCTTCTCTGCATCAACTTTTCAATGTTTTCAAATACTGGCCTTATTATTCCAGAACCTCCCTCGTTTCCATCATATATGAAAATCACAGGTAGACCTTTGTAGTTATCATAGCTGTAGCCACCAAGCTCCCTGGAATCAACATGAGTAACAACGGGAGCGAGCTTTATTAGATTGTGCTCTATCGCATGTAATCCCGAACCAATCCCATCTTTGCTGTCTATCATCTTCTTAACCGCAAACGAAAATTCTGGATCATTAATCCCAGCGTCACGTGAATACTTCGTTATGACACTTCTTATATAATGGGTTGTTGCTCCTAAGAGCGTTGGGAAGAGACTCTTTCTGCTTATCCTGCTGTATAAGAAGCTGGCAAGCTCTGGATTCACTTCAGCAGCTATCTTAAAGAAGTGGGCAAACTCCTCATCGGCAATGGAGTCTATTTCCCTAGGGAATACAAGCCAAATTCCTTCGGTTTCAAATTCCCTAAAATATGGTTCGTGGAAGTCAACCCTCGCAAATTTCCACCAATCTTCAAAGTATGTAATCCTGTAGTCTATCTCACCTCTTAAAATTCCTTCCTCCTTCAGCCTTTCTAACCTCTCCACATGCCTGTCCACATCCTTCCCCTTAACCGCGTACCCTGAGTACTCATGCCTGACCCTAAGCCTGCCCATGAAAACTTTTATGGGACCAACATTTTTCTCCTTGTACACATTCAGAACTTCTATATGCTCAGTCTTGCTTACGCTGGTATCAATGTCCTCGTACATCGGAATCTCCCTTGCGAAGACAAAGTGGAACTTATCTTTCCTAAGCTTATCTGTGGCCATGTAAAGCTTTCCTCTTGATGGATAAACCATTCCCGGAAGCAGGCTCCTATGGAATTCGAGCTCATCAACTTCCTCAATTATCTTCCTCTCTTTCTTTAGATAGTTTATGAACCTAAGTAACTCCCCTCCCTCTTTCTTTAGCAATCCTCCCCTAATCCATGGCTCATCTAGAACAAGGAAGTAACTTTCATCACTCGTTGTCCTTATTGATGAGTACACAACCGGCTTTCTTATTCTTAGTTCAATCTTCCCAGTTATTGGATTCTCATAAATCTCTATGCTTCCCTCCTCTTTAAGAGCCTGAACATGAGTTTTCCAGTAGTCTGGAAGTTCATCCATCTCAACGGCTCCTAGTTCAGACACTAGGTAAAGGATATGCTTTTTTCCTATCCTTTCATTGTTAAGATTAACGGGGATTTTTTCAACAAGACCCTTTTCAATACCTTCAACGAGTTCCTCAAAGTGCTCCTTGTAGTAATAGTCGAGACCATTTTTCCTCAATATTATCGCATTTATAGCAGTTCTCTCAGGATTTCTCCCCGCTCTCCCAAACCTCTGTATCAGGGAAAATAATCCATCCGAGGGAATGCCATAGTTAATCACCGCGTCAAGGTCACCAACATCAATCCCAAGTTCTAGCGCATTTGTAGTCAATAGAACGCTCAAGTTTCCATCCCTAAAGTCCCTCTCAATTATCCATCTTTCCTCTTTGGTCAAAGTTCCCTTGTACGTTGTTATTTTATCAAATATTTCAGATGTCAGGAACATCCTCATGATTCTCTCCGTTCCCCGTCTGGAATCAAAGAAGACAAGTGTCTTAACATTATTCTTAACTAGTTTCTCAACGACCTGCTTAATTAATTGTTCTCCAGTAAATCTCCTTGGTTCAAACATTATTATTAGCCTTCTTGGACTCGGATTACCCGGTTTCTTAACTTCCTCAAATTCTACACCAAAAAGCTCTTCTGCAAACTCTTTTGGATTCCTTAGAGTTGCAGAGAGAGCGAGGATCCTTGGAGCAGTTCCAAGCCTTTTAAGTCTGAAGAATAACCTCCTCAGAAGGAATGCAACATTTGTTCCAAAAACTCCCCTATATATGTGGATTTCATCAACAACAAGAAGCTTCAAACCTTTCAAAAGCCACCTGTAGTCAACCCACTTGGGGAGGATGTTGTGATGTAACATATCAGGCGTTGTGAAGAGAACATTCGGCTTTTCTCGAAGTATTTTCTTCCTCTCATTCCACTCAATGTCCCCAGTAAGAATGCTTGCCTTGATCTTCTTCCCGGTGATCTCTCCAAATATTTCATTCTCTCTTTCAAATTTCTCAATCTGATTGTTTATCAATGCACGAGTTGGATATACCAAGAGGAAAGTTGAAGTTGGATCCTCGAGAAACTGGTCAAATATGAAAAGCCGGAATATCTCGCTCTTTCCACTCGCCGTTGGAGTTGAAACAACAACATTCTTCCCAGAGTATAGCTTTTTGAGTGCCTCGACTTGGTGAGAGTAAAGTCTAAAGCCTAACCTTTTAACAAGCTCATTAACTTCCCTGTGCTTAAATTCGAACTCTTCATACTCTCCTTTCCTTGGTGGGATTTCATGCGTGTTAACAATCTCACTCTCAAGCCCTTTAAAAATCTCAATCATCCTACATCACCTAGGAACTTTTTAATTCCTCCTGGCACTTCAACATTTTCTCCCCTCTCAATTTTGTGAAGCTCCTTTCTGTATGCCTCCAAGGGTGCAGATTCTTTTCCTAAAAATTCGGCGAATGTAAGAGGAGTTTTATCAAGCTGCTCAAAGAATTGAGGATAACTCTTATCCCTAACTATATGATGATCTATTATCAGAGTAGCATTTGTTTCGGAGATTATTCTGTTTATGTTCTTAAGCCCTATCTCCCTTACATTTCCGACCCTGTAGGAGAGGTAAGTTGGGGGTCCTCCAGCTATTAAAACATCGGGATTCTTTTCTATTATCCACTCAACCGCCTTATCATTTATAAGCTGAGTATCGCTTGCATGAAGAATGCTCTTCTTTCCATCGTCGATTAAAACCATTATCACAAAGCCAAGCTTTGAACCTTCCCTTCCATGTGGAACGGGTGGTGAAAATTCCACTGTGAATTTTCCAAAGTCAAACAACTTTGAATCGGCGAATTCAATCCCCTTAGCAACTCTTTTTGCATGCCTTAAGAACTCGTGAGCTCTTTTCTTCTGGCTGTGGTTTATATTTTCCATCGGATGCTTTATCAAAAGAATCTTTCCAGAATAAAGTTCCTTCGCAATTTCTGGTGAGGAGCTTTCATATATCCCCTCAAAGAAGGGAGTATGGTGATCGTAATGATAGTGGGAAATTGTTATTATCTCAGCTTTCTTGGAGTACTCTTGTATTTTCTCCCTTGCAAGCCTCAGTGCTTTCATTTCAATATCCGCAGGTGGAAGAGAGTATCTCTTTGGACCCAATGCAGCTCCTGGATCTATTAATATTCCAGACTTCCCTATTTTAACAAAAACAGCTAAGCTTCTAACACCAAGGCTCTCCGATGCAAGTGGGATGATCTTCAATTCCAACTCCCCCAATGGTTTAATTGTCGTTGCTACCTTTAAATCTGTAGCTTGGCTATAAAGAAACTGTTACAGTCGTGTCTATGAGTCCATGTTCTGAACACCTTATCCCCTATCTCCAAAAATCCTCTGTCCCCCCACGAAAAGTCATATCTAGCAAGTTTAAGGCCCTTTGCTATCCCAAATAAGACGTTCTCTTCGTTTTCATCGATTCTTACCGAACATGTCGAATACGTCATCTCCCCTCCTTCTCTAAGGTTCCTCATTGCATTTAGAAGCATGTTTCTTTGGACGTTGATAACTCTTCTTATCTTCTTTTCATCGAATCTCCACTTGACCTCGGGAAACTGCCTATAAGTTCCTGATGACGAACACGGTGCATCCAAGATTATTTTATCAAACTTCTCCTTATCAAAAAAACTCTGACCGTCAGCGTGGACAAGCCTCACATTCTTTACGCCAAGCCTTTTCATCCTCTCCTTCATTTTCATCAACCTGTCATATGAGTAATCCACCGCTACAATTTCTCCCTTGTTCTCCATTAAAGCAGCCGCATGAAAGGTTTTACTTCCAGGAGCTGCTGCAAGATCGAGTACCCTATCCCCAGGCTCGGGTGAGAGAACATGGGCAACGTAGGCTGAGGCCAAGTCTTGAATGACAAAATAACCTTTCCTATACCATTCCAACCTAGTTATTGGAGTATCGTACTCAAGCACCTTGAGAACATCATCAACAGGAGTTAATGCAACTCGAACTCCATGCTCTTCTAGGTATTTCTTCACTTTGTCAATATCTGTCTTGAGGGTGTTAACTCTAATGTAGTACCTCTGAGGCCTGAGGTTGCTTAAGAGAAGCCTTACTGCCTCGTCATAACCCAAAACATCTATAATGTACTCAACATACCATCTTGGATGAGAGAACCTTACTGAAAGCCACTCTATTCTATCTTTTTCCTTTAACTTCCTCAAGGCTTTTTCAACATTAAACCTCTCAACTTCCCTAAGAACTGCATTTGCAAACTTTGCTCTTGCTAGGTCAAATTTATCTTTTACAACTCTCACCACAGAATCAGTCGCTATAGCCGGGTTAACTCCTTTGAACTTCATTTCAAACGTTCCAATTCTGAGAAGATTTGCTAAGTAAAGGTCAAGATCTTCAATATTGGATCCCTTCAGTACGGAGTTTATTATGAAGTCAATTTTTGCTCTCCACTTTTCAATTTCAAAGACGTATGCATGGGCTATTCCCCTAGCCTTTTCCTTATCGCTTCCCTCAACTTTTCTAAATATCCTCTCGAGGGCATGTTTGGATGAGAGTTCCTTCTCTTCAACCAACATTAGAGCATCTGCAACTATTTCATGAAGTGTTACTCTGTAAAACAGCTCCATGATATCTTGGAAATTTTGAAGTGGTTATAAAGCATTTTCCCTTACATTTCAAGGTATTATTCCCAGTAGTTATTTTTTGTGACAAAAATTATGTCGAAAAAGATATAAAAGGGTATGTCGAGTTAGCTAAGGTGGCATAAATGAAACCCCTTCACTCTCCCCTCTACATCACAGCCGTGTTTAAACAAGTGGGTGACGCTTATCTGACCGAGAGGGGGACTGAGCTAAAATATTCAAGAGAGGAGAATCCAACTGCAAAATATCTAGAAGAAAAACTAGCCAAGCTTGAAAATGCTGATAATGCCCTCGCCTTTAACAGCGGAATGGGAGCAATTGCTACATTATATTTTACCCTACTTAAATCCGGAGATGAAGTAGTTCTATCAATGGAAGGATATGGAACCACAATAGAACTCGCGAGGCTTCTTGACAAGTTTGGAATAAAAGTCAGGCTAGCCTATCCAAACGCTGAAAAGATATGCGAGGCCGTAACAGAGAGAACCAAACTAGTCTTAGTGGAAACAATGACGAACCCCACACTAAAAGTCATCGACATTCCAGAGGTGGCAAAAAGGTGTAACGAAGTTGGAGCGACACTCATAGTGGATAATACGTTCGTTACTCCAATCCTCTATAAGCCCCTTGAAGATGGAGCAAGATTTGTGGTGCACAGTCTTACGAAGTACATTGCCGGCCACAACGATGTTGTTGGAGGAGCAGTCTTGTGGAATGGAGAATTCAATCAAGAGCTTTGGGACTGGAGGAGAAGACTCGGAACAATAATTCAGCCTTTTGATGCCTGGATGATTGAAAGAGGAATGAGAACGCTGGAAGTTAGATTTGAAAGGCAGAGTAAAAGCGCTCTAGCAATTGCCGAGTTTCTTAGGGAGCATCCAAAAGTTAGAGAGGTTCACTATCCTGGCCTGAAAGATGACCCATACCATAAAATCGCAAAGAAGCTCTTTGCAAGAAACCTTTACGGAGGCGTTGTAGCGTTTGACATTGGAAATGAGGCTAACGCTCTCGCCTTCTTAAGAGCCCTCAAGAAAATCTTCCCCTCCCCCTCTCTTGGTGGTGTCGAAAGTATAGCAACGTATCCAGTCAAGAGTGCCGCAAAAAACATGGATGATAGCCAAAGAAAACTTTTAGGGATAACTAAGGGATTAATAAGACTATCTGTTGGGTTGGAGCCTTTAGAAGAGCTTATTGAAGATCTGGATCATGCCTTGGAGGTGGTAAAATGAGAGTCCCAGGATGTCCAAAAGATCTGCTGAACGGTCCATGTGGAGGAGCATTAAATGGAATATGCGAGGTTGATGGTAGAAGATGTCCTTGGTTTTCAGTTATGGAAAGGTTCGAGCTCCTTGATGGAGCTCCTCTCTTAGTAGAACACCCAATAATCATAGAAATGGAGAGAAAATATGAGGGAGATGTTAAAATAAGGAGAAGCAAATTCATCAGCAATCTGGAAAAAGGCAAAGCCTTGGCTGTTGAATTTCCTCTAAGGGTTTTTGAGAAAGGTATTAGAGAGTTCAAAGAAGTCGGAGACATATATACTGTTCCCGATAATCCACTTGGATATCCTCACATCTCTCCCACGGCCCTCGCCACGTGGTTAAAGATCAGAGGTTTCAGTGTAATGCCGCACTTAACAGCCAAAGATAGAAATGCCGTTGCTATAGCTTCAGAGTTCAGAACCGCCATAGAATTTGGATTTGAAGGCGTCTTGATAACAACTGGAGATTGGCCAGGATTCATGATCCAAAGTAAGCCAGTCTTTGATCTAGATTCAGCCAACATGATCAAGATGGCACGACTCATGTTCTCAGGGATTCTTCCCACAGGAGAAAGAATATCCATTGACGAGAGACCCTTCATTGCAGGAACTATGAATCCGAATTATCCGGAAAAAGTTGAAGGAAAAAGATTAGCAAGAAAAATAATTGCTGGAGTCGACTTAGTCTTTACCCAAGTTGTGGCAAGCATTAAAGCAGTAAATAGAATTCCAAAGATAATGGAGGAAGCCAAAAAGTTTTCTACAAGGGAAGTTCCAGTTGTTGTGTCTATTCTTTATCCAATGACCAAGGAACTAGAAGGGACTCTAAAGAAAATGGGGATAGAAACTGGTAATACATTCGAAGAGATAATTCAGGAAATATCCTCATTGGAACTTGGAGGTGTAAATTTGATTGTATTTAACGACTCTAATTGGGATTCTCTACTCGAGGAAGCTATTGAAATCTTGAAGGAGGTGATTTTATGATAGTCCCAGCCCTTATTGGAAGCTTACCTAGACCAATTGGTCTGGCAAAGAAGATTGAACAGTATTCGATAGGTAGACTAAGTGAAGAAAAACTTGAGGAGGCCTACAGAGAATACACCAGAAGAGCATTTGAAAACCTAAAGAAAGCGAAAATCAAGATAATAACTGACGGCCTCTACAGATGGGATGACATATTCAACCCATTCATAAGGTTCATTGAGGGAATTGAGATAAACGGTCTCTTCAAGTTCTATGAAAACAACTTCTTCTACCGATCCCCAGTAGTTAAAGGGGATCTCGCCCTGAGGGAAAACCCAATCCCCGAATGGATAAAGATAGCCCAGGATATAAGAGAAAAAGTTTATCCTGAGTCAACTCTTAAAGCTGTCCTTCCCGGACCGGTAACTTTGGCCTATCACTCAATAAACGAGCACTATAAGAGCCTAAACGATCTGACAGAGGCCTATAAAGATGTTCTAAAAGAACTAATAAAAGAGCTTGATGTCAAAATTGTCGAGCTTCAGGAACCTGCCTTGGCTGCAGAGCTCTCAAAAGCAACGAGGGAAGTAGAAGAGCACGTAGATAAGGAAGTTGCAAAGAAAGTCATAGAAGAGCTAGCAAAGGTGAAGAAGCTCTGGGTCGTTACATACTTTGGAACCCCGCAAATTCTTCCTAAGGATGTTATACTCAACGTTGACGTCATAGATGGAGAGGTACCAGGAGAGTACTCTGGAGAGATAGGATTAGGAATCATCGACGCTAGGGAAACCAAAATGGAAAGGACAGACAGGTTGAAGGACAAGCTGAGAAAATACCTCGCCAAATTTGACCATGTTTATGTAACCCCAAATACGCTGTTAGACTTTCTCCCTGAAAGTGTTGCTTGGAGAAAGTTAAAGCTTCTTGGCAGACTTGGAGGTGAGTGAAATGGAGCTTCCAATTCTCCCCACTAGCGTTATAGGCAGTTATCCCAAGCCTAGATGGCTGTTAAGAATGTATAGGCTCAGAGAGCTTGGAAAAATACCAGAAGAAGACTTTATAGAAGCCGTTAAGGATGCAAGCGTTGCCGTTCTCAGAGAACATGAGAGGGCAGGAATTGACATACCCTGGGAAGGAGAAATGTGGAGAACAGAAATGACTGAACACTTTACCTCGAAAATAAAGGGCTTTAGATTCTACGGACCCGTAAGGGTCTGGGGAAACGCGTACTTTAACAAAGCAGCTGCCGTTGACAAGCTTGAATATAAAGAACCCCTCGTTCTTGAGGAGTTTTTATGGGCCAAGGAGAATACTAGTAGAGAAATTATAAAAGTTCCAATTACTGGACCTTATACGATAGCGGAGTGGAGCTTTAACGAATATTATCCAGATAAAGAGAGCTTCGTCATGGATCTTGCAAAGATAATAAACAAAGAGCTGAAGACACTAGAAGACAATGGGGCAAAGTTCATACAGCTCGATGAACCTGCAATGTTAAATCATCCAAATGAGGTTCCACTGGCAGTAGATGCAATAAACAGGGCAGTTAAAGGAATCAAGATAAAAGTTGGCCTTCACGTGTGCTACTCAAATTACTACCTTCTTGCTGACTACTTTGATGATATAAGGGTCACACAGTTCGCCTTAGAATTTGCAAACAGGCAGTTTAGAGACATGGATTTTGTTAAAAAGCTGTCTGGAAAAGAACTTGGATATGGAGTTGTAGATGTTCACAATCCAAGGGTAGAGAGCGTTAGCGAAATAGTCAGGGCAATAAAGAAGATATTTAACTACCTAGAACCAGAATGGGTTTACATAAACCCTGACTGTGGATTAAAGCTCCTAGACAGAAAGATAGCATACCAAAAAATGGCTAACATGGTTCAGGCAGTTAAAATAGTTAGAAAAGAACTGGAAAAAGAAGGAAAGACAACTACCGAATTTAGAACACTGAAGGACATCTAGCCTACACTCATCTTTTCAGAGAAGTCTTGGGCAGTTGGAGGGTAGTCAAGTCCAAGCCTCTTCCTGAATTCCATAATTTTATCCCTAATCTCCACAAGCTCTATCGTCTTCTCCTTACCCATGAGTCTAAGGATATCGTAAAATGCCCAAATTCCGTTTAATATATCTTCAACCTTTTTATTCAGATCTCCAGTCAGCAAACTTCCTCTAATCAGCCTTCTAACTTCCTCCCTTGGATCGGCTATTGGGGCTAATGATAAGGATTGCAGAACTATCCAGTTGATTATAGCTGCATCGATAAACTGAGCTCCAGCCCTAGTGACCTTAACCTTGGCCTCCTCATACGCCTGTTGCTGCTCCTGGAAGTTTAACAGCTCCATGATCCCAATTATTGATTCAACGGCCTCTAGATCATTTTTAATAACCTCCAACTTGGCATCTAGTACCGAAGTTACTGTCTTCACATCATCAAGACCTATTAATGTTGCCGAAGTTAGTACGGAACTTAAAATCGCAATATCATTCTTGAATTCAAGGTCTTTGACTTGCTTGTAGTTTTTATACAACATATATCCAGCTTTTAGAACAAGCATCTCCCAAAGTATTAGCTTTATCTTTCCAAGATCTGGATTTTCCATAGCATCTATCAAATCAGCTCTATGAAAATATAAGCTTCCATCTTTCGTAAGCTCGCTGTAAGGTAAGACTATAATCCTCTCCCCTTTGACATCGTTCCAAGATTCCAAGGGAATTACCCTGACTTCATACTCTTCCATTGGGAAAAAGTTCCTTAGATCAACGGAAAATTCTGTTAATGTAGAGAGAACTAGTTCAGAAACTTCTTCAGGGGTGTCTCCCAACAGGAAATCTTTCATAAATCTGTGCAGATAAGGCTTCACAGAAAGCCACCTCCAATAAATTAAGTGGAAAACTTACTTTTAAAAACATTTTCTAAGCTTAAAGTTTATAAGCCTGAGTATGTGGATGATATTTGGCAAAGCGGGGGTTGCCGAGCCTGGCCAAAGGCGCGGGATTCAGGGTCCCGTCCCGTAGGGGTTCCGGGGTTCAAATCCCCGCCCCCGCACCATCATCTAATGACTCTTATTCTCTTAGCAGCTCCAGGAGCTAACCCAAGCATTTTAGAATCAATAACGACTGCATCACCTCCCAGGTATGAAACTACGTCAATTTTTAATCCAGAAACCTCAGTTATTGGTCCTTCTTCATTAGTTTCCTGCTTAAGAATCCGAGAGAAAAAGTTGTAGGCATCTCTTCCAAACAGCACTACGTCTGGATCAAAGCCCTCCATTTTCAGTTCATTGACTTTCTCTTCAATTTCCCCGAGAATTCTAATTAAATCTCCCCTTGCTGTCATAGATGAAGGATAAAAGGAAGAAGATAAAAATGTTTCTAGAACCTGACAACATGAACTGAACATGATATACAGGGATCATACGCTCTAATGACCATTTCAGCAAGAAGCTTAAGCTTTTCTGGGTCATCATTATAGTGCTTTTCCGCCATCATCCTAACGTGCTCCTCCATCATTGCTAGGTTGAAGGCTGTCGGTGTTATTATGTCAGCATAGCTAACCCTTCCCTCCTTAACTTCTAGGGCGTATACAAGAATTCCTCTCGGAGCTTCGGTTGTTGAAACGCCAAAACCGTCCCTAACATCTACTTCGTCCTTCTCTTTAACTGGCCATTTTGCTAGAACTTCATCTATAAGATCGATTGCTCTTTCGGTGAAGTATACGAGCTCAAGAGCTTGTGCAAGGTTATTTGCAAAGGGATTTGTTGACCTTAGGAGATCCCTATGTGAGTGGTAGAGTTCCCTGGCCTTTCCATACAAGAGGTCTGCATTGTTAACTACCCTAGAAATCGCTCCCACCATGAAAGGTTTCCCATGATAGTGGGAGTGCTTTGCGAAGCTATGTTCAACTACAAACTCTCTAATATGTTTCTTGTACTCCTCGCTTGGAAACTCATTCCCATCACTAGCCCTTATGTAGTCTCCATAGATCCCATAAGAGTCGTCCCTCGGCTTTACAGCTAGATGGGTTATTTCACCTTCTACCTCTCTATATTGCTCAAGCTTTGCGAATAACTCAAACGTATATTCTGCCAAGGGAATTATCTCCTTAAGCTCCTTTTTCATTTTTTCCAGGACTTCTTTAGAAGGCAACTTTCCAAATCCACCCAACACAACGTTTTCTTGATGAATTGCCCTGGCACCTAGAACATCCATAATCCATGAACCAACGTTCTTTAGCTTTAGAGCAATTTCGATTTCTCTCTTGTACTCATCAACCATCTTAAGAGGACTCGAATATCCAAGATAATCCGGAAGTACGAGTAGGTAAAGATGAAGAGCATGACTCTCTATCATGTCCCCTATATAAAGAACCTCTCTCAGCTTTTGGATTTCTTCTCTAGGGACGAAGCCCACGGCCTTCTCAGCAGCCTCAACGGCAGTAAGCTTATGGGCCGCAGAGCAGAAGGAGCATATCCTTGGATAAATTGCCAAGGCTTCATCAAGTTTCTTGCCAATAGTAATTGCTTCAAAGAATCTGGGGCCCTCTATTATGTTAAGCTTAACTTCCTTAACCCCATCCTCTCCAACTATTATCTCAACTCCTCCCTTCCCTTCCACCCTGGCTATATGATCGACTGTAATTGGAAGGTAAAGGTTCTTCATTCTCCACCACCTGCGAATATTTTTTCAACCATCTTTTCCACCCTCTCATCATGTCCGTTGAACATCTTCAACCTCTCTATTATCTCCTCTTTTGTCAGACCTTTCTCTTTGAAGACTCTAGCCAGTGAATCGAACCACGCAACATCGTATCCTATAGCTCCTCTACAACCTATGCAAGCAATTCCAAAAGAAGGACACCTAGCATTACAGCCCGCCCTTGTTACGGGTCCAAGGCAGGGCTCTCCCTTTTCAAGAAGGATGCATGGGTTCCCTTTAAGTCTGCACTCAAGACAAACTGGGTAATCTATGTCTTCTGGCCATGAGCCAATTAAAAATGTTCCCAGGGCATATAAGAAGTCTCTCTTTTCTGGAGGACATCCATAAATGTTGTAGTCAACTTTAATATATTTCGAGACAGGTTCGGCTTTTTTGGGCTGGAACTTAACTTTTCCATCTCCATAAACTGTCTTCCAGAGATCCTCGAGAGGTTTGTCACTCCAGCTTTGGACACCTCCTTGGACCGCACATGCACCTACTGCAACCACTATCCTTGCGTTCTCCCTAATCCTCTTAACGAGCTCAACTTCCTCCTCCGTAGAAACACTACCCTCTATGAAAGCTATGTCCACGGGCTCATCCTCAACACTATCCCTGTCGAGCATAAACCAGCAAACTATCTCAGCATTTGGGAGTAGCTTAAGTAAGTTATCCATCATCGCAAGTTGAAGCTGGCAACCATAGCATGATGTCAAAGCATAAAATCCTATCCTTAGCTTCTTTTTCTCCATCTTACATCACCTCAGTCTAGCAATCCTGGAGTTGACACTATGTCAAAGTACGTGAACACAGGGCCGTCTTTACAGATGTACTTCCAGCTCGTGCTCGTTCCAACATTGCAATGACCACACTTTCCAATTCCACACTTCATCCTTCTCTCTAGGGTGACGTAGATGTTCTCCGGCCTATATCCGTAGTTTATCAGCGCCTCGAATACCGCCTTGTACATTCTCGGAGGACCACAAATTGCCACTGCGGTCTTCTTTGGATTAGTATTTGCTTCAACAATAAACTGCTGGGGTCTTCCATGGAGACCTGGCCAGTCTGGATCTCTCGTTACACTCTGGATTATCTTGACATTTTCTGCCTCTGCAAGATCTTTCATCGCCTCGAGCTCCTTGTAAAATAGCAAATCCTTCCCGTATCTCGCGGTGTTTATGAACGTTATGTTCCCGTATTTCCATCTGTTGTCCATTGCATAGAGGAAGACGCTTCTCAAGGGGGCAGTTCCAAGTCCGGCAGCTATCAACAAAAGATCCATGCCTTCCCATTCATCAACAGGAAAGCCATTACCATAGGGCCCTCTGACGAGAACTGTGTCTCCAGGCTTTAGCTTGTGAACAACTGTTGTTACCCTCCCGGCCCTCCTGATACAAAGCTCAAAGAATCCTCTTCTCATTGGAGATGAACATATGCTTATCGGAACTTCTCCTACTCCAGGGATTGTTAACTGAACAAACTGTCCAGGTTTAAATGTCCAAGTTTCTGCCAACTTGGGATCTTCAAATCTAAAGAGGAACAACTTCTCTCTTTCGGTTAAATCATAAACTTTGAGAACCTTAACTCTGTGGAGAGCATAGGGGTTGTCGTTTGGCATCATAATCTCTTTCGGAAGGGTCATACACCATCACCCCTTATGTTTGGTGAATAAGCAAAGCCTCTCTTTGGAATCTCTTCACTAACTGAGGGAGGACACTTGCTTTCTTCTAATCCCAGAATCCTCCTGAGGTTGTTAACAAAGCTTATACCAGCTGGACAGAATGCAGTACATCTTCCACATCCAACGCAGAAGCTGAGACCTAGTTTCTCGTTGTATGAGTTCTTACATAAATACCTGTTGAGAAACCTCGACTTCTTCGTTGGTCTGAAGTTGTGGCCTCCAGCAACAAGACCATGGCTTCTGAACTGACAAGAATCCCACCGTCTCTCCCTATAGCCAGTGACACCATCGAGGTTCACGATGTCTTGAACTTCATAACATCTGCACGTTGGACAAGTTAGGTTACATATCCCACATGCAAGGCATTTTTCGGCCTCTTCCTCCCACATGGGATGCTCCATTTCAAGTTCCAGGAGGTATCTCAAGTTACCCCAATCCTCGTGATATTTGAATGCCTGATGTCTCCTCTTCTCAAATTCCCTGAAAGCGCATATATCCCTGTCAGTCACCTGCTCGAATAGCTTTATGTTCTTGTCAACTATTCTATGCCCAATTGGAGTTCCTACCCTTACCAACCAGCCATCAGGAAGCTCATGAAGGAATAAATCAAAACCATCATCTGCAAAATCAGTCTCACGTAGGTTGCAGAAGCAGTATTCATCTGGCATACAGCTTATTCCTATGATTATTCCCTTCTCCCTTCTAACCTTATAGTACTTATCCGGAAGCTCATCTAGGTAAACGGTATCAAGTATCTTGAGCCCATAAATGTCGCAGGCATGAACGCCAAAAAGTATGAATGGCTCAACGTCTTCAATAACTTCATTATACTCAACTTTTTCGAGGTCGAATTCGAACAGTTTCTCCCTGGGCTTAAAGAAAAACTTTTTTGGGGGCATTATCGTTCTGGTGTAGTGAAACTCAACCTTTCTAACATCATCTATTTCCCTGAAGTCGTAGAAGTTGTCCGAGATCTTTACCGGAGCGTAAAGTTTTCCCCATTCCTTGAGCCTTTCCAAAAATTCATAGGTGTTCTCCTTAGGCAACTTAACATACCTCAATCACACCACCTCCCCAGTGAACATAATTGTGTATGCGGTAAACATCTTCGTATTGATGTTCATTTTTGTCTCCTCGATAGGATGTTGTTCATTGGGATAAAAAAGCATTTTTAAACCCGAAATTTGGAAACCAAAGGTTTAGAACAGGCTATTCGCCGAAAGTGCAGATTTGTTTTACACCAATCTCACAAGAACATTGAAGAATCTAATAGAGCATCACTACCCAGAATCAATGGAATATATTATCAAAGAGAAAATCAAAAATTGTAGAGAGGAGAGAGCTATTCAACATAAATTGCAGGCTTAAGTGGCATTGCCTGCCTCTTCTTTCCACCCTTGTCCTCTTCTGGATTTATCACTATTTCAAGCCCAAGCTCCTTTTCAATGAAATCTTTGCTTTCTCTCAGAACTTTTTCTTCATCGATCTTCCTAACCTCGAACATCCTGTCCTTAATTATCTTTTGCACTATCTTTGCAACTTCCTTTCCATGCCTCCTTATCTCCTCCTCCTTCATCAGTTCGCTCATAGCCTTCTTGAAATCTCTCTTTTCAGCGACTATCTCCCAAACCTTCCACTTCCATTCTGGGGCAGTGTATATGTAGGCCCTCTTTGGATTCTCTATCTTCGCAACTTCTATTATCTCCTTTATATCCTCTATTAGGGATTTCAGATACTCCTCCTCAATTTCAACCTCCTCATTCCACCACTCTGGCTCCGGTTCAGGCCACTTCGCCAAGCTCACAAAGCCCTTTCCTCCAAGCTTCTCCCACAGTTCTTCACAGATGTGAGGCATGAATGGGGCCATTAGTCTAACCCACACATCAGCGAGCTTCCTGAGGACGTACCTCTTTGCCTCGTCGTCTCTACCCTCAGTTCTTCTCATATACCACCTTAGGTCGTTCATTACACTATAAAAAGCCCATTGTACTGCAGTTCTTGTCTTAAATTCTTCTAAAGCATCCGTAGTGTTCTTAATTGCCTTATTGAGCCTGTGCAACATCCATCTGTCTATCGTTTTGAGCTCTACACCTTCCTTGACTTCGTATTCAGCAAACTGACTCACAAGTTCATAAAACCTCTCCACTTGCTTCCTCAGCCTTCCTACCTCTTTCCTTCTCCAGTCAAAATCGCTATCATGCTCGGCGAGACTCATTATGTACAGCCTAACTACATCAGCCCCGTTCTCTTCAATTGCATCTATGAAGTTTAGCACATTCCCTTTGCTTTTGCTCATCTTCTGCCCTTCCAGTGTTCCAAACCCATTGACGGCTATTCCTTTGGGCCAGTGCTTCTCCGGGAATATCGCCACGTGGTTGAATATAAAGAATGTTAAGTGGTTCGGTATTAAATCCTTAGCTGAACAACGCCAGTCCAGTGGATACCAGTACTCAAACTCCTCTTTCATCTCATGGATGATCTCTGAAGGAATACCCGTTTTTTCAGCCAATTCTCTTTCCCTTTCATCGCTAAATTCCTCTAGGAATATGTAGTCAAAGAACTCTGGAGTTAGCTTCTCAGGATCAAGCTTCCCTTCTTCCCTTAGCTTGTTTATATGCCTGCTTATTGTATAGTATGCCATGTATATAGTTGAATCGCTCAAACTCTCGATCACCCACTCCGGATCCCAAGGTAGAGGAGTTCCGAGACCAACCTTTCTAGCACAAGCCTTCTTGTCCAGCCAATCTATAACCGCCTCGAATTGGGCCCTTCTAGTCTCTGGCAGGATCTTCATTCTCTTAAGGGCCTCTCTGGCCTTTTCCTTCCATTCTGGATTGCCATAATCAATGAACCACTGGTCATGAATTATCTTAATTACGGCCCTGTTTCCAAATCTCGAGATAACATTTTTGTCAGCAAACTCGTACATTATCTCTGCTATTCCCTTTTCGATCATGTCCTTAGCAACGAGTTCCTTAACCTCTTGAACGGGCCTGCCTTCATACGGGGGAACTTTAAACACTCCCTTATGATATTCTGCCTTATATATGGTCTTTGTTGCCTGCTCAAGCTTTTCTTTATCCTTCTGGCTTTTTATTCCAAGTTTTTCGACCTCTTCAACGGCAGGAAAGTCCCCATAACCCTCAAGCTTTATTAAAGAGATGTATGTAATGTTCTCAACCACCCTGGGGTCTATGTCATACTTGAGCAGAATCTCAGTCTCTCTCTTCAGATCCTCTAAGGCAACATGATCAAACGGAGCATGTGCTGGAACGCTCATGACGACTCCAGTAGCGTTGTCTGGGTCAACAAACTCCGCTGGTAGTATTATTACCTCATCTCCAGTAACAGGATTTCTAACGTATTTCCCTATTAGCCTTTCACCTTTAAACTCATCAATTACCTCAATTTCCCTATCCTGGAATGATAGCTTGTACGCAGCTTCCTTACTAACTATCCACACCTCTTCCCTTCCTCCTCTCTTGACCCTAGCCTTAACATAAGTCGCCTCTGGGTTTATCCACATATTAGTAACGCCATATACCGTTTCTGGTCTCAAGGTCGCAGCTGGGAGATAGACTACCTCTCCATTCTCCCTAAGCTCGAACTTGATTATAACGTACTCAAGAATTGGAACATCCTCTCCCTCCATTAGATCGTGATCTCCCAGGGGAGTCCCAACTACAGGATCCCACCTAACCCTGTGGGCCCCTTTAACAATGTATCCCTTTTCCTTCAACTTGTAGAACTGCCATTCTATGAATTTACTAAATGGTGGGAAGAGACTCGTTGTGTGGAACTCTCTGCTCCAGTCTACTGAAAATCCGGCCCTTATGAATGTCTCCTTTGCAGCTTTCATGAAATATTTAACGATATTTACTGGATCCTCGAACGTCCACAGAATATCCTCTGGAACCTTATAGACTTCCTTGTATATCCAGATCGTTTTAGGGTCTCTATTCTTAATCCTCTCTGCAATACCCACTATGGGAGAGCCAGTAATGTGCCACCCCATGGGAAACAAAACGTTGTAACCCTGCATTCTCTTAAATCTAGCAATTACATCTGGTATTGTGTAAGTTCTAGCATGGCCAACGTGCAAATGCCCTGAGAGGTAGGGAAACGCCACAGTTATAAAGAACTTTTTCTCCTTCGGTTTGTCCCTTATGTCTGGTTCAAAAACTTTCTCCTCAAGCCACTTTTTCTGCCACTTTTCCTCAATAGCCTTAAAATTTAATCCTGCCATTTCAACACCCCCAGAAATTTTTCAGAAGAGTCATAGAGACAAATAAGCATAATGCCGTAGATAACAATCCCCTCATAGGAGGAGAACTCGATCCCCCCTCATCGGCATCGGCTAAGATTTTGGGTTGGGGTATTTAAGGTTTTTGACTCTGCCTCTTCCAAATCATAAAAGCGTTGACAAGGTGTAGGATTCTCAATGATATGTGATTAGAAAGAGTTATGAGTTATTTTTGTTTTCAATAAGTAAAGGAGTCTAAAGGTGCGTTCTGGCCCAGCCACTATAAAATCAAAGACTGTGGGTGGGTAACTACTTACCCACTGGAACTGCCATCTGGCATTACTCAGGTCTTCTATTACTCAATTTCGCCCTTACAAGACCTTTGAAAATTAAGTAGCCACCAATTATAGCTGGAAGAACTAATAAGAACGTTTTCAGTGGAGCATCAGATTTTAGAACGAGACTTAGGTTGGAAAGCCATTGGAAACTCCAGAAAACATTCATGCTCTCTGAGGGATATATAAGTTCTTTTCCTTTGTGAATTGCTATTCCCTCGAATATAATTAGTATTAGGATAAAGAGGGAAAATGCCGCAAAAATTGTAAGAAGATCAACTACTGAGCCCCACTGATTATAAACCGTGCCAATCAATAATAGTGTTACAAGAAAGCTTGATAAAAATCCGAAAACGAGAAATGCCTGAACCCTGAGTGCTTCTTGGTGTTTTCCTCTTCCATGCGCAGTTAAAACCATCCAGACAAAAAGTATCAATGAGTTTGTTGAGAGTACATAGAGCCCTTTAAGCGGTTCTAAGTATGTCGCTAATGCAAAAGACAAAAGGATACCAAGTATGCCTCCCGCTAGGTATTTTTTATAATTCTCCATTCCCAATCACCTTATGGCTAGCCAAGTTTGTCATATAATAACCACCCACCAATAAAACCAACGATCCCACCAACTACTGCCCCTGAGATTGTTCCGGCTCCTGGAACTACTGAACCCAAAGCGGCCCCAATTTTTGCTCCCACTATAGCACCTGCAACTGCACCAGTTAGTCCCAATTAGATCTTTTTTCACATTATCTACATCTATTCTAATTTTTGCATTTCCGAAGGCTGTGTATTTTAAGCTCCATGTGTTTCCCTGAGAATCAATGACTTAGGTATTACTATCAACTTCAAGTGTGAAATCAACTTGTACTGGAATTGAAACTCCTGCCAAATCTGTTATCTCAATGCCTTTTCCGAGGAATCCGCTGGTTGAAAGAGTATCAAAGAGTATCATGGAATTTTATTAGTAGTTTCCCTGTTTTCTTCACAGGAACTGTGGGGGTGAGTAGGACATCAGTGAACTCTGGTGTAATCTCTTGGGTATATAAGTATACGTGCTTCGGTTATCACGTCAGTAATGTGCCATTCAATATCAGTCGGATTAGTAAAGTAAACTTCGCAGGACATGTCTAACACTAGGTCTCCTCTCTTAGCTGAGAGTGCTAGATCACTGCACTCCATGAATGCAGTCTGAATGCTTGGAGGCTTCACATCCACCCTCACCTCGCTCCAGTGTTCTTCTCCCTTGGAATTTGGTTTGTCTGGTTCTCCTCTGAATCAGCAAGGCCTAAAAGGTTCAACATTCCCACCACTGTGTGTTGTCATTATTTTTCCTACAGAGTGCATTAACAGGAATATGCCCGCACCAAAAATAATTTCCATACCTATTAGAGTCGAATCTGCCCCCTCATGCCAGTTTATTAACCCCCACAGGATCATGTACGACAGCAAATACTGGAGTTCCACTCTTTCCCTCAGGAAATAGTATGTTGGTAAGAGCAACGCCAGACCAACCATTAACAGGGCATTTGTTGGCAATCCAAGACAAGTTAGGAGTGAAAACACGAAAATGAGAGAGCTGGTTTTGCTGTTTTGTATTTTAAACTCCCTTGCTGATAGTGCAATAATGGACAGCATTAAAAAAGCCAAAGCCAACGAAAAGGGACTTCTTATAGCGTATGCAAACGGGTAGAACCCCAAAATAGGAAACACCCCACGCACAAACATTAGATCGTCCCCGAACTTTTTTGCAAAGTGGTAGCTGAGGATCATTGCCGGCATGCTCGCCGAGGCAAACAATGCCCCAGCAGCTATCCCATCTTCCCCCCCTGAATTAATTATCATCGGAAATGTAGAAACCATGAGGAGCATGGGGAAAAGAAGTGGAAGGGAAGTACTGACACTTGGTCTCATGAGTTCACCCTCCAACATGTTAGTGTAATCCAAATTTTCTAAACTGCTTTTTGAAGTTTTTCAATTTCTTTTTGGAGCCATAGTGTAACAATCCCATAAGTTAATGCGAAAGGCGTTTGATAAACTATCAAAAGCAAGAGTGTTGGCAAGTAAAGGGGCACGATGCAGTAAGCTGTTAAGTTTCTACACATGCTCTTGAAACAGTACCAAAGGATAAACCAAAACAAAAGCCCTATGGCACCATATACTGGATATGAAAAGAGCGTTATCCCGAATAAAGGTAAGTAGGGAAGGGAAACTAGAGCACCGCTGTTCTCGACGTCTTTTTTGATTATACCTATTAAGTTTCTCCTGATGCCCAGTATGGCAGTCATAAGCCATAACAGGAACGATGCACTAATAGGCCAAAGAGCATTTGTGGAGTTTGTTTTTACCGCAAGATAAAGAGACAGTGCAATGGCCCCAAACGTGAGTGTTGCTCTTCTCGTGGAAGATATTACAGCAAGTAAAGCTATAATGGCCCATAAAAGAATAGAAATAACCATGGTAATCTCCATGCCTCATCCCCCAACTACGGCGTTGTTGTCGTTTTCTTCGGGAAATCTACTCACCCCCCATTCAAATATCCACTGGATTTTCGAAACAGCTTTTCCAGCCTTTGGGAGACTTGTTAAAATGAACACGCCCCAGCCCACGGGATTACTGCCCTTAACAACTAGTAATGCCACAGATGCTATTTCCCCAGCAGTTGAACCATAATCTATTGCCTTCTCTGACCCACTTCTCGTGTCTTTGTACACCACCGTAATCACATCAGAGACTGGATAACTTATCTCACTAAACTTTGCTTCAATTAGGTATGAATGGTCCGCAAACTCGTCAATGTAGGTTCTATAGAAGGGCTTTCCAAAGTAATAATTCGCTAGCTCCTTGTTTATCGTTATCGTCACGGTTAGGTCCTCCCTCATGTTTGTTGGGCTTAGGGTTACAGTTTGCTTATTAACCGTGACGCTGCTCGGCCCGTCAGGCCACACCTTCTTACCCCCAAAGTCAACTTCCTGTAGACTCAAAGTGACCGTATCTGGTTGCCTCAGCTCAAGATGAACCGTACAAGTTGTTGAACCATCGAGAGCAACGACACTAGGCTTGCACTCCATACTCGCAATTATACTGCTCGTGGGCCTCACCTCCACCCTCACCTCGCTCCAGTGTTCTTCTCCTTTTCCGGTTTTAACTCATAATTTCTGGCATTTTTCTCTGCCCACTGGCGCGTAATCCCTATCAGGCCAATAGTTAGTGGAAAAAGCGTCAGGAAAAATTCAAAGGAATCAGCGACTAAGGAGAAGTTGGGTAACCCACTAAAGGAAAAGTATATAACAAACAGATCAAACATTTGCTGGAATATTCCTTTGGCTCCTGAGAGGGTCGGGTATCCCATTACACGTAAGACTATCCAGTGGGAGCAATTGCTTGGATTTAATTTCTTCCCCATCTTGAGGATAAGACCTACAAACGCTATTCCTAACAGTGCTCCAATGATTGTTTTTAAAGCGCTCCATGGGCTAAACTCAAGAGCCTGATATCCCAAAGAGAAGAAAATTAAAAGGAGACCCAGAATATTTGTCCTCATTTTCATTGCCAGACCACCTCACAAGTGCCCTAAAGGCCCTTGGTGGCATATGCCGCCAAGCTATGTTTTAGTATCAAACATGCCCACAGACTGAGGAGTGCAAACAGTAGGGGTTCTAAAAGGCTTTTTGTCTTTATGAGGACTAAGAGTGAGAGCACTAACAGGAAAATGCCCACTCTATCTTCGGATAGTTTATCAATAATTCTCCAAGTTGTTGCATATATGAAAGCTCCGGCAATGAAAAACATCACGAGATTTCTGTTAAAATTTGCCTTTGTAGAATGAGCAAGAATTGTGGGTAATAGAAAACCAACCACAACTAAATTTGAAATCACAAGAGCCTTGACAAATCTTGTATCTCTATGTGCACCCCATTTATGCTCCTGGTGGTGAATTTCAAGTCTAATTGCGAAATAAGTCACTAAATACCCTATAGCATAAATCAACATCTGAGAATTCCCATTTAGAAATCCATACACAAAACTACCAAAAATTAAAATTGGAAGATAAAACGTCAGGATATTGTGAACGCGGGCTTCATCCATAATATCACCCCACAAATGCTATCGAGGTGTTTTTGACACTTTCAAGAATATGACATACACAATTAGAGCCGATGCTAAAGCCCACATCATCGATAACAACATTCCAAATAGAGAGAGTCCAAATTTACCCAAGTTGAGAATCAAAATTCCAGCGAAAGAAACTGTGAGTATGTCCTGTTTTGTAACTGGTTTTTGACGAGAAATCCTCAATTTAAATCCTCCTGTCATAACCAGAGCTAGAAATAAGTTGTAAAGGAGTATTAGAATAGTATCATCAAATGAAACTACATGACCAGTTGCTCCAACTGCCAGTAAAAGTGGAAAAAGGTAAAGAAATCTTACGTATTTCTCCATGATATCACCTCACGACCAGTTTGTTATAATCCAGTTTTTGGCTTCATTCAACAAGAAAGCCGCAAGAATAGATACTCCAGCCTTTTTTGCAGCGCCTTTCCAACCAGTTGCAGAGACTATAACAGCTTCTGGTGCATAATATGCAAGAGCTATTGCAATCAGGGCATCTCCTCCGTAGTCAAGGACCACATCATTCCAATCTGCATGGATTGTCACGATGTCAGAACCCTCGAACGATGATATTTCTTCACTTGTCCCTTCCCAATGTACATCGTAGAGTATGATAATCGTAGTTGAAAGTCCCCACAGATCTTTTATGAGATTTATCCCATCGAGGGTACCGTAAACTTTTGCAGTCGTTGAAAAGATTACAGTGCCATATCCACCTGCAGGGATTGCCTCAGGTGCCGAGGCACTCCATGGTACTGATAAAGCTCTTTCCAAATCCTGGGAATCTACCCGAGCATTCATAGTGATTTTCGTAATTGAAGCATCTTCTGAGTAGGGATTATACAAGATGGCTTTGCATGTTATTGGAGCGATATATTCCCCATTCTTAAAGTCAAAGTAAACGTCATCGCACTCAAAGCCCACCTGTTTCAACCCCGTCCCATCCATCGGCTTCACTTCCACCCCCACCTCGCTCCAGTGTTCTTCTCTTGGAATGCACAGTAAACAATTATAGTTGTTATTGCACTTATGGGGACAATAAAAAGCCAAAATTGGGTATTTGAAGAATATGCATTGAGCATAAAGAGGGGAGTTGAATTAAGATAAAAAATAGAGAAAAATTGCTTTACTTTTCCCCTCTTTCCAAGCAAGAACTCATACATAATATCAGCTCCCAACCTGTAATAAATGCCCTTATAAACGTGCCTGCCAAGCTTTCTCACCAATAGATCCACGGCCAATACAATGATTAAGCCAAAAACTATTCCAACAAGAGAGGTAATTCCACTCTTAATATCGTATTTCCAAGATTCTACAACAATAAATGCAAAAAGGAGTATGTGTGAATACCAATATTTCGAACACAAGGCCATAGGAACCCCCTCATGTGTGTTCTAATATTGCAGGTTTTATGAACGCATTCCAAATGAATCGTATGATTTCCGATGTACAGCCCTCCAAAGATTTAAGTTTTTCTCAATATGATGACAATTATGAGTATAATTCCAGTTGTAAAAATACCCACAACTAGGGACTGAATCACAGACTGAGGACTGCCCTGAAGTAGGAAGAACCCTGCGGCCAATAAGAAAATGGTCTTAAAAATAGTCCATACTTTTTTGTTATCATAGGCAACTTCTCTAACCCATATAAACACAACGACCGTTCCTGCAGTTATCAGCAGGCTGGCAATAAATCCCATAAGGCCTCCATTCACCAAAACAGGAAAAGTTGGCATGATAAAAGCGACAATAGACAGTGACAACACGTCTCTTCTCTGGGCACCTCTGGTTATTAACACCAAAAGCGAGAATAATGTTACCCCTGTGACAATGAACCCCATAGTCCAGTTTAAGCGATTCATTATGTCCCATCCAATGTAAATTCCAACAAGAATAAAGGAAAAGGCAAGCATGGGATGTAAACCCTTCCCAGCCCTCATGATTAATCACCTCAAGTGAGTTCTAATATGTACTCCTTAACTTTGTATAAGATTACTCCAATTAAAATTCCTGCTGGATTAAACTCAACTTTTCCAATCTTTACCTTACCTGGGGCTTTTATCAGGGTCCAAGCTGACAGGTAAGCCATTGCCACTGTAAGCATGTAATCCGCTGCAATGGTTTTTGTGTCCATTTTCACCAGAACATTGCCGTATACGCTCCCTGAGAAGTGTATCCATGTGTCTTCATCGTAGGCGTAACCGAGGGTATAGTTGAACTCCACAGATACGTACCTCCCGTACTGTAGGACGACTTCTGTAGCGTCTGCTCCGCTAATTGGAATTTGCGAACTAATCTCTAGGGGTAGGTTGAAGGTAATGATTTTGGTTTCTTGTGGGGATAAAGTGAATGAACTCGGGTTAATGCTCCACTTACCCGTACCCAAGCTACCTGCCGGCACATCCTCCAACTCCCCAAGAGAGTACTCCAAGACAGCAATATCCTTGACCTTAGCCTTTATACTGGCAGGGTTATAAAGATAGACCCTGCATGATAGAGTTGCTCTGTAAGCATAATCCCTAAAGTCAAAGTACAAGTCACTGCACTCAAAGCTAATTTGCTTGAGTTCTGTCCCGTTCATTGGTTTCACCTCAACCCTCACCTCGCTCCAGTGTTCTTCCCCTTTCCCGTTAGGTTCCCCATCATAGTTGTCGAGGAATAGCTTGAAAGTGTGGTTACCCACGCCATATACTGTTAGGGTAATGCTGTTACCGTATAATCCTGAGCGTTCGCTGGAATCCCAGTCCAATCAATATCCTTGACTATTGCCCCATCTTCATCGCTCACAAAAGCCCTTAAGATTAATCCTATCACTGTTATAATTCCAGACCTCAACTAGGAAGGTGACCTCACCACCACCCTCAAGCTCTTGAGGAAATGCCTCAAGCTTAGGTAAAAATCCTTCCCTCCCTGAAACTACTGCCACGGTATCCCGCCTCTCAGCCCTCTGGAGCTTCTGGTTGCCAATGACCTCATAGACCTTTACCAAAACATCATGCTCCCCAGAAGTTGACGGTACCCAGGTGAGAGAGAATTCCTCTGCAGAGTTGCCACTGACAACCTTTTGAGCACTATCAATCTCTTTTCCATCGATGAAAAGTTTTACGAGCAGAGTTTTGCTGGTGTCGTATTCATTCTTGACCTCGACCTTGAAATTAACTTGTCTATTCACTTTTGGAACCTCGGGCTCCCATAGAATACTATTTATCCTTATTGTACCTTTAGGACTCTCTCTAATTACGGTTATATATCCTTTGTAATCCCATATGTAATTCTTATAAGAAAGCTCCCCAAGATATCCGTAGGTTCCAGGTTTTGAATAATTAATTTTGCAAGTTCCTTTTTCGAATTCTCCATTTCCTGGAATAAATATTTCTCCAGAGCAGGATTTTTCTCCTTCTGGGAGTCTAATGTTTAATGAATACCTTGCTGTAAATCCTTGAGAGTTGTCATTCTTTACTTTAATTTTGAATAGAACTGTTTTTCCTTCTTCAACTGTGCTTGGAGAGGGAACTACCTCAAATTTAACTTTGTCATACTCTATCTCTGGATCTCTCGAGATATCTATAATCTCTGAATATTCCCGTGTCGTTGTCCTATCTTGACACGCGGCTAGGTCTTTTATAGAGGTTGGAAGATTACCACACCCGGGCGTATAGGTCACCATGACATTACCTGAGATTCTAATTTTCTTAGAGTTATCTGGAATATTCAGGGTAAATTCCTTGCTTACTATTGAAGTTTCTCCATCCTGGGGATATATTATATCGATATATTTTTCATCTTTGTCTCCACTGCTATCTTTAATCTCAACTCTTATATTCTTGACAATATTGCTTTCTGCCACCAGTACTATCTTGACATTGTAGCTTATTCTGCCGTTATCAATTTTCTTTGTTAAAACTTGGACATCCTTTATCACTAGTTTGCCAATAGAATACTCGCCAGATGCAACTTTCTCTATTTCGTCTGGTTCACTAGATGTTCTTTGAGCTCTTCTATCAAGAGGTACGGAACCGATATTATTTCTGATAGGAGAAGAGATAGAGATATAGTAGATGGGTCTTTTAATTATTTCCCTGTAAATTACATATACATTCAGGGCATCTCCAAGTTCTGCCATTTTTTGATTTAGCATTCTTCTAAGAGTTGGATTAGTATTTCCCAAATTTATCGATTTTACTAGAGTATACACATTTCCCATCAATTCATAAGCTTTTAACGCATTTGGCCAATAATAGGTCTCCCTAATACCGACTCCTGATCCAATTTTTATTACTGTAAACACAACGCCCTCATCTTTCGTCCAGTTAAGGGATATCAGCTTATATGTTGGTGATATAAGCACATATTCTCCAGAAGGTGTCTCTACCCTTTTTTCAAATAATAGGAGGTATGTTGCTCGTTTTAGTTTTTTGATAAGTGTTTCGGCATTATCAAAGTTCTGAGAGTTGTACTCTCTATAAAGCTGAAGCCATATATCATAAAATAGAGGATTTATCATCTTGGTGTCCCCGGAAAGACTTGGAGGTGTCAAGGAATTTGTCCATCTTGCCCTCTTAAGAGCCCAAGCTTCATATTTATTATACTTATATCCTACTTCCACAAAGGCGAGACTTAAATCTTCAAGAAATTCAGTCATGTTGAAATCTCCTTTTATATCATCAGAATGCCTGACTATATAATCTTCCAAAGACTTAATCTCCTCCTCGTTCCACCCCTGCTCCCTTAGTACGCTTTTTGTTTCTTCTGGTAGTCCATTTTCTTTTATCTCATTTGCCATTTCTTTTAGTTCAGCCTCAGTGTAATATAGCTTAACTCCCGTTTTCTTAAGCTCTTCTATTGAAATCCATATTAAAGCTGAGAGATTTGCTGCATTCTCCGCTCCAAGTTGGGAATTTCTAATTAGTTCCTTTATTATTGTGATGTTACCAGTTCTATTTGCCTCAACTACCAGCTCTGCCTCCTTACTTAAAATTTCCCAGAACATATTATATGGATCCTCTGTAGCCTGTGCAACCACAAATGTGTTGGCGGATATTACACTAAGTGTTGATCCAACTAACAAAACTAATATTATTACTCCCATTAACCTTTTCATTAAAATCACCAAATACTTCCAAGCATAGCCACGTATATAATAGTCTTATGGTATAATTAGTTGACTACTATTGTCAGTAGATTAGAACTCGTTTTGTATGTAATTCAAAGTTGTAAAGATAGTTATAAATAAGACCTGAACAAAGATTATGTGGATGCCTAAAGCACCAAAACCCTTAAAAATTCTCCATCCAACATCGCCCGAACTTGGCGGGGTAAACCCGCGGGATGTTCCCGAGTTGGGAGAACCACAAACAGGAGGGAAAAGGGATGGGGATGTACAAATACATTAGGGAAGCTTGGAAGAGCCCAAAAAAGAGCTATGTGGGTCAATTACTCAAGCAGAGGATGATAAAGTGGAGAAGAGAACCCGTTGTTGTTAGAATCGAGAGACCAACGAGGCTTGACAGGGCAAGAGCTTTGGGCTACCAGGCAAAGCAGGGTTATGTAATAGTGAGAGTAAGGGTAAGAAGGGGAGGAAGGAAGAGGCCCAGGTGGAAGGGCGGAAGGAAGCCAAGTAAGATGGGTATGGTTAAGTACTCTCCAAAGAAGAGCCTCCAATGGATAGCCGAGGAGAAGGCCGCAAGGAAGTTTCCAAACCTTGAAGTTCTAAACTCCTATTGGGTTGGAGAAGACGGTATGTATAAGTGGTTTGAAGTGATCCTCGTAGATCCCCACCACCCAGTTATAAAGAGCGATCCTAAGATAGCCTGGATAGC
This sequence comes from Pyrococcus sp. ST04, assembly GCF_000263735.1. Lineage (NCBI taxonomy): Archaea > Methanobacteriati > Methanobacteriota > Thermococci > Thermococcales > Thermococcaceae > Pyrococcus > Pyrococcus sp. ST04. The sequence goes on along the minus strand of NC_017946.1, from coordinate 888,135 downwards.
ACTTAAGCACCACAAGGGTAGGGTATTTAGAGGACTTACATCAGCAGGTAAGAAGGGAAGAGGGCTTAGAAACAAGGGTAAGGGTGCTGAAAAAGTTAGGCCAAGCATCAGGGCCAACCAGGGTAAAGGTAAGTAGATCCTTATGTTGCCAGGTTCATCAACATTGCCTTTTCTTTCTCTTCCCATGCTTCAGGTGTGTAGGCTACTATAACCGTTCCGTTCTCGGCTATTGCATAATCCCTAAGAGCATGAAGGAACTTCATTATAGATCTAAAGTCATTGTAGAGCTTTAGGAACTCCAAGCAATCAATAGCAACAACACCTCGGCCACCCGACATTCTAGCTTCCCTCATATACCTGACAGCTAAATGTGTCATTTTTTCAAGTTCAGTGGGCCTAATGCCGTTCTCCATCTGGGTATTTGTGACGTAGAATACTGTCCAGTTCTCTGATTTCTTGCTGAGATCCCTAGTGAAGAGCAACAGCGGCTTGTCTTCTAGAGATTCAAGAAGAACTTCAAAGTATGCATCTGGAACTATCTTCATTCCTGGATTAATATCTGGTATCTCTCCTTTCTTGACTTCTTTGATGAGTGTTTTATATCTCCTTATCGTTGAAACCGAGAGTATTAAGGCTCCTAATAGGATCAAAACCAGGTCTATGAGAGAATCACCAATAAACTTGTACAGCGTTAAGTCAATTCCAAGAATCAGCATTGCAACACTATTTAACATTGCTTCTTTTCCAAGGCCCTTCCAGAATATATAGGCCGAAATTATGAGCATAAAGCCCGAGTCTCCAGCGATACCGCCAACTGGAACTCTCCTCATATGGAGGATCATTGTTATTGTTCTATACAGTATGTGGCTTAGTGGAACCAGGAGGTAACATTTAACATGCCTCAAGGCCGTGGGGGCGTAGTCCTCTATTATCTCAACTGTATAAAAAGCCATTCCGAGGGCGTAGAAGTAGAGGAACATTTCTGCAACGCTTTTGTGGATTCCATGGTATCTTATGAGGTAGTAGGCTCCAAGCATAAACCAACCTAAACTTGCATAAAGTGCATCCTTTCTCTTCTCCTTAAGAGAAGCATAAAGAAAGTATCCCCCAGTAACTATTGAAACTGTACCAATTAAAATTATTGTAGACTTGACTTCCAGCATTTCAAATCCTCCTAGGTTTTCTCGCTACCACACCTAAGGCCTCCTCAATCCTCCTAACCCCAATGAATCCAACTTTTCTCAACCTCTCCATAACTCCCCTTTGAATATCTTTTCTCCTGTATCTCTTCCCGGGATTTCCAACGTAATGAAACAACCTACCTCCCGGCTTTAATACTCTAAATAGTTCCCTATAGAATTCTTCACTATAAAGCTCACCCGCAAGGGAAAACCTTGGTGGGTCGTGGATTACTGCATCGAACATTTCGTTTTCAAACTCTTTTATTACCTCATATGAGTCGCCTTGGATTATCTTTATGTTTGGATTCTCAAAGAGGTCTCTGCTCCAAGGATTTATTTTTGCAAGCTCTATGACGTTCTTGTCCTTTTCAATTGTAATAACCTTAGCCCCTCTCCTTGCAGCCTCTATCGCTGTATACCCCAGCCCCATACAACTGTCAAGCACATATTCCCCCGGCCTTGGATTTATTGTGTTTACTTTAATTACCGTATCTTCCCAAGGGTTTACATCCTTTGTCCTGTGCATCCTGATGCCATTAATTTCTATGGTAGGAGGGACCGTTGGAACCAGCTTATAGAAGTGGCTTCCAGCAATCGCTGCCTTGTACAAGGTTCCATTCTCAATGAAGTATACAGTGCTTTCATCTTCGCTAATCTTCTTCACTAACTCAATGTCAAGTCTTGTACCATCAGGAAAAAATACATAGCCATCTCTAACTTCGACATTTATCTTCTCGCTTGTTTTCCCTAGATCCACATTTATTTTGTTCTTACCCTTAAGTATTTCCCTAGCCTCTCTAAAGGTTAGATAATACGTGCCCATGGTTTCATAACCCCATTTTTAAGCGCTCTAAGTTTTAACCTCACCCAACCACCCTTTCGAATACTCGTCTAAAGTTTTCAAAGGCTATTGCCTTAACTTCCTTTTCACTAAATTTCTCCCTTAGTGCCCTAATAAGCTCAGGAATTTTGGACTCATCTTCTAATCCTATTACACTCTTTCCTTTCCATCCAGGTAAGTAATAGACGAAATCAAAGCCTATTCCAACATGTTTATAGCCGACTAGATCCACCATATACTCAATATGGCTAACATATTTTTCGAGTGTTGGTTGCTCCTTGTCAACGAAGGCAGGAATGGCAACTGCTCCTATAACACCATCCCTCTCCGCTATAGCCTTTATCTGGTCATCTGTTAGGTTTCTCGGATTGTCGCATAGGGCCTTTGCGTTGGAGTGTGAGGCTATAACCGGAAAAGCTGTGACATCAAGAGTATCCCAGAATCCAGCTTCATTTATATGGCTCAAATCGAGTATAATTCCGAGCTCCTCAGCCTTCCCGACAACCTCAACTCCGAAGTTCGTTAACCCTCCGCTTGTCCTTTCAAACACGCCATCCCCTATTTGATTCCTGAGGCTCCATGTTAGAGTCAATACTCTAAGTCCAAGGGAGTGGAGTATTTCGAGGATATCAAGGCTTTCTACAGGCTCTCCTCCCTCGATTCCAAGCCATAATGCAATTTTTCCGTTTTTAATTACATCATCCATTTCATTCACTGTCCCAACGATTTCAAACTTTGTACTTTCTTCCACGTCCCTAAATAGTCTGTTGATGGCCTCCAGGGTGTATCTTAAAATTATTGGCCTTTTTTCGGGTCTACTCCACACACTCATTACTCTAGCCGAGATTCCATTAAAAAATCTGTTAAATTCTCTCTCCAAAACTCTTGTACTTCCTTTTTCCCTTTCTTCATATACATATGTTGGCAAGTCTGAATGTGCATCAAATATCATTTTCCCACCTCTTATTTGGATAAAATGTTTTAGAGTTTAATTCTCTTTCGAACCATTGTTATGGAAAAGGATAAATCTTGGGGATAGGATAACATATTTTGGGGAGAGAATATGCAGATATATCCAGAGAGAATATCAACGGGCGTGAAAGGCCTCGATGAACTCATTGAAGGAGGATTAATTCCAGGGAGAGTTTACTTAGTAATAGGCCCACCCGGAAGTGGGAAAACAACATTTGGAATGCAGTTTTTACTTGAAGGAGCAAGAAGAGGAGAAAAGACAGCATATATCTCATTAATTCACAAGCCAGAAGAGGTAGTTAGAGACATGGTGAGGTTTGATCCTTCCATCTATGCTTATGTTAATACTTGGAAGCTTATGCTCTTCGATTTAGGTCCAATACTCTGGAGAGAATCAACTCGAGTTCCAACATGGAGGAGTGTCCTATCGAGGATTAGAGATATAGTGGAAGATGAAAGGATTACTAGACTTGTGATAGACCCATTAACTGCAATTGATTTCCCTCAGCAAGATCCCGTCGAAAAGAGGGTGGAACTTGCGAAGTTTATTAGAGGACTCGAAGATCTTGGCGTAACTGCATATCTAATAGCTGAGATGATAGAACTTGACAAGTATTCCGAGGAACATTATCTGGTTAGCGGGATTATAATGCTCCACTACTTTATGCATGAGGGCAAGATGATTAGGGCAATTCAAATATTTAAGATGAGAGGAATTAAACATGACCCAAACTTGAAACTCTTGAAGTTTACAGATAAGGGGTTGGTGGTGTACAATAAGTCCCCCTTCGAGGTTGAAGAAAATGAATAAAGATATTGAAGAAATACTCAAAGAGAAAGACATCGTCAAGAAAGCATACCTATTCGGATTTTACATTGGGCTTCATGGGCATGTCGAGTGGATAGGATGGGTCGCCAAAATTAAAAAGGAGATATACCTCGAAGCAAAAAGTCTTGGAGTTTATGAACTTGCAAAACTGGCCTACAAAGAGGGCAAGGAAGCCGGGAAAATAGAAAGGGAGAGGAGAATTCATGAAGGATTAATGAAAAGGGAGGAAAATCTAAAAATCAAAAAACCAATCGAAATTGTACCCGTTAGTAAAAAGATAGAGAACAAACAGCTTCTCTTCCCAAAAAATGAAGATCTTCCTGGAATTCTTAAGGAATTCAAAGGACTAAAATTGCCTAGGTTTCTCAAGGGAGGGATTGGATAATGTACATGAAATTCACATATCACTTTCATGCATATCAGCCGGGAGATATAATATATGTCCATGATGGTTCTGGGTGGGATCCGATTAAGTACTCTGAAAGACTCAGCCCAGTAGCCTTGGAGATTAGAGAAGAAGAAGTTAAAGGGAGAAACTGGACAAGGGCCATGATAAAGGCCTATGAATATGTTGATGAGACCCTTAGAATGTTAGACGAAGGTGCGGTAAGTGTTGACTTTGAACCCTTCACACTTTATATGGTTCTTAAGTACAAGCCAAAGATATACGGAGAAATCGTAGAAACGTTAGAAACTCATGTTGAGCCAACCGTAACAGTTCCATTCCACCCAATAATGCCTCATCTAAGTCACTTCGAACAGGAAATACTTTCAAAAGTATCATTCGACTTCTATCTGCCATTTATAGCAAGAAAGCCCATCGTGAGTTTTTGGTTGCCTGAGAACGTTATAACAAAGGACACTGCGAAGATAGTAACCTCTGCAACTGACAAAGATGTAGTCTTTCTGTTAGATGAGAGGCAATTTATAGGAGTAAACATCCCCCAGGCAAGGTTCTCATGCAACAAATATTTATGTGATGGAAAGAGCGCGTTCGTGTTTGGGAGGATACACTATATCAGTGATGCATTTGCATTCAATACTCTCGATGTGGAGGGACTAACACGAGCCGTAGCCGAGGGTTGTGTTGATGTGTTCAAGGAAAAGGAAGGTATAGAGTACCTTGTATTCCTATCCAGCGACTTAGAAAGCTTAGTCGCCAATCCTAAGCAACTCGATAGATTTTTAGGTTGGATTGACGGGTTAAAGAAGAGAGGAATAGAGATAATTAACGTGGCTGAATTCATAAGAAAGAAAGTATCTAATGAGTATAAATCCCTCCCAGGAGAATGTAGCGAGAGCTTTAGAATAAATGTTAAAGACTATTCAAGCTGGAGCGACTACTTTGACTTAAGTGTGGATGGAAGGACAAGCGATATGAGATGGACAGGGATTAGAAGGGAGGACAATGTAGTTATCCATAGATGGTACAAAGAGAGAAAAGTTTCCCAGCTGTGGAAATTTGCGTTCATGAAGCTCTTCAGAGAACTTAATAGAGCTGTAAGATTTGGTGTGATAGATATGTTAAGAACCCAAGGAGTCTCGGACATTGAAAAAATTAAGGAGTTCCTTGTCCGCTATTCAAGGGTATTCTTTAGAGAACATTATGAATACTTTGAGTTAGATACTAGCGTGGACTACGTGATGGAACCAATACACGAAGCCGATCCTTCTTTGGCACTCAAACTCGGCAGGATATATTACCTAATGCTCCTCGCCAACCATTCATGTCCAAGATTTTGGGAGAACATAGACACAAGAGTAACGTTCGGTAACGTTGCAACAATAAGCAAGGCACTAATAGAATTAATGGAGCTTTATATGGAGGAGAACGAGGAGAGGGCCAATTATATATTCTTAGAGTACATGAAACTTCTCGCATTTCCACAGTTATATTATGACTATGATCTCTTTAGAATGAAGGGACTTGAAGGTTGGGAAACAACAGAGAAGGCATGGTTCGAAAGCTTGAGGAGTGAGGTTCCAAACAGCAAATACAATGTAGTGACAAGGGCTGCACTGTATGTTGGCAAGAGGGATCTTCCACCGGATATGAGAAGCGTTATAGATACATTGTATGACTTGGAGGAGGCAGTTCCTGACACTGGCCATATCCCAGGAGAGATGCATGGAAAGTGGGAAAACAAAGAATGGTGCGAACATAAAGGAAAAGATTAGCTATGGCACAAGTCTCCTTCTGTCTCTCGGGAACAGAATAACTTCCCTTATGTTTCCTATATTTAACATTCTCATTACTAGCCTCTCCGCACCAAGTCCAAAGCCACCATGAGGAGGCATTCCGTACCTGAATGCCTTTAGATAGAACTCAAAGCTCTCAGGATTAAGGCCTTTCTCTCTAATCTGCTCGACCAAAATATCATGCCTGTGCTCTCTCTGCCCTCCTGAACTTATTTCAATTCCCCTATATTCAAGGTCAAAGGCCCTACATATCTCAGGCTTGTCGTCATACTTCATTATATAGAAGGGCTTCGCTTCACTCGGATATTTATAGATGAAGTACAAATCCACGTCTTCGTTTTCCTTCATGTACTTTCCAAGCATCTTCTCCCCTTCAGTATCTATGTCCTCTCCCCATGGGATATCCTTACCTAGATCTGCCAATATCTCGAGGGCTTTATCATACGTTATCCTGGGGAACGGTTGTTTTGGCTTTTCAAGTTCGAATTCAAGAATTTCAAGTTCTTTCTCATTATGTTCTCTCACGTAATCTATAGCATAAACAACAAGCTCCTCTAAAAGGTCCATAACTTCCTCTTCACTCTCTATAAAAGCCATCTCAGCATCAATGCTCCAAGCCTCGTTGAGGTGTCTAGTTGTATTGTGCTCTTCAGCCCTAAAAATTGGGGCTATCTCGAAGACTCTGTCAAGACCTGTCGCCATCATAATCTGCTTGTAAAGCTGAGGACTTTGAGCAAGGAATGCATCGTGCTCAAAATATTTCATTGGGAAAAGTTCCGTTCCTCCCTCAGTTGCTGTTGCTATTATCTTTGGGGTGTGGATTTCGATAAAGCCTTTATTGTAGAAGAACTCCCTCACTGCCCTAAAAACATTTGACCTTATCTTGAATATCGCCATCACCTTGGGATTCCTTAAATCCATAAATCTGTTATCAAGCCTTGTATCAAGCTCGGCCTTTACCTTTCCAGTGGGATCAAGTGGGAGCGGAGATTCTGCTTTACTTATGACCTCAAATTTCTCTGGAATTATCTCAAACCCAAGCTTTGCCTTTGGTGTAAAGTTAACTACACCTTCAACAACTACTACGTCTTCATTGTTTAGCTTTGGGATAAGCTTGAATATCTCAGGATCAACTTTCTTTTTTGGTGCGGTTACCTGAACTATCCCTTCTCTATCCCTAATCCACACGAATTTTATTCCGCCTAAGTCTTTAACTTCCTGAACCCATCCTGCAACTTTAACCTTCTTCCCATTAAGTTCCTCAGTTATCTCATTAGAATAATGAGTCCTCAGCATTTTAACCCCCGAGCAAAAAAGGAAAAAGAGCTTTTAAATTTTAAGAAAGATAAGAAGATCAGAAGAGCCACTGGTTCTCGATACATTCGTCACATGGTGGTTTTTCTCCAGCTATTGCCTTGAACTTCTTATAGATACACTCTGGCAATCCCAGAGGACATCTGTCTGGTGTTAGTTCTGGCCTTACTTTCGTTGGATCCAGCTTTATCCTGATGTATGCCTCATATTCTTCAACCTTCTTCCATGGGAGTATCTTTGCCCCGTAGATAACCAAGTTGTCATATATCTTTGCATAGTCTCCAACTACTGCATTTTCTTTAACTATAACGTTCTTCCCTACAACAACGCCTTCTCCCAGAATCGTGTCCTTGAGCTCAGCTCTCTCCTTTATTATGTCGTTTCCAAGAAGTATTGACCTCTTTAAGTAGGCCTTGTCTTCTATTATTGTGTTTGGCCCAATGTAAGTGTACGCCTTTATCTTAACATTGTGGCCTATTTTCGCGTTGTTGTCTATGTAAACGGGACCCTGAACCTGAACATCTTCTGGTATTTCGACGTTTTCTCCTAATATAAGATATCCGTTCTCTCTTGAAAGTTCATCAAGAGCAATCTGATGAGCATAGAACAGATCTTCCGGAGTTCCTAGATCTACCCAGTAGTACTCTTTTGGCATCTTATACCCGTAAACAACTCCTTGGCTTACGAATTTTGGAAGGATTTCCCTCTCAAAGTAAACTTCCTTGTTCTTTGGAATTTCCTTAAGAACATCCTTATTTACTACATAAATCCCTGCATCTACAAGGTTCGTTTTTGGCTTTCTTGGCTTCTCTTCAAATTCTACTATTTTTCCTTCCTCATCTGTTATAACAACACCGAATCTCTCGGGATCGTAGACCTTAGTTAGAGCTACTGTGATCAAGCCGTCATTTTCTTTATGGGCCTTTATTAGCTCCGAGTAATCAAAGTTTGTAAACACGTCACCGTAAATAACTAGGAAGTCGTCACTCACGTAATCCTCCACATTCTTAAGGGCTCCTCCAGTCTCTAATGGCATTGGGTCATTGACAAATCTTATGTCCTTTGGATAATCCTGCATCTTTTCCTGTATGAACTCTCTTATCTCGCCCCTCATATAGTGAACTGAGAGTATGACCTCGTCTATCTCATTAACTCTCTCCAAGGCCTCAAGAATATACTGGAGATTTGGCTTTCCAAGGACGGGAACCATTGGCTTTGGTCTCGTTGAAGAAATTGGCCTTAATCTAGTCCCAAAACCACCCGCAAGGATCACAGCTTTCATGTTATCACCGTTACTATCTTAAAATTTCACAGTTATAAAATTTTCACTTCCTAAGAGTCAATAATTAAGCAGAAAAGTTGTCATATCCGAAAGTCTTCTAAAAATCTAATGACAGCTTTTTGAATATTTTCCAAGATGTTAAACATAACTGTTTTATAAAATTCATAGAGGAAACAACTTTTAAATATTTAGTAAGGTTAATTAAAGTTATGGAGAAAGCTGAATTCATGTTAAGGGATGCTTATAAAAAGTTCAAGGTTACGAGTGGGGAAGAGAAAATAAGAGCGGCAACATTGATCCTCAAAGAGTTAACAAAACTTGCTGGAAACGAACCATACTGGGATGCCGTAAAAGAAAACTTAGGCCTTAAAGAAAATGAGGCCAAAGAAGTTCTTCTTTTCTTGGAGGAGGTTGGAAAATTAAAAATAAAGCGAGCAAGAAATGGGAGAAGGTTGTTTGTGTTAACATTAAAGGAAAGAAAGGAGAATCCTCAAACCCTCGACAAGTGGATCAAGATCAATAGGTGACATTAGAGAAGTGGCTTTCATAAAATACAGTTAACTAAAAATGTTTAACATAATCTCATTTTGAGGGTACATTTTGTTTTCGCAAAATTTTATATGGATAAATGTAAAGATAGATTTGGTGTTCTCTATGTACGGATACTGGGGCAAAATTTTGAGAGTTAACCTTTCTGACGGTACAATTAAAGAAGAGACCTTCGACGAGAAGTTCGCCAAGAAGTGGCTTGGTACAAGAGGTTTTGGAATTTACTTCCTCCTAAAGGAGATGGATCCAAAGGTTGATCCATTTAGCCCCGAAAATAAGTTAATCTTTGCCACAGGCCCACTAACAGGAACCTCAGCTCCAACCGGTGGAAGATATATGGTTATAACTAAAAGCCCACTAACCGGTTATATTGCTATGGCTAATTCCGGCGGATACTTTGGGGCTGAATTAAAGTTCGCCGGTTGGGATGCAATAATCATCGAAGGAAAGGCAGATCATCCCGTGTATCTCTATATAAACGAGGAAAATGTTGAGATTAGAGATGCCTCCCATGTGTGGGGTAAAGTTGTAAGCGAAACTGAAGCAAAGCTAAAGGAAGAAGTTGGCGACAAAAACGTCCAAATAGCATCAATAGGGCCAGCAGGTGAAAATAAGGTAAGATTTGCAGCAGTAATGAACAATGGACACAGAGCCGCTGGAAGAGGTGGAGTTGGAGCAGTAATGGGAAGCAAGAATCTTAAGGCAATCGTAGTTAGGGGAAGGAAGAGGGTCGAGATTGCAGATAAAGGTAAGTTTATGGAAGTAGTTAGGGAGAAAATCGAAAAATTAAGAAATGATCCTGTCGCCGGAGGAGGCCTTCCAAAGTACGGAACCGCTGTTTTGGTTAACATAATAAATGAAAATGGACTCTATCCAACAAGAAACTTCCAAACGGGAGTGTTTAAGTATGCCTATGAACAGAGCGGTGAAGCTATGGCGGCAAAATACCTAATAAGGAATAAACCATGCTTTGCATGTCCAATTGGATGTGGAAGAGTGAACAAACTTCCAACCCTCGGAGAAACTGAAGGACCTGAGTATGAGAGCACTTGGGCACTCGGTGCAAATCTAGGAATTAACGACCTCGCATCTATCATAGAAGCAAACCACCTTGCAGACGAGTATGGAATGGATACGATAAGCCTTGGTGGAACACTAGCTACTGCAATGGAACTTTATGAGAGAGGCCTACTAAAACAAGAGGACATAGGAGGGGATAACGTCCCACCTTTCAGATTTGGAAACACGGAAGTCCTACACTACTGGATCGAGAAAATTGCTAAGAGAGAAGGATTCGGAGATATTCTGGCGGAAGGAGGATATAGGCTAGCTGAAAAGTTCAACGGGCTCGAATACTTCATGGGAGTTAAAAAGCAAGAGCTTCCGGCATACGACCCAAGAGGTGCAGAGGGACACGGGCTTGGATATGCAACTAACAACAGAGGTGGTTGTCACATCAAGCAGTACATGATAAGTCCAGAGATCCTTGGTTATCCGTACAAGATGGATCCACACGACATAAGCGACGAGAAAGTCAAAATGGTAATACTGTTCCAGGACCTAACGGCCCTAATTGATGCCGCCGGACTATGTCTATTTACGACGTTTGGACTTGGAGCTGACGACTACAGAGACATGCTAAACGCAGCACTCGGATGGGACTTCTCTACAGATGACTACCTCAAGATTGGAGAGAGGATCTGGAATGCAGAGAGGTTGTTTAACCTTAAGGCAGGCCTAGATCCACTTAAAGAGGACACACTACCAAAGAGGCTACTCGAAGAGCCAATGCCTGAAGGTCCTCACAAGGGCCACGTGGTTAGGCTCAAGGAAATGCTACCAAGGTACTACAAGTTCAGAGGCTGGACAGAAGATGGAAGAATTCCAGAAGAAAAGCTCAAAGAACTTGGACTTGAGGAGTTCATCTGAGCTCTCACATCTTCTTTTTCTTCTAACATTTGCACACTTTTACATAAACCTCCCTGGTTCTTGGCCCGTCGAGCTCTACAAAGAGTATACTCTGCCAAGTTCCCAGAGCCAGTCTCCCATTTTCTATAGGAATAACAACGCTCGTCCCAAGAAGAATTCCCCTAAGATGTGAATGAGCGTTGTTGTCTATTCTATCATGCATATAGCCTGCACCCTTTGGAATTAGGTTTTCAAGTGTCTTTTCTAAATCCTTCAATAATCCGCTCTCATTTTCATTGATTATGATGGCGGTAGTTGTATGTCGGGTGAATACAACCGCTACACCATTTTCAATCCCCGACTTCCTAACGGCTTCTCTAACCTTGGAAGTTATGTCTACAATTTCCACTTCCTTATTCGTCGTAATTTTTATTGTTTCCATCATTAAATCACCCTCCTTCTAGGAATTTAGACAAGCTAACCTTAGCTTTTTCCAAATGTCTCTCTGGTTCAACGTCTTTTCCAAGTTTCGAACGTATCATTACTATCTCTTCGAAAGCTTCAATAAGTTCCCCTTCACAACTATCTTTTAGAAGTTTCTTTAGTGTCCAGTACACTTCTTCAATGACATCCTCTCTAATCACCCCGTTTTTTGCCATTTTATCAATAACTTCCGTTAAGAACTGGACGTTCTCTTTGAGGATCCTTCTTCTTAGCACTTTCATTTATCTCCCCCTCAACAACTTTAACCAATATCTCAGAAGCAAGCCTCGAAGCAAGTTTCCTATCTCTAATGTTTAGAACTATATCAATTGCGTCACTTACATTCCCAATTTTTATTAAATAGTGAGCGAGGAAGCCAAGAGCAATAGACCTAGATTTCGGGCTTTTTAATAGATTAACTGCCCTCATAGCCTCTTCGAGTTTATTAATAGTCAAGTAGTACTTGATGGCTCCAACTATTACATCATCTGTTATCCCTTCTTTCCGAAGGAGCGCATCCACAATTGGTTTTATTTTCTCGTCTTCGCTTTTTAGGAGTTCTAAAATTTGATCCTTTATATAAGAGAGTAATTCCACGGGAAGAGCATTTATGAAATTCCTAAGTTTCTCGGTATCTTTTAGTATTAGCGTCTCAAATATCTCTTCCAGGATAAACTTCGGGTTCTGCAACTCTCTAATTATTACTATCGAATTATCTATGAATCCGTGGATTGCAAATATATAAGCTAGATCTTCCCTTATATCATCCTTCAGCTTATTTGCTAATTCCAATGAAAAGTTTATCAGGACTTTGACATTTTCAGAGTTTTCCTGCTTCAGATATAGCAAAAGTTCATTTAACGCCTGTCTGATCCAGGGCTTACTCTTTATCTCCTGAATTAACTCCATAACAAGCCTGTAATCTCCCACAGAGAGCAAAGGTCTAATAGTTTTTACAATGGCTTCCGACTTATAGGGCTCATCCTCTATCGCTTCCAGTATTAGTTCGATCTTCTTTTTCTTGTAAACTATGTTTATCTTGTCTCCCTTTAAATCTTCCAAGGCCGCTGTTAGTATTTCAAGAATTTTCTCGTTTCTGAGTTTTTTGTTCTTTATGTCCAATGCATAGAATAAGGCCTCATCAATATCCTTTAGGAGAACAAGATATTTAACTGCTTCTGCTCTAATTTCATCTCGCATCCTTGGAGGAAGTACCTCGGAGTTAATTATTACTTCCCGGAAGGCTTTCTTTGAAGATTTGAAGCCCGCTAAACTTGTGGAGTATCCAATAACTAAAAGGCTCTTTAAAAGAAGGTACGGGTCTTCTATCTTCGCAAGTTCCTCAAAGGCTAACTTAAATGCCTGTTCATACCTCGGATCTTTTGCCTTTGCTAGAGATACTCCGATTCTGCCATATGTGACTATTCTTACGTAAGGGTCTGGTATCGAAGATACGGATTTTAAAGCCTCATCTATTACCATCTCTCCTCACCAAAAATTTTAACACTACCTATATTTAGCCTCAGATTGTAAAAATATGGGAGAAACTCTTTAATTAGTTTTTCGGTTCATTTGTGAGAGCGTTGATTAAAGATCTAAACTTATCTATCCCGTCTTTAATATTATCCTTGTCAATTTCAACCCAATATGTTTCACTAACCTCTTGAAATCTTTTAAAAATCTCATCAAACAAGAGGCCTCTTCCTTTAACCACCTTTAGTTTTCCTCCTTTGATGACATCTTTATAGTTACTAAGCCTCTCTGATTTTGATAGATAAAAGAACTCCCTAACTTTTTGATATGGATACTCCTTAGGATCGCTACTCGTAGTATGAAAAACGCCACAGGTAGGGGAACCCTTAACCCCTACAAAAATTACTGCCTCGGGCTTTTCCTCAGATATAACTCTCCCTATAAAATCGGCAACATCCTCAACAACTTTTTTCATTCCTAAGTGTTCCATGACTTCCTTACTCATAGGAGGCCTTGGCCATTTTAGGAGGATAAACTCTGGACATGGATATGCTAAAATCTGCCAGTCATCGTTGAGGTTAAGAAGAATCTTTCTAATCTCAAGTGAGGCCATATACTCTTTCTCTTTTGGGCCTCTATAAACGTAAAAGGGTGTTATTAAACAAGGAGCTATAACGATCAGCTTCATGGAATAGATTCCGAGAAAAGAAAATATAAAGGTTTAGGAGGTCACTCCTTCTTCTTTAGCTTCTCGCACTTCTTAACCCACTCTTCCAGAACATCCTTGAGCTTGGGAGTTCCAATTTCTTCTAGCTCATACTTAACCCTGACGGCAGGCTTGTTAAGGTTCATGAATCTTCTGAGGTCAACAGGAGTTCCCATTATGACAACATCTGCATCGGCCCTATTGATAGTCTCCTCAAGCTCCTTGATCTGCTTCTTGCCGTAACCCATTGCTGGTAGGATGTTGCTGAGGTGTGGATACTTCTTGTATGTGTCAATTATTGAACCAACTGCGTATGGTCTTGGATCTACGATTTCCTTTGCTCCATACTTCTTAGCTGCAATGTACCCTGCTCCAAAGCTCATTCCACCGTGTGTAAGGGTTGGACCATCTTCAACAACAAGAACTCTCTTGCCCTTTATGAGTTCAGGCTTGTCAACGAATATTGGTGACGCTGCCTCGATGACGATTGCATTTGGATTTATCTTCTCTATGTTCTCCCTGATCTTCTGTATGTTCTCCGGTGGAGCAGAGTCAATCTTGTTTATGATTATCACATCTGCACTCCTGAAGTTTGTCTCACCTGGGTGGTGGGTAAGCTCGTGTCCGGGCCTGTGTGGGTCTGTAACAACAATCCAGAGGTCTGGCTCAAAGAATGGGAAGTCATTGTTACCTCCGTCCCATAGGATAATGTCAGCTTCCTTCTCTGCCTCTCTTAGGATCTTCTCATAGTCAACTCCAGCGTAGACGACCATTCCTCTCTCAAGATAAGGCTCGTATTCCTCCCTCTCCTCGATAGTACACTCGTACTTGTCAAGGTCTTCAAACGTTGCAAACCTCTGAACAACCTGCTTCCTTAGGTCTCCATAGGGCATGGGGTGTCTGACTGCAACGACCTTGAAGCCCATCTCTTGGAGAAGCTTGGCGACTTTCCTAGAGGTCTGGCTCTTTCCGCAACCAGTTCTAACAGCGGTTACGGCGACAACCGGCTTTTTGCTCTTAAGCATGGTGGACTTTGGACCGAGTAACCAGAAGTCCGCACCAGCTGAATGAGCCCTGCTTGCTAGGTGCATAACGTGCTCGTGAGAAACATCAGAGTATGCAAATACTACTATGTCAACGTCCTTTTCCTTTATTATCTTTTCAAGATCGTCTTCTGGCAGTATTGGAATACCATTTGGATAGAGCTCACCTGCAAGCTCTGGTGGATAGACTCTCCCCTCAATGTCTGGAATCTGAGTTGCAGTAAATGCAACCACTTCATACTCAGGATTGTCCCTGAAGAAGACGTTGAAGTTGTGGAAGTCTCTTCCAGCAGCACCAAGAATGACAACCCTTCTCCTCTTTTTCTCCTCAGCCATTTCCAATCACCCCAAAATTTTATGTCGAAATATTTTCAAACTCGACATTTATAACAGTTTTTGTTGAAATAAGAAAGCTCCTTGCTAATATTCTTCGAATCTAAAAATATAGATGCGAAAAACATTCAAAAAATCTAGAGATGTTCCGGTTGAGGTTGAAGACCTGCTGAGGCATATATAAATGTTGCTGTGCAAAGATCTTGAAATTAAGTTCCTTGTAATCTCCTTAGAGTAGTTTTAAACCTAGGGTTTCGGAAACTTTTCTAAGACACAACGCCTTACTTCTAACCAGGTGAGACGAATGTGCCTAGCCGTTCCAGGGAAAGTTGTTGAAATTCGAGGGAACGTTGGGATAGTAGACTTTGGGGGAATCAAGAGAGAAGTTAGGCTGGATCTACTCACAGACGTTAAAGTTGGGGATTACGTTATAGTTCACACAGGGTTTGCAATAGAAAAGCTCAATGAAGAAAGAGCAAGAGAAATCCTCGAAGCATGGGAGGAAGTATTTTCTGCTCTTGGAGGTGAGTAAATGCTGGAGAAATTTAGGGATAAAACCATTGCCCAGAGAATCGTGAAGAAAATACATGAAGAGGCAAAAGGTCTTGATGAGCTAAGATTTATGCACGTTTGTGGAACACATGAAGATACCGTAACCAGAGCTGGAATAAGGTCACTACTCCCAGAAAATGTGAAGATAATGAGTGGCCCTGGTTGCCCTGTGTGTATAACTCCCGTTGAAGATATCGTCAAGATGATGGAAATAATGAGAGAAGCCAGAGAAGAGGGTGAGGAAATTATTTTGACGACATTTGGAGATATGTATAAGATACCAACTCCAATGGGAAGCTTTGCAGATTTAAAAAGCGAAGGGTTTGATGTAAGGATTGTATACTCAATATACGACTCTTATAAAATAGCTAAGGCCAACCCAAACAAGCTTGTTGTTCATTTCTCTCCTGGATTCGAAACGACAACAGCCCCCACGGCTGGAATGCTAAATACTGTTGTTGAAGAGGGTTTAGAAAACTTCAAGATATACTCTGTTCATAGGTTAACTCCTCCGGCAGTAGAGGCACTAGTAAGAGCAGGGACGAGATTTCATGGGTTAATAGATCCTGGCCACGTTTCAACAATAATTGGTGTGAAGGGTTGGGCTCACATAACTGAAAAGTACGGAATACCCCAAGTTGTTGCTGGGTTTGAACCTGTGGATATATTATTGGCGATTCTTGCCCTCATAAGAATGGTCAAGAATGGAGAGGCTAAAATAATCAACGAGTACACCAGAGTCGTTAAGTGGGAGGGCAATTTGAAAGCCCAAAAAATTGTAGAAAAGTTCTTTGAGATTAGAGATGCAAAATGGAGGGCTCTTGGAGTTATCCCAGAAAGTGGGCTTGAACTTAGAAAAGAGTGGAGAGATCTCGAGATAAGAACCTACTATGACCCAGAAGTTCCCAGGTTGCCAGATCTCGAAAAAGGTTGCCTGTGCGGAGCTATTCTCAGAGGACTAGCTCTTCCGCCACAGTGCCCGCACTTTGGTAAAACATGTACTCCAAAACATCCGATCGGACCATGTATGGTATCCTATGAGGGAACGTGCTCGATATTCTACAAATACGGTGCCCTCTTTTGAACCAAAGGTTCAAAACTCCCCTCTCGTTCCCAACTTTTGGTTTTAGAAACGTATAAAGCTTTCAATTTCATAAAACATGAAGGGGGAGAGCATGAAAGCCTATAAAATTCATGTCCAAGGAATAGTCCAAGCCGTAGGTTTTAGACCCTTTGTGTATAGAATAGCTCACGCTCATAATCTGAGAGGATACGTAAGAAATCTTGGAGATGCTGGAGTTGAAATAGTTGTTGAGGGAAAAGAGGAGGATATAAAAGCGTTTCTATCTGATCTTTATAACAAAAAGCCACCACTCGCCAAAATTGAAAGAGTTGAGAGAAGAGAAATTGAACCCCAGGGGTTTGACAGATTTTATATAGAGAAAAGCTCCAATGAGAGCAGAGGGGAAGGGGATTCTATAATACCCCCAGACATAGCAATCTGCGAAGACTGTCTGAGAGAACTTTTCGATCCGAATGATAAGAGATTCATGTATCCATTTATAGTGTGTACAAACTGTGGCCCAAGATTTACCATTATTGAAGATCTTCCATACGATAGGGAAAACACCGCAATGAGAGAATTTCCAATGTGCGATTTCTGTAGGAGTGAATATGAAGATCCCCTAAACAGAAGATACCACGCTGAACCTGTGGCCTGCCCAACATGTGGGCCCAGCTACAGGCTATACACCAACACCGGTGAGGAAATTATAGGGGATCCACTCAGAAAAGCTGCGAAATTCATAGACAGAGGATACATAGTAGCCATAAAGGGGATAGGTGGAATACATCTGGCCTGTGATGCAAGAAGGGAAGATGTTATTGCCGAGCTCAGAAAAAGATTGTTCAGACCACAGAAACCCTTTGCAATAATGGCCAAAGACCTTGAAACTATTAGGACATTTGCATATATAGCTCCTGAGGAAGAAGAAGAGTTAACGAGCTACAGGAGACCAATAGTAGCCTTAAGGAAAAAAGAACCCTTCCCCCTCCCAGAGAACCTCGCCCCTGGACTCCACACAATAGGGGTTATGCTTCCATATGCTGGAACACACTATATTCTGTTCCACTGGAGCAAAACACCGGTCTACGTGATGACTTCTGCAAACTTTCCAGGTATGCCAATGATAAAGGACAATGAAGAAGCTTTTGAAAAGCTGAAGGACGTTGCCGACTATCTTCTCCTTCACAACAGGAGGATTCTAAATAGGGCCGATGATAGTGTCGTGAGATTTGTTGATGGGAAGAGAGCCGTTATAAGGAGAAGCAGAGGGTTCGTTCCCCTTCCAATTGAGATACCTTTTGAATATAAGGGAATAGCCATGGGAGCAGAGTTAATGAACGCTTTTGGCGTAGTGAAGGGTAATAGAGTGTACCCAAGCCAATACATTGGAAACACATCAAAAGTAGAGGTTCTCGAGTTTATGAAGGATGCAATTTCCCATTTCAAAAAGATACTGAGGGTTGGAGATTTTGATATAGTGATAACTGATCTTCATCCTACGTATAATACAACAAAACTAGGAATGGAACTTGCAAAAGAGCTCGATGCAGAGCTCCTGCAAGTCCAACACCACTACGCTCATGTGGCCTCGGTCATGGCCGAGCACAATCTAGACGAAGTTGTGGGCATAGCCCTAGATGGAGTTGGATATGGGGGCGATGGAAAAACGTGGGGTGGGGAAGTTATTTACGTGAGCTATGAAGATGTTGAAAGACTAGCACATATAGAGTATTATCCACTACCCGGAGGAGACCTAGCAAGCTATTACCCACTCCGAGCTCTTATTGGAATATTAAGCAAGGTAATGGATATAGAAGACGTGAGAAACACTATTAAGAAGTACTGCCCCAATGCAGTAAGCTCACTTAAGTATGGGGAAGTTGAGTTCAATGTTATATTCAACCAGCTCGCCAGGGAGATAAATGTTGCATATGCATCTTCCACTGGGAGGGTCTTAGATGCATTTGCCGTTCTACTTAATGTCGCATACAGGAGGCACTACGAGGGAGAACCAGCCATGAAGCTAGAAAGCTTTGCATTCAGGGGAAAGAACGATCTCAAGTTAAGGTTACAGGTGGAAGGGGAGGAAATAAAGGTAACAGAACTTTTTGAAGAGGTTCTAAATATTATTGAGAGAGCAAACCCAGCAGATATCGCATATTCCATTCACCTTTCGCTAGCAAGAACGTTTGCTGAGATTGCTGTAGAAAAGGCAAGAGAATTTGGAGCAAAGGCAATAACCCTAAGCGGTGGGGTTGCATATAACGAGCTTATAACGAAAACCATAAGGAAAATTGTGGAAGCAAGTGGATTGAAATTCCACACTACATATGAAGTACCCAGGGGAGACAATGGGATAAATGTTGGCCAAGCATTTCTCGGAGGATTATATCTGGAAGGATACATAAGTAGTGAAGACTTAATGATCTAACTTTTCTCAATTTATTCGAGTAAGCCTTTCAAAAGAAAACATGATCCAAACTTTTTTGAATTCATTATTTTTAGGGTATCACCGGTGAAGATGAGCCTTATTGGTTTTATAAACAAGCTTAAGGAACTTGTTGAAATCGAGAGAGAAGCTGAAATCGAGGCAATGAGGTTAGAGATGAGAAGGCTTAGCGGAATTGAGAGAGAAAGAGTTGGGAGAGCAATACTAAATCTCAATGGAAAGATCATTGGAGAAGAGCTCGGATACTTTCTAGTCAAGTACGGCAGGAATAAAGAGATAAAAACGGAGATAAGTGTGGGAGATTTAGTAGTAATAAGCAAGAGAGATCCCCTAAAAAGTGATCTAGTAGGAACGGTCGTCGAAAAAGGCAAGAGGTTCATTACAGTTGCACTAGAAACAGTTCCAGAATGGGCACTGAGGAATGTTAGGATAGACTTATACGCAAACGACATAACTTTCAAGCGGTGGCTTGAAAACCTCGAAACAATTAAACGGGCTGGAAAAAGAGCCCTGAAGTTCTATCTCGGGATTGAAGAACCCTCAGAAGGTGAAGAGATTAAATTTGAGCCTTTTGACAAGAGTTTAAATTCAGCTCAGAAGAAGGCAATCTCCAGAGCTCTTGGAAGTGAGGACTTTTTCCTGATCCATGGACCCTTTGGAACAGGGAAAACGAGAGCGTTAGTGGAACTAATAAGACAGGAAATAAAAAGAGGGAACAAAGTTCTAGCAACAGCCGAAAGCAATGTAGCTGTTGATAATCTAGTTGAGAGACTTGCAAGGGAAGGGGTAAAGATAGTAAGGGTTGGTCATCCAAGTAGAGTATCTAGAGAGCTACACGAAACAACACTCGCCTACTTAATAACTCAACACGAACTCTATGGAGAACTGAGAGATCTCAGAGTCGTTGGACAAAGTTTAGCCGAGAAAAGGGACACGTATACAAAGCCAACACCCAGGTTCAGGAGAGGGCTTAGTGATGAGGAGATAATAAGACTTGCAGAGAGAGGAAGGGGAGCTAGGGGCCTCTCTGCGAGATTAATAAAGGAAATGGCAGAATGGATCAAACTTAATAAACAGGTGCAAAAAGCCTTTGAAGAGGCAAGAAAGCTTGAAGAGCGAATAGCCAGGGACATAATTAGGGAAGCAGATGTAGTTCTGACAACAAACTCGTCAGCTGCCTTGGAAGTTGTTGACTACGCAAAGTACGATGTTGCAATAGTAGATGAGGCAACTCAATCAACAATTCCAAGCATACTAATCCCTCTAAACAAGGTAGATAGGTTCATCCTAGCCGGCGATCACAAGCAATTACCCCCAACGATTCTAAGTCTAGAAGCCCAGGAACTTTCAAAGACACTATTCGAAGGGTTGATAGAGAGATACCCATGGAAGAGCGAAATGCTGACTATTCAGTACAGAATGAATGAGAGAATAATGGAATTCCCAAGTAAGGAGTTCTATGGAGGGAAAATAAAAGCCCATGAAAGTGTAAAGAATATAACCTTAGCAGATTTAGGCATCAAAATTGAAGAAGAAAACTGGAAAGAAGTACTAGACCCGAAAACTGTCCTGGTTTTTATCGATACTTCAAAACTTGAAAATAAATGGGAAAGGCAGAGGAGAGGGAGTGAGAGCAGGGAAAATCCACTCGAGGCCAAGATAGTTGCAAAAATCGTGAAAAAGTTACTGAATGCTGGAGTTAAGCCAGAATGGATCGGAGTTATAACACCATATGATGACCAGAGAGATCTGATTAGTATGAGCGTTCCAGAAGAAGTTGAGGTTAAAACCGTTGATGGGTATCAAGGAAGGGAAAAGGAAGTTATAATACTCTCATTTGTCAGATCAAATAAAAAGGGGGAGATAGGATTTCTGAAAGATTTGAGAAGGTTAAATGTTTCTCTAACAAGGGCCAAGAGAAAGCTTATAATGGTTGGTGATTCTTCCACATTGTCTTCTCATGAAACTTACAAGCGGATGATAGAGCACGTTAGGAAGTATGGAAGGATAATTGAGGCAGAGGAAATAATTAAATTAAGTGAAAGTTCAGGCCTCTAGGGCTTTTTCAAGAAGCTCTAATCCTAAGTTTAGATACTCTTCCGCCTTTTCCTCGCTCTTTGCTTCGCTGAATATTCTTATTATTGGCTCAGTTCCACTTGCCCTAACCAGAACCCACCCATCTTCGAATATTATCTTTGCACCATCAGTAGTATCTACAGTATAACCTCTCTCTTTTGCCATTTCAGCAACTTTGTTGACAATTTTGTACCTGTCCCCCTCTACATGCCTCTTGGTCTTTATTTGATAATATTCAGGCAACTCATCTATAAGCTCACTGAACTTCTTCCCGCTCTTTGCGAATATCTCAACTATCTTTGCCACGGTCATTGCTCCATCCCTTCCAAGAACATGGTCTGGGAATATTACTCCACCGTTTTCTTCACCTCCTATGGTCCCGTTGTGCTCAAGAAGAGCCCTTGCAACGATTAGATCTCCAACCTTAGTTCTGAGAACTTTCGCATTGTTTCTTTTAGCTATGTCGTCAAGAAGGTTAGAGGTAGCAACTGTAGTTACCAGAAGACCCCCTCCATTTTCTCTGAGAACAGCATCTGCAACCAAGGCAAATGTTTTATCCCCTTGGATAAACCTGCCCTTTTCATCAATGAAAACTGCCCTATCTGCATCTCCGTCCTGGGCCACTCCAAAGTCGGCTCCAAGCGCCTTAACGATCTCCATAAATCCTCTCAAGTTTTCTTCATTCGGTTCAGGATTTCTTGCTGGGAAATGTCCATCTGGGTGAGCGTTAACGCTCACAACTTTACATCCAAGTTCTCTGAGCAGATAGGGTAGAGTCAAGCTTCCAGCACCGTTAGACGTGTCAACAACCACAAAGGGTCTTCTTTTCTTTATCGCTTCAACATCGACTTTGCTCTTTATAGCCTCGATATAGGGCTTTATTATGTCCTCTCTTCTAACTTCTCCAATTTCATACCACTTAGCCCTATCGAAGTCTTCTTTAAAGAAGAGTTCCTCAACAATTGCTTCCCTCTCTTTCTTCAGCCCCATCCCATTAGGTTCCAAAAGCTTTATTCCGTTGTACTCCGGAGGATTATGAGAGGCCGTGATAACAGCTCCACCGTCTGCGTTGAAATATTTGGTTGCCCATTGAACTGCCGGTGTGGGAGCTATGCCAACATCTATTACATCACAGCCAACGCTGAGGAGGCCACTTATCAAGGCATTTTTGAGCATTTCCCCACTGACTCTTGTATCTCTACCAACAACCACTACCGGCTTTTTCCTTCCCTCTCTTTTTAGCATTGTCCCAAATGCCATCCCAATCTTCATGGCGAATTCTGGGGTTATCTTTTCGTTTGCTATCCCCCTCACTCCAAACGTTCCAAAGAGCTTCCCCATTTTATCACCCCCAGTGAATATTGAAAAGAAAAGTTAAAAAGTCTAGTCCCTTCCGTAGTCGTCTTGAAGCCTGACTATGTCATCCTCCCCAAGATATTCTCCTATTTGGGTTTCAATTACTTCCAAAACTACTTTTCCTGGGTTCTCCAGCCTATGCACGACTCCTGCCGGAATAAAGGTGCTCTCTCCAGGCCTCAGAATGAACTCCTTGTCCCCAACCCTAACCTTAGCAGTGCCCCTAACAACTACCCAGTGCTCACTCCTGTGATAGTGCAGCTGGAGAGAAAGCTTCTTCCCAGGTAATACAGTTATTCTCTTTATTTTGTACCTCTCCCCTTCCTCTAAAACCGTATAGCTTCCCCACGGCCTGTATGCGGTTCTGTGCACTATTGCTCTCTCGTCATTTTCCTCCTTAAGCCTCCTGTAGACTTCCTTGACTTTTTGGGTTTCTCCCCTCTTTGCAACTAGAAGTGCATCGCCTGTATCGACTATTATCAGATCTTTAACTCCAACGGTTGCCGTTAGCCTCTCCGTTAAAATAAGGTTGTTCTTTGAGTCAATGTTTATGTACTTAGCCTTAAATCCACTAACCCTGACGGCATTACCACTTTCATCTTTTTCTAAAGCCTCATATACTGCGTCAAAGCTTCCCAAATCATTCCAGTATGTGTTTAGAGGCACGACGGCGGCTTTTTCAGTTTTTTCCATAATTCCATAATCAACACTAATCTCCGGTGCAAGCTCATAAACCTCTTCTATGTTTTTTCCATCCTCAAATGCTCTAACTATCTCTGGAGAGTGCTTTTTGGCTTCTTCCATGAAAACAGAGGTTCTAAACATGAACATTCCGCTGTTCCAATAATATCCACTCTCCACATATCTCTTTGCCGTTTCTAAGTCTGGTTTCTCCTTGAACTCGTCAACCAAATAACCCATGAACTTCCCATCGATACTTATCTTTTCTCCGGGTTTTATGTATCCATAGCCTGTGTGAGGCCTTGTGGGCTTTATTCCGAAAGTTACCAAGTACTTTTCGGCAAGCTTTTCCGCCTTCCTGAAGGCTTCTATGTACTCATCATTCACCTCAATTGCATGGTCGCTGGGGAGGACTGCAACAACTGAATCACCGAAGTAATCTTCTATCGTCTTAAGGCCCCAGTAAATTGCTGGAAGAGTATTCTTGCCAATTGGCTCTAAGAGCACGTTTTCTTCGGGGATGTTAATCCCGATTTCATTAAGATCATCAAAAACCCTGAACTTGTACTCCTTATTTGTTACTATAAATATCTCCTTCGGCTTTGAAAATAGAAGAGCCCTCTCAACTGTTCTCTGAAATAGGGATCTGTCTGTAAATACTTTTATGAACTGCTTTGGAAGAAGTTCTCTGCTTAGGGGCCATAATCTAGTCCCCTTACCTCCAGCAAGTATCAGCGTTTTCATTCTATCACCTCCAAAACTTCTTCAATTGACGAAACATTTTCAGCTTTTTCATGCCTAAGCTTACCTATCAAAAACGCCCTATCCACTACATCAAACATAGGAAAGTCATTCTCTCCGTCCCCTACTGCATAGCTGATAATTCTTCCTATTCTTCTATACATATCTAGAACTACCTGGGCGGCTTTTCCCTTGTTTGAGTTTCCGTGAACTGAGTAAAATCTGCTACCCATTGTAACATTAAACCCCCTGCCTTTTAAGATCTCTTGCCATCCCTCTTTGGCCCATGTAAAAATTGTCTCACTATATTCCCTCTCCATTGCTAGGGGGACTAAATCTAGGGGCATTTTTGTAAATTCTGCAATTTCTTCTTTAGTAGAGTTGCCATAATACTTAAGACCATAACTACTCTCAAGTTTTCTTAGCTCGCTTCTTATCATCTCAACTCTCGTCCCAAGCTCTATGACAATATGCTTTTCCGTTTCTCTCCCTTCCACCTTAAATGGGAAGTATCCCTTAGGAATGTATATTGCACTTCCGTTTTCCGTTATGAAGGGAGTCTTGATGTCCAGAGCTTTCCTATAATATTCTTGTTCCGCCCTAGTTTTTGAAGAGTTAAAAATTATCTCATATCCCCTCCTCTTAAGTTCCTCAATTATGGGTCTTGCAGGATCTGGATCATATTCCGGAAGTAATGTTTTGTCAAGATCAAGAAATATAATTCTAATCATATCTCAAACCTCAGGAGTGTTTCTGCATTGTCCTCAACTATCTCCATCCACTCTTTAATTGGGATGTCCTTTATGGGTCTCATTACTCTAGGCTTCGGTGGCTCCTCTCCCTCTTTTAGAATCCCATGCTCTATGAGATCGCTAAGAATTCTTCTCTTCAAACTTTCAGATGCCAGCTTGGAATGATATATCGTTGCTAAGCTTAGAAGTATCATCTCTTTAACATGCTCCTGTCCCTTATCCTCGTGGAAGTGTGGATTCAATGTTTCTATCTGGAATATTTCAATCCCCTGATCAAACACATCCTTGAACTCTTCGACCCCTTCCCATTTTCCAAACCTTTCTAAAAGGTAGACTACTTCGTAAGGCTCAATGGAGTATCCAGTAGAGAACGGGAGCATTTCGGCAAGTTTCATTGTCATCGCGTGCTCTCCGGCATTGCCAGTAACCATGATAGTAGTCTCAAATGCTGTCTGCTCGCTTATAAGCATGTTAAGATAATGGTTCGTTATCTCGCTGACTCTTCCCCACTTTTTGAAGTACAAAGTTCCCTTTGTCACCTTTGGCTTGTGCCTCCAGTGAAGTCTGACCATTGCATAGTCGCTCTCGCTCATTAGAAAGCCCGCAGCGTAATCCTTCACATACTCGTTGACAGAGCCAGGAATGTAGTTATCTGCATCCACGAACCCAACATACTCAGCCCCAATAGCCTTTGCTAAAAGTATTCCTATAAGCATTCCTTCTCCTTTACCGCTTCTGATGTTACCCTTTTCATCAAGAATATCCGTATATCCCACCTCCTTAAATGCCCTTGCTAGTCCAGGATCCTTCTGATGAACCATTATAACTTTAGAGTGTGTTAAATTGTAAAAATGCCTTACTAAATCAACTTCCATCTTGTATCTGTTGGGACCCTCTCTTTTGCTGTTTGAGACTATGATTATTGGACACTTATGGGGAATAGCCTTAAGAACGCCGTCAACAAGGTGAAGCTTCTCATTCTTCATTGGGACTACAACTGCCATTCTCCCAAGTGTATCATATATTTTCTCCCTAGGGATGTTAGTAATTGTATATATTGGGACTTCTTCAGTCTCAGTGTCCATCTTTATGACTTTTTGGAGTTCATATATTGTTACAGCTCCAAAGATTTCCTTGTAAACAGGAGCTTCCAGAAGCATTCAACCACCCGAAAATTATTAGGGGATAGGGATATATAAATGCTCTTCTCTCTCAGTTATTTCTCTAAAAGTTTGCCTTCCAAATTTCTCGATGGAGATTTGAAATTTCAGATAGTTTTTCATAAGTCTTAATTTCATAGAGCAAAAAGTTCAAAAAAGATATTAGAATTTGAAAAAACAAAATTAGTTTCATTTACGAGAGATGTTGGAAGAGTTACTCTCTATACACGGCCCCCGTATTAGAAGATGTCACAAGGAGAGAATACCTTTTCAGATACCCTTTGAGAGGTTTCATCTTTGGCTTCCACTCTCTCCTTCTTCTTTCAAGTTCCTCCTCGTCAACAAGCAAATCCACCCTTTTGGCTTTTAAATCAATTCTTATAATGTCTCCATTCTCTACAAGCGCTATTGGCCCTCCCTCGGCGGCCTCTGGTGATACGTGACCTATTGAAATTCCTCTCGTTGCTCCTGAGAACCTTCCATCCGTTATTAGGGCAACGTCCCTATCAAGGCCCATTCCCGCTATTGCCGATGTTGGTGTTAGCATTTCCCTCATACCTGGGCCACCCTTTGGTCCCTCATATCTGATAACAACCACGTCTCCCTTTTCAATTTCACCTCCAAGTATTGCCCTCGTTGCATCTTCTTCACTGTCGTAAACTTTTGCAGTTCCCTCAAAGTGCTCTATCCCGCTGACCGCTGATATCTTTATGACTGCTCCCTCTGGCGCTAGCGATCCCCTTAGGATCATTATTCCTCCCCTTGGATGGTAGGGATCGGTAATAGGCCTTATCACATCATTCCTAGCAACAAAGGCTTTCTCAAGTAGCTCCTTAACTTTCTTCATTGTCACCGTGATTCTGTCTTCGTGAATTAGTCCCTTTTCAGCAAGCCTCTTCATAACACCAAGTATGCCTCCTGCCTCATATAGGTCGAGAACAAAGTGTTTACCTGCGGGGCTAAGTTTCGCTAGAGTGGGTGTAATTTCACTAATTCTGTCAAAGTCGTCAAGGGTTAAGTCAACTCCTGCCTCGTGAGCTATGGCCATTAAATGAAGAACAGTATTCGTTGAGCCGCCTAGTGCCATATCAACTGCTATAGCATCTTCAAACGCCTCTCTTGTCATTATCTCGCTCGGCCTTATATCATTTTCAACGAGCTTGACTATCTGCATTCCTGTCTCTTTTGCTATCCTGATTCTGTGGGCATATACGGCAGGAGCCGTTCCATTCCATGGCATTGAGACACCCAATGCCTCTGTTAAAGCGTTCATAGTATTTGCAGTAAACATCCCTGCACAGGATCCACAGCCAGGACAGGCGAAGTCCTCTAAAAGCTTTAACTCTTCCTCACTCATTTTTCCAGCTTTTACAGCCCCAACAGCCTCAAATACTGTTTTAACATCGACATATTCTCCCCTGAATCTGCCGGGAAGCATTGGACCTCCAGAGACAAATATCCCCGGTATATCGAGTCTAGCCATTGCCATGAGCATTCCAGGGATTATCTTATCACAGGACGCTATCATAACGATGCCATCGAAGTGATAAGCCTGCGCAACTAGCTCAACGCTGTCTGCAATTAGTTCTCTCGACGGAAGTGAATACCTCATTCCGGAGTGATTCATCGCTATTCCGTCACAAATTCCAATTGTGTTGAACTCAAGAGGTGTTCCTCCGGCCATCCTTATTCCTGCCTTGACGGCATCGGCTATCCTTCTCAAATGAACATGCCCTGGTATCAGCTCGTTGAAGGAATTCGCTATTCCTATTAGAGGCCTGTCTAATTCCTCGTCTGTTAATCCCATAGCCTTAAAAAGAGATCTGTGAGGAGCCCTTTCAATGCCCTTCTTTACCACATCGCTTCTCATTTTTATCACACTCCTTCATAAGCCAGTACTCCATACTGTCTATTATTGCGTTTAAGCTTGCCTCTATTATGTTTGTAGAAGCTCCAACGGTACCCCAGCTTCTCTTCCCATCACTTGTCTGAATGAGAACCCTAACTTTTGCCGCAGTTCCCTTCTCACTTCCGAGAACCCTAACCTTATAATCCACCAGCTTTATCTCCCTCAACTCCGGGTAGAATTCAGTGAGTGCCTTCCTTAATGCAAGATCCAGAGCGTTAACAGGGCCGTTACCCTCAGCTGCCGTGTGAACCCTTTTGCTGTCCACCTTAACGACGACTGTTGCCTCGGATATTGGCTGTTGTCCTGGGAGGATCTCGCTTATCACTCTAGCCCTTTCGAGCTCGAAAAATGGTTTGTATCTACCTCTTATCTTCTCTACTAAAAGCTCCAGTGATGCCTCAGCGGCCTCAAAGTGGTAGCCTAAAAACTCAAGTTCCTTTATCTTCTTAACTATTTCTTGAAGATGCGGATCGTTCTCGTCCAGGTCAATGCCGAGTTCCCTAGCCTTGTATATGAGGTTGCTTCTTCCTGAAAGCTCTGAAACAACAACCTTCCTCCTATTGCCCACAAGCTCCGGATCTATGTGTTCGTATGTCCTTGGATTCTTAAGAACTGCCGAAACATGAACTCCTCCTTTGTGAGCAAAGGCACTATCCCCAACGTAAGGCTGGTTTCTGGGAATCTCCATGTTAGCCAGCTCAGCGACGAAATATGCGAGTTCCTTAAGCTTTCTCAGCTTTTCTTTTCCAACGACTTCGATTCCGTACTTTAGCTCCAATGCAGGTATTATGGAGATTAAGTTTGCATTTCCACATCTCTCTCCATATCCGTTTATTGTCCCTTGTATCTGGATCACTCCCGCCTCAAATGCCATTAAAGAGTTGGCAACAGCCAGCTCAGAATCGTTATGGGCATGTATTCCAAGCGGAACTTTTATCTCTTCCCTAACCCTCTCCACAACCTGCTTAACGAAGGAAGGGAGAGAGCCACCATTGGTATCTGCAAGGATTATCCTTTCAGCCCCAGCTTCCTCAGCGGCTTTTATTGTTTGCATGGCGTATTCTGGATTCGCTTTATAACCATCAAAGAAGTGTTCTGCATCGTAAAAGACTTTCATTCCGTGCTCTCTAAGATACTCTATTGAGTCCATTATCATCTGCAGATTGTTTTCAAGGGTTGTTCTTAAGGCATCTGTAACATGAAGATCCCAGCTTTTTCCGAAGATTGTTGCTATTGGGGCCTCAGAATCAACTAGAGCGTTTAAGTTGGGATCTTCTTCTGGTCTAAGTCTGGGTCTTCTAGTACTTCCAAACGCGGCTATTTTGGAGTTCTCTAATGGAAGATCTTTGACAGCCTTAAAGTACTCTATATCTTTAGGGTTTGATCCCGGCCATCCTCCTTCTATGTAGTGAATGCCGAATTCATCAAGTTTTTGAGTTATCTTAAGCTTATCCTCAAGCGAGAAGCTTATCCCCTCCATTTGGGCGCCATCCCTCAAGGTAGTATCGTAGAGCTCAACCCTCCTCATCCCACAACACCTCTAAGGCCTCAACTACCGCATCTCCAACTTCATTTGTCTTCAAACTTCCACCCAAGTCAGGGGTAACCTTATTTTCTTCTATAACTCTAGCAACGGCTTTTTCTATCATATGCGCGGCCTTATCCAATCCTAAGTGCTCGAGCATTAGGGATGCCGTTAGTATTGCCGCAAGAGGGTTAGCTATTCCCTTCCCCGCTATGTCTGGAGCTGATCCGTGAACAGGTTCAAACATTGAAACTCTTCCCGGATGTATGTTTCCTGAGGCCGCAAGACCCAATCCTCCAACTATTTCCGCCCCAAGATCCGTGAGAATATCACCAAACATATTCGGAGTAACTACGACCTCAAAAATCTCGGGAGAGCGGATCATTTTCATTGCCATGGCATCTACGTAGTAGTGATCAGTCTCTATCTCGGGGTAATCATTTGAAACCTCTGCGAAGACCCTCTGCCAGAGGTCGTGTGCATAGGTAAGGACGTTCGCCTTGTCAACAAGTGTGACTTTCTTTCTCCCTGTTTTCTTTGCATATTCAAACGCGAACCTTACTGCTCTTTCAACACCATATCTTGTGTTTATCATTTCCTGAATTGCCACTTCCTGGGGAGTTCCTCTCCTGAGAAAACCGCCAGCTCCCGCATACAATCCTTCAGTATTCTCCCTCACAAAGATCATGTCTATTTTCTCTTTCCCTTTTATTGGAGTGAGCCTTGGATGGTAGAGCTTCACAGGCCTTAAGTTGATGTAAAGGTCAAGTGAAAAGCGAAGCTTCAGTAATATTCCGTGCTCCAGAACTCCAGGTTTGACCCTGGGGTCTCCTATTGCCCCGAAGTATATTGCGTCGAAGTTCCTGAACTCTTCAATCGCCCAATCCGGGAGTGTCTCACCTGTTTTTAGATAGTGATCGGCCCCAAAGGGATATTCCTGAAAGTCAAAGCTAACATTAGCCAGTTGCTCAATTTTTTTCAAAACTTTGAGACCCTCAGCGACTACTTCCTTGCCTATTCCATCCCCAGGAATTACAGCTATTTTTATCATTTTGCCAACCTCCTTTTTGTCCACTCAATGAGTCCTCCAGCTTTTATTATCTCCATAACGAAGTCAGGGAATGGATTTGCATGATAGACTTCTCCCTTTGTTAAATTCCTTATTTCGCCCGTTGAGAAGTCAACTTCAAGCTCGTCTCCGGTATCAATTCTGTCAACGGCCTCAGGAGCCTCGAGAATTGGTAATCCTATGTTGATTGCATTTCTGTAAAATATTCTTGCAAAGCTCTTTGCTATTACACATGAAACTCCAGCAGCCTTTATTGCAAGAGGAGCGTGTTCTCTAGAGCTTCCACACCCAAAGTTTTCTCCTGCCACTATTATGTCTCCAGGCTTCATCTTAAACCTGAACTCTGGATCGAGATCCTCCAGAACGTGCTGAGCAAGTTCTTTGGGATCTGAGGTGTTTAGATACCTAGCAGGGATTATGACGTCTGTATCAACATGATCCCCATACTTCCATGCCCTCCCTCTAACCTTCATTTTACCACCTCCTCAGGAGAAGCTATCCTTCCAAGGACAGCAGAAGCAGCCGCAACGTATGGGTTTGCAAGGTAAACCTCGCTCTTTGGGTGTCCCATTCTTCCTACAAAGTTTCTGTTTGTTGTGGAGACTGCCCTCTCCCCAGAAGCTAAGACTCCCATATGGCCCCCAAGGCATGGGCCACAGGTGGGAGGTCCAATGACAGCACCTGCTTCAAGAAATATTTCCAGAAGACCCTCTTTTAGTGCCTTCCAATAAACGCTTGGCGAACATGGGATTATGATTAACCTTACCCAGGGGGCAACTTTTTGACCCTCAAGGACTTCAGCCGCCATTCTAAGGTCTTCTATCCTTCCATTAGTACACGACCCTATGAAGACCTGGTCAATTTTTATGTCCATTTTAGCGGCCTTGCTTATGGGAACCGTGTTCTCTGGGAGATGAGGAAATGCGACCTGGGGCTCTATATTTTCAACCTTGTATTCAATAACCTTATAGTACTTAGCATCTTCATCACTTCTGTAAATCTTCCAATCCCTCTGAGCCCTTTCTTTTACGTATTCTATCGTTTTCTTATCTGGTTCAATTATCCCCGTCTTTGCACCCGCTTCTATAGCCATATTTGTCATTGTCATTCTCTGCTCTACGGATAACTTTTCTATCACTTCACCACTGAACTCCATAACCTTGTAGAGAGCTCCATTAACACCAATGTCCCCTATGGTGTAAAGGATTAAGTCTTTGCCTGTAACCCAGGGTTGAAGATCTCCTTCGTAGACGAACTTCATAGTTTCTGGAACTCTAAACCATGCCTCACCAGTAGCCATTGCAACAGCCAAATCAGTACTCCCCACTCCAGTTGCAAATGCTCCCAGTGCACCGTAGGTACAGGTGTGGGAGTCTGCTCCTATGACAAGATCCCCTGGAAGCACTAAGCCGAGCTCTGGTAAAAGGCAGTGCTCCACACCAACGTTTCCTCCCTCGAAAAAGTACTTTATCCGCTGTTCCCTTGCAAATTCTCTAGCAAACTTACACTGCTCGGCGGCTTTTATATCCTTATTTGGGGTAAAATGATCGAGGACTATTGCTATTCTCTCAGGATCAAATACCCGCTCAACCCCAAGCTCTCTGAATTTTTTAATAGCTAGTGGAGTTGTTACATCGTTGCCAAGCATAAAATCAAGCTTAGCCATCACTATTTCTCCCGGTTTAACTTCTTCTTTTCCGGCGTGTTCAGCTAAGATCTTTTCAGCAATTGTCATGCCCATTTTACCACCTCCTTATCCTATTAATTGCGTTGAGATAAGCCTGAGCGCTCGCTTCAATAATATCAGTACTAAGCCCCCTACCAACGTAGATCTCCCCATTATGCTCAACTCTAACGAGAACCTCTCCAAGGGCATCTCTACCTGAAGTTACAGAGGTTACACGGTATTCCTTAAGCTTACAATCCAGCCCCAGGGCTTTATTTATAGCCGAGAATAGGGCATCTATAGGACCATTTCTTGACCATGACGCCTCTATTTTTTCACTCCCATTCCAGTAAACCCTAACGGTTGCCGTAGAGATTTTCCCTGATGTAACGTGGAGCACTTCAACATGATACTTTTCTCTCCCCTTACCAAGCTCTTCCTGTATTATTGCCTCTATATCCAAATCGGTGAGACCTTTCTTCCTATCTGCTATCTCTTTGAACTTCGCAAAGGTCCTCTCAAATTCTTCCTCGCTCAATTTGTATCCAAGCTCCTCGAGCTTCTTTCTAAATGCATGCCTCCCCGAGTGCTTTCCAAGGATTATTTTGCTTCCAGAGAAGCCCAGCTTCTTTGGATCGATTATCTCATAAGTTGTCCTCTCCTTAAGGACTCCATCTTGGTGAATTCCTGATTCATGGGCAAATGCATTCGCACCAACAACTGCCTTGTTTGGAGGAACTTCTATCCCTGTTAGGTGAGCAACAAGTCTGCTTGTCCTTGCAATTTCGCTCAAGTTTATCCCAGTCTCCACTTTGTAGAAGTCTTTCCTGGTGTCCAACGCTACAACTACCTCTTCAAGGGCTGCGTTACCGGCTCTCTCTCCTATCCCATTTACCGTTACCTCAACTTGATCTGCCCCAGCTCGTATAGCGGAGAGTGAATTCGCCACTGCCAGGCCAAGATCATCATGACAGTGAACGCTTATTGTAACATCCTTCAGATTGGGGATGTTCTTTTTCAGGTATCTGATAAGCTCGTAGAACTCCTCGGGGGTTGTATATCCAACGGTATCTGGGACGTTTATGGTAGTTGCCCCCGCCTCTATTACTGCCTCATAAACTTCCACTAGAAAGTCCCAGTCGCTTCTTGTTGCATCCTCCGCTGAGAATTCTATATCATCTGTGTACTTGGTAGCATATTCAACCGCTTCAACCGCCAGTTTTTTGACTTCTTCAGGACTTTTTCTGAGTTTATACTTCATATGAATAGGGGATGTCGCTATAAAAGTATGAATCCTCTTATTTTCGGCATCTTTAAGGGCTTCTCCTGCCCTATCAATGTCCTTTTTCACAGCCCTTGCGAGAGCCGCTATAGTTGGCCCCTCAACTTCTCTCGCTATCCTCCTAACGGCCTCAAACTCACCTGGGGATGATATAGGAAATCCAGCCTCGATTACATCAACGTTAAGTCTTGCAAGCTGTTTAGCTATCTCAACCTTTTCCTCAACAGTCAGGCTAACACCCGGGGTCTGCTCTCCATCTCTAAGGGTCGTGTCAAATATCTTTATCTTCCTCACGATTTAACCCTCCAAAATTGAAAAGAAGGGAAGAGATTCACTTCTCGAGACCACTCATCTTTCTGATGAACTTTCCAACCCTCTCTATCTCATGCTCCTCAATGGGCTTCATGAGTTCTTCAAGAACTTCCTTGGCCCTATCCGCCTTGGCAATCCATTCTTTTGCAAATTCACCGCTCCTGACTCTCTCAGCAGCCTTTCTCATATTTTCCTTGACATGATCATCAATAACCATAGGACCAACGGTAAGGCCTCCATACTTTGCTGTGTCTGAAACAG
The DNA here is from genome assembly GCF_000263735.1 of Pyrococcus sp. ST04. Lineage (NCBI taxonomy): Archaea > Methanobacteriati > Methanobacteriota > Thermococci > Thermococcales > Thermococcaceae > Pyrococcus > Pyrococcus sp. ST04. The sequence continues at coordinate 854,165 of NC_017946.1, read as the reverse complement.
CCCTTAGCATTCCTGTAAAGCCCCTTTCATAAATGAGATCCATAATCAGCTTGGCCTCGTTGCATGCCTCAAAGTATGCCAGCTCTGGTGGATACCCCATTTCCACTAAGACTTCGAATCCTTTCTTAATCAACTCTATAAGGCCGCCGACAAGGACTATCTGCTCCCCTATGAGATCGCTTTCAGTCTCATCCTTGAATGTTGTTTCTATGACTCCTGCTCTAGTCGCTCCTATGGCCTTGGCCATTGCTAGGGCAAGCTCTTTGGCTTTTCCTGTGTAGTCTTGATGAACTGCAATCAGCGCTGGAACACCGAACCCTTCAAGGTAAGTTTCCCTCACTCTTCTTCCCGGGCTTTTTGGAGCTACCATTATGACATCGACGTACTCCGGTGGAACTATCTGCTTGTAGTGGATGTTAAAGCCATGGGAGAAACCAAGAGCCTGTCCCTCTCTAAGGTAGGGCTCAATTTTTTCCTTGTAGACCTTTGGCTGAACGAGATCTGGAATGAGTATGTGCACGATGTCAGCCTTTTGAACCGCCTCCTCAATGGTGTAAACTTCAAATCCATCCTCCTTAGCTCTCTTCCAGGAATTTCCATTTGGTCTCAGCCCGAGTATCACGTGAACTCCTGAATCCCTCATGTTTTTGGCCTGTGCTTCTCCTTGGCTTCCATACCCTATTACGGCCACTGTCTTGTCTTTCAGTATGTCCATACTAACTTCATCGTCGTAGTATACCTTCACCATCTTTCAACACCTCAATAGCGCGTTACAACGTTTGAAATGTGCTCTCCCGGAGGAACCATTGGCAGAACGTCATCCTCCGGGTGTATTGGGACATCTATAACGGTAGGAACATCAGAATTCATTCCTTCCTTAACAGCCCTTATCAGCTCATCCATAGTTTCTGCCCTAAACCCATTCGCTCCGTAAACTTCTGCAAGCTTTGCAAAATCAGGATTCTTAAAGTAAGTTGCAACGTACCTCCTGTTGTAGAACATTCTCTGCCATTGTGCAACCATTCCTAGAGATGAATTGTTCAGTATTATCACAATTACTGGAATATTCTCGTTTACAGCTGTAGCTAGCTCTCTTTCTGACATCATGAAGCTTCCGTCTCCCGCTATATCAACGACTACTTTATCGGGCTTTGCGACCTTTGCACCTATAGAGGCCGGGAATCCAAAGCCCATTGTTCCAAGGCCGCCGGAGGTTATGAAAGTTCTTGGCTTTAGAATCGGGAAGAATAGTGCTACCCACATCTGATTTTGACCAACTTCCGTTGCCACTATTGCATCCTCTGGTAGTATCTTCCTGAGCTCTTTCAATATCTCCGGGGGCCTCAGATAGTTTCCATCAATCGGAACAAGCTCCTCCTTGTATTTCTCCTTGAACTCCTTAACTTTTTCTAGCCATGGCCAGCTCTCTCTCTTTTTAACTCTCCTGATTATTTCGCTGTATATTGCTCTGAGAACCCTCTTAGCATCTCCAATTATTCCCAAATCAACTTTAACATTCTTTCCAACTTCCTTGGGGTCTATATCTATGTGGATTATCTTAGCGTTTGGAGCAAAGTTTTCGAATTCACTCACAGTTCTGTCGCTCCACCTCATTCCAACGGCAATTATTAGATCTGTCTCTGGCAACAGTTTGTTTGCTGCTATCTTACCATGCATCCCTAGGTTCCCAACGTATAGCGGGTGGTTCTCGGGAACCGCACCCTTTCCCATAAAGGTGGCCATTATCGGTATCAACAGGTACTCTGCTATTGCAAGGACTTCGTCTGTTGCACCTGACCAGACCACTCCCCCACCAACTATAAATACAGGCCTTTCTGCGGAAAGTATCATATCAACGGCCTTTTTGACTTCCTCTGGGCATGCATCCAGCTTTGGAGGTCTCCATGGTGTTACATACTGAGAAACATCGACGTCGAAGTTCATTTCAGCTTCCCCAGTTTGGGCATCTTTTGGAAAGTCGAGCAATGTTGGGCCCGGCCTTCCCAAAGTAGCTATTGTAAAGGCCATTTTTACGGCCTTTGGAACTTCCTCAGGCCTCTGTATCTGATAGTTCCACTTCGTTATTGGTTTGGTTATGTTTATTATATCCGTCTCCTGGAAAGCCATCTTCCCTACCATGTAGGTCGGAACTTGACCAGTTATTGCCACTATTGGAGAAGAATCCATGTATGCGGTTGCTATTCCCGTTACAAGATTTGTTGCCCCTGGTCCTGATGTCGTTATTGCAACCCCTGGTCTCCCTGAAACTCTCGCATATCCATCAGCTGCATGTGCTGCTCCCTGCTCGTGCCTAGTGGTTATGTGCCTTATATCGCTGTCCAGCAACTCGTCAAATACAGGCATTATGCTTCCACCTATTATACCAAACGTGTGTCTCACGCCCTGCTTTTCCAGGGCCTTTACCAACGCTTTCGCACCCGACATTTTCATAGAGACCACCCCCATAGAGTTTGGTTCCAGGAAAAGACCCAGAGAGGAAGAGAGGAGAGGAAACGGCATTTGATAATGCCTCAGAGAAGAATAATAAGTCCAATAATAATGGAAAGCAGTACTAAGAGAGCAACAGTGTATTCCACACTACTTGTCAATGTGAAATCAACCTTCGCCTCATATTTTCCAGCATCATTACTGTATTTCATCATATTCATCAAAGGTCTTGGAGCTACATACATGTATAAAAAATTTTCCATAATTTTGTTGAATATTTGACATTTTATATAAATTATAACAAACTGGAGAAAACACATTTGATAGAAATTTTAAAAGTGAGAACAAAAATCTACAACAATTTGACAAATTCTTCAATATCTGTCCATCATATTTCTCAAGATTGTGTCATAGAGGAAGTCATCACTAACCATATCCACGATCGTATAGAACTCCTTCTTGCCCTCACTCTCCTTTTTTTCCTCAACTCTAAGTACCTTGTCTTCTCTAGAGGCTGCCCATTTCACCATCAGAACCTTGCTTCTACCACTCTTCTGAGCCTCTAAAACGGCTACCCCATAGCTTGCAGGGCTCCACCAGTTGGCCTTAAAGTTTACTTTCCAACCCTGCTTTTTCAGGAATTCTTCGAAATCCTCCATTATTCTCGTTGGAGATTCTCTAGTCTTCACTGTCACTGCCACCCACTGGGCTCCATTCTCCATCGCTTCAACCACCACCTTTTTCATGGCCTCGAACTCCATACGACCCCACCCCCAAAGTTTTTATCATGGAGACAAACCGAACCCCAAAAGATGAGGGGTTCGAGTGATGGTAATTTGTCACTTCACAAGATAAGAAGGACTAGAATTATGACAAGTAACTTAATGATTTCAAAATATTTAGCTGTCATTAAATTAAATCTGTCTTTAGTCATCGTCATATTCCTCATCGAGAGAATAGAAAAACACTCCTAATATTTAAATCTTTCGCTTCTGTTCATTTATAGCCACATGTCCACATGTGTGCTCTATCTTATACATTGACGTATGTAGACTATATAGTCTCGGTAGGTTTTTGAGAGAATTTGGAGAAACTCCTCCTGATAGAGATGCTCGAGTACTTTCCCTATAAATCACTCAGACCAAATCAGAAAGAATTCATTGAATTAGTTAGGGAAAGCGTGAAAAAAGGAGAAAGCCTAATAGTCGAGGCCCCAACAGGCTTTGGCAAAACAATCAGCGTTCTTGCTGGAGTTTTACCCTATGCAATTTCCTTCGGGTATAAGGTTATATATCTTGCCAGAACTCACAAACAGATGGATAGAGTCATAGAAGAGCTTAAAGCAATAAGAAGCGTTGCACGAGTTAGCGGAGTTGAGTTTAGAAGCAGAAAAGACCTCTGTCTCCACAGCTATATCCAAACCTTTGCTCAAGATGCATACACAAGTATGATCGTATGCAAAAGTCTGAGAAAGCTCGGAAAATGCCAGTTTTTTGAAAATATAAAGAGCAAAAAAGAACAAGTCAAGGAGATCATAGAATTTTTCCTCGAAAGACCTTCATTTCCAAGCGAAGTCCTTGAGTATTCTCAACTGCTGGAACTTTGTCCATACGAGATAACAAGGAAAGTTGGAGAAAAAGCTAACGTAATAGTGGCCAGCTACCTCTACATGATAAACCCATGGATAAGACAGGCCTTTATGGACAGTCTGGGAGTTGATTACTCTGATTTAATAATAATATTCGATGAAGCACATAACGTTCCCGATCAGGCTATCTCCGCCCTAAGTGACAGGTTAAGTGTAAGAAGTATCGAAAGGGCTATTAAAGAGGCCCATGAGTATGGAGAAGATGATATAGAGCAGTTTCTCTTAGTATTCCTCAAAGGCCTAGAGATAATATACAACAAAAGACTTGAAAATTACGAAACCCCAGAAGTCCCCCTAAAGCCAGAAGAAATCTTTGAGCATCCACTCTTTATTTTAGGATATTCAAGCAAAGACCTCGTGGAGATTATAAACTATATGGTCGAAATTGGAGACGCAATAAGGGAGGATAAAATTGAAAGAAACCTTCCCCCTAGAAGTTATGTGGGAAGGGTAGGGGAGTTCTTATGGAACTGGCTTTCTCTGGCAGGAAGGGAGGATTATCTCCACTTATTCAGCAGGGAAAGAAACCTTGCTTTGGAACTAGTGGCTTTAGATCCTTCAGTTGCCCTAGATTTCCTTAAAGAGGTTCATTCTGCAATATTTATGTCGGGGACACTAACACCCCTAGAGGCTTTTAGGGATATAATCGGTGTGGAGGCAAAGACCAAGAAGTTCCCGAGAATGGTAAAGTCAGAAAATGCAATAGTTCTAGTTGCCAGAGACGTTTCAACGAGAGGAGAGGAAAGAAGCCCCTCATTATATAAGAAAATTGCCGAGTATATCCTCGAAGCCGTAAGCATAATTCCAAAGAACGTTGGGGTATTTACGGCATCATATGAAGTCCTTGAGGGGATTTTGAGCACCAACGTTCACATTAAAATCGAGGAAGATATTGGAAAGAAGGTGTTCATTGAAAAGAAAGATGCAACATCAAGAGAAAATGATGCAATGATTGCAGAGTTTAAAAAAGAGGCTAAAAAAGAAGGAGCAGTTCTTTTTGGAGTCATGGGTGGAAGGAACAGCGAAGGACAGGATTACTCGGGAGATGAAATGAACGGGGTTGTCTTAGTTGGCATACCCTATGCTAGGCCAACTCCAAGGGTCCAGGCCCAAATTAGATACTTTGAAAAGAAATTCCCGGGGAAAGGAAGATATTACGGATATATACTCCCAGCTCATAGAAAGCTTGCTCAAGCCGCTGGAAGAGTTCATAGATCCGCCGAGGAGAGAGGAAGCATAGTAATCCTCGATTACAGAGCTCTATGGAATAATGTTAAAAAAGACCTTCCCGATTGGATTGTTGAAACGATGCAACCAGTAACGTTACCCCTAATGAAGATAAAGCTTAAAAGATTTTGGAGGCTTGGAAATGAGCATTAAGGAGGCATGGAAAGTATTAAATGATAAAAATAAGGCCGTTGAGATAGTGATTATAATTTTGGAAACACTATTTATAATGTGGTTCACGACTGCCTTCTTGTATCAAAATTACCTGCTTTACAAATGGCACAGAGGCCTACCCCTTCCCTCAAAGTTCCCTTTCCTTGTAGTTGGAATATCAGGAGGGCTAGCATTCTTCCTTTACAGGATGGATAATTTAATTAAAGCAAGCAGAGAAAATAAGATTGGTGTTGCTGATGGAGGAAGTAGAGAGGACACTAGTGATAATCAAGCCTGATGCCGTTGTAAGGGGACTCATAGGGGAGATAATAAGCAGATTCGAAAAAAGAGGGCTCAAAATAGTCGGAATGAAGATGATATGGATAGATAGGGAACTTGCAGAGAAGCACTACGAAGAGCACAAGGGAAAACCATTCTTTAATGCCTTAATAGAGTACATAACCAAGGCTCCAGTTGTTGTTATGGTCGTTGAAGGAAGATATGCAATTGACGTTGTTAGGAAGATGGCAGGAGCCACTGATCCAAAAGATGCCGCCCCTGGAACCATTCGAGGAGACTACGGCCTTGACATTGGTGATGCAATATACAATGTAGTTCATGCGAGCGATTCAAAAGAAAGTGCTGAGAGAGAAATAAACCTGTACTTTAAGCCAGAAGAGCTCTTCGAGTACTGCAAAGCTGCAGATTGGTTTTATAAGGAGAAGAAAAGAGCGGAGTGTTAACTATCTCTTCATATTCCTTGGAAAGTTCCTGACAAATCTAAGCACATTTTTCACATCTTCTTCTATTGTTTCAGGTTCAGGTTTCATGAAAACATAAATCACGTTTGTTTTTGGAACTATTGCGACATGCTTCACATTCTTAGTGTTCGAAAAGCTCTGAAGGAACTTCATAACTTCTTCCACATCTTCTCTATTCTCATAGAGTGCTTCATATTTTATTCCATTAACTTCAAATGTTTCCCTAATCAGCTCAATTTCTCTCTCTATCTTCGGTTTCATCCTAAAGTACCCCTTTTGCAACAGATGAACCTCTCTGAGTATTTCAAAGGTTGGCCTCACGACTATGTAAAGCTTGTCATGCCTGCTTATTAGGAGAGAGATTGGGAAGTATAGGATACTGTGCCTCGGTAGTAAGGTTAAGGTGTACTCAAACTTTAGTATATCCTTGTCATCAAGTTTATAAAGCCCTCTGAATCCAACATATCCTCCAAGCCAAACGTAGTCCTTGTCTTTTGGCTTCACAACATCTTCTATTGCCCTAAGATAGTGTTGCATTAGCATTAGGTTCAACCTTCTTCCCTTATAGAACTGGAGTGATGTAATACCTGCAAGCAACATAAGGATCAATATCACGCTCGAAAACTCCATCTATACCTCCTCCAGAGGGTAGTATCTTTGAAGCGTTGTATCATCTATAACCTCAACTTCTTCAAACTCCTCCTCAAGTATCCTTCCAATTTCTCTTGCTATCTTTGCTTGAACCGGCCAAGTTATCGCCATTGCAAATGGTCCTGGGGGAGTATACCTGGCAAACGCAACGTAAATTACAACCTTCCTATCCTCCACTATAACTTTCGTTACCAAGCCCTCACTTACTATGTCAATTCCAGTAAAAGGATTTACGACATTCCTAAGTTTATCAATGACCTCTTTAACCCCCAACAACTATTTCTCCCACCTTTCTCAGCCATTCAAGTCCTCTTGGCTCCTCTTGGAACATTGGGATTTTAACAAAATCTAATCCCCTGAAAATTTTCTCTGCTTCCTCAAGAACCCTCCTTTGAGCTTCTATTTTAACCCTAATTTCAGGAACCTCTCTTTCAAGCTCTATCACCTTATTTACGACAACCATTCTCATTGGAATTTTGAACTTCTTTAGACTATTGTAGGCCCTTTCCATCTCATATAAAGGAAGCATTTCAGGATTAATGACGCCAACGACAGTTGCCTTTCTTGGGTTTGTTATAACGCTCTCGACGAATTTTATCTCTTCTCTATAGGATTTTAACTCCTTCATTACCGCGTCTTCTTCCTCTTTTGTTGGGAGCTTAATTTCCTCCCCATCTACAACGAACTTTTGCTCCCCATGTATCTTCTCTATTACCTGCCTCCTCTCGAGGATTTTTCTTCTTATATCAATCAGCTTATCAGCCCAAATCAACGATATCTTTGGCAATGCTAAAACTCTGAGTGTCAATCCCGTTGGTGGGGTATCAAAAAGAATAACATCCCATTTATCCCCCTCAAGGAGTATCTCCCTAATTGCCTCCAAAGTTGCATACTCTTCAATTCCCGGAGAATAGCTTAAGACCTCAAAGTACTTCTCCAGATTTATAACTGTTAGATACTTGTACATGTTCTTTAGGTTTTCTTCAAGGTGCTTCAGATATGCCCTTATCAGTTTCTCCATGTCAAGCTCACTCGCATATAAGTTCTCAATTATTTTCCTTGGTTTATCATTGAGCTTTTCCATGAGAACGTCTCCAAGGTTGTGAGCTGGATCAAGAGATATCAGGAGAGTTTTGTATCCTTCCTCGGCAAGCTTTATACCGAGGGCACCACTTATTGTAGTTTTTCCAACTCCCCCTTTCCCAATGACAAATATGACCCTAAACCCATCCTGAGGTATTAAATAGTCTCTCATACAATCACCTCAGTCTATATCAAACATTCCAGCTATTTCCCCAAAGATGTCGTCAAGCTCAACTGCCCTCTGTTGCATTACCTTGATTTCCCTAACCATATAGGGCATTATCCTCATCACAAGTGTCGTTGGAGGAGAAGGTATTCCAATGAAAGAGCCCATTAAAACAAGGGCGAACATGTTTTCAAGCTCTCTAAGCTCGAACTCTATGTACTCAGTTGAACTTTGCTTAAAATACCCAAAGAATCCCTTCAGGAACTGCTTTATTGGTTCCATTTCAACACCTCCAAAAAGAAAATGAGAAAGAGAATCAGGCCTTAGCGGCTTCGTACTCTTCTACTGGTTTCTTCCAAGCGTTGTACCAGTCAATCACTAGGAGGAAGTTGAGTGCTAGACCGACTATTGTTATTAGGCTAACCCAAGCATTGCTCTTTCCTACGTACACTAGGAACCATATAAGTGCCGAGGTTACAGTAACCCAAAGGAAGAGAGCTGGTATGAGAACTGCCCATTTCCAAGCCCCAGCAGGCCTTTGTATCTTCGCAACCCATAGGGAAGCAGTCATCATTGCTATACTAGCCAACATCTGGTTCATACCACTAAACGCCGGCCATATAACCAGCCACTTCCCTTTCCATGCTAAGGCTATTCCAAGCACGACTATAATGAATGAGGCCACCCACTTGTTCTTTAGGAGCTTGGGTCCGTTGACCATCTCAATGATCTCCTGCCATGCAAACCTTCCAAGCCTCGTTGCCGTGTCAAGTGTTGTTAGAGCAAAGGCAGAAACCCACAAGCTTGCAAACAGTGTTCCTAGCTTAACATCCACTCCAAAGGCATCTTGAAGTCCATATGCGTAACTTTTTGCGAATATTGTTACCTTACCGATCTCTCCTGCCACCTTTGGGGCATAGATCTTTGCCCAGTTTGCGGCGGTTATTGCAATACCGGAATCCTGGAAGACCTTAACACCATAAATCGCTATCGACGAGATAACAATAGTTGAGAGGAACCCCTCAGTGAACATTCCACCATATCCAACTAGCAGACCGTGAAGCTCATTGTCAAGCTGTTTACTTGTTGTTCCAGAACCTACTAGGGAGTGGAATCCACTTAGGGCACCACATGCTATCACAAGGGGTATTGTTGGCCAGAAGGGCGAAGGCTTCCCACCAACAACATTTGCACTCCACGTTGTGTATGCTGGTGCGGTGAATGTTCCCAGACCCTTAAGTCCTACCACCAAGAACGCTATACCACCTAGAGCCAGTCCAAACCACAGAATGTATGCGTTCAAATAATCTCTTGGCTGTAAGAGGATCCAGACTGGAAGTGATGAAGCTACTATAATGTAGATACCCAGGAATACATACCATGCTTCCTTACTTGCAACGAGTGGGAATTTGAAGCCTATATATATTGCTAGGATCAAGAGAATTATCCCTATTATCGTTCCAAGCTTGAAGTCTATCTTGACCTTGTACAGTAGCCATCCCAGGAGAACAGCTATTAGCAAGAACAGTATTGATGCAGTTGCTGCCCCTGGCGTCTTAACGAAGATTCCTGCTATAACGGCGGCAAATGCAGCTATAACGAGTATCAATGCAAACCATACATAAAGCTCAAATGCCATGCTTGTTCTTCTACTCATCAACTTTCCGGCGATCCATTGTATTGATTTACCATCATATCTTACAGATGACATCAGTGCAAGGTAGTCATGAACGGCACCGATGAACACGTTCCCAAACCACACCCATATCAATCCTGGCAACCATCCCCAGGCCATTGCTACTGCCGGACCTACGATTGGCCCAGCCCCTGCTATCGATGCAAAGTGGTGGCCATAGAGAACTAGTGGATGTGCAGGAACATAATCAACACCGTCATAAAGCCTGTGTGCTGGAGTTGGCCTGTTCGGATCGGCCTTAACGACTTTGTTTTGGAGAGCTTTTCCATAGGTCTGATAGAGAACTACATATATAAGACCGGCTAGAAATATCACTACCGCGGAGTTCATTGGATCACCTCAGCTTTAGAAAGCACCTATCATGTATAAAGCATTTTTGGACAAAAACTTGAACTTTTTATCATTATAAAAAGGTAAGTTTTGCTTTTCCGTGACTTTTAAGCCATTGTAAAAGTTCCTTTGCAAACTCCAACTTTTTTCTTTTTTCTTCCCACGCAGTAGTATGATCCCTCAACCATGGTTTGCTCCATTTTCCAACCATATCTGAAAAGTCAAATCCAACTAGGATTATCTCCCTTGCCCCAAGCTCTTCAGCCAAAAAAGCTGCTCTATCTCCATCGGTAAAGCCCCCAAAGTTGTATACAATGTCCAGAGGCTCAGTTTGGCATGTTCCAAGAACCACCGGAAAGTTCGTGACTAATGGCAATTTGTCCATATTATCTCCATGAGCATGAACAACCATTACAGACCTTCCTGACGCCCTGATTAAATCTCTTATCCTTCCATCTAGGTCAGTAACCACGATATCCGGGATAATGCCCCTCTCCAAAAGGGCTGTAGTTGCACCATCAGCAGCTATTTTTGTCCCATCTGAAAACTCATAACGCTCCAAAGCTTCTTCTAAATTTGGCCCAGCCCCAAACACATAAACCCTCTTCATGATGATCGATGCAAGCTCCTCTTTAATTATGTAATTATCGTTTTCAATAAGAATATCCCTTAACAACTCAGCAGCCTTCCTATCCTCCTCAACGGAATACCCCATAACCTGTACGATCCTTTCATAAAATGGTTTCCACTCTTCCCACTTCACAATAACGGTTTAAACTTTCAAGGGATAATAATTTTTCGAAAAGAAAAGCCGATGAAGAGCGAGCCCGGCCCTGAAGAGTGATGAAAGCTACCACTTCTGAGGCTATCCAAAGAACGCGCCTATCCCCTCTATTTCCTCGTCACTATAACTCCTAACCTTGAACTCGGGCATTTTATTCTTGAGTTCATCATATTCTTCCCTTGTAATTTCTCTAACCTCCTCGCCCTTAACGTGGAAGTAAACCCCCGATCCCTCCGTTATGTATCCAATGACGAACTCACTTGATTCAATAGAATCAAGGTCAACGAGAATTAAGTTCCCACCTGTAAAGGGCCTTTTGCACTTAAATGGAACGCTCGCAGCGTTGAGCATAGCATCTCCAAGGGCCATATTGGCCTTAATTCCATTAACCTCAGACCAGAACTGCTTCCCTTCAAAATCCCCTTCAACTATTACAAGCTTTTTAATCTCCTCAAGCTCTATAATGGGAGCACCCTTCTTTTTTAGTATCGAGAACAAATCCTCGATTGTTTCCGCATTCCTGAGACTTGAAAGTAAGCCCTCAACCTTCATTTTACTCACCCCACCCGACTAATCAGAAACATTTAAATGCTTTTGGGAAAGCTTAAGAGGTCATAATAAAGCTCCCCCAAAGATGCAAAGAGCTCAAATCTTTCAACAATTTTCTTTTGGAAGTACTCTAAAGACTTCCTATCCACTTTGAACTTCACACTCTCATACTTAATGTCCCATAGAATTAGTCCCTCTGGAGGGGCTGGAGGAACTTTTCTATGCCTCCTAAATTTACCAGCGAGCATTTCCTTTATCTCCTCCCTATCTAACATCCCCAATGAGCACAATTTAATGGCCGAGACTATTCTTCTAACCATCTCCCAAAGGAAGCTTCTTCCCTCCACCTCTATAACCACTATCCTGCCTCTCCTCTCAACTCTTACATTTTCAATGCTCCTGATTGTATCCCTCCCATCAACCCTAGAAAACGCTGAAAAGTCATGAGTTCCGATAAATACTTCTGCACACCTCTCTATTTTCTCAACATTGCACCCAATGCAAGGTAAGTAGTATCGATAAACCTTAGAGGTTGCCCTGAATCTCGGATGAAAATCATCCGAAACGACTGCTACACCCCATATCCAAACGTCCTCCATCCTAGAATTGAGAACCATGGGATTTAAAATTCTCTCATCATCCGTTGTTATTGCAATGACGTTCCCTCTCGCGCTTACGCCCCTATCTGTCCTAGAGGCTCCTTTAAAGTCGCTAAACTCAATGCCAGCATCATTCAGCGCTCTAATTATTTCTCCTTCGACAGTTCTCACATCGGGTTGTCTCTGAAAGCCGTGAAATCTAGTGCCATCATAGGCTATTTTAAGGGCCACCCTCATATTTAAAAATCGGGAAAGACTCTTTATAAACCCACGGAGGTCGCGAGATGAGAGGAAGTGTGAGTAAGGTCGTGAGATTTGAGGATGAGGAGGAATTTATAGAGGAGATGCAAGCAGTATTTGACGTGTTCAGCGAGTTAGCGAATAGATATGGCGGAGGAAATGTCATAGAAGGGGTAATACTGTGGGACACCATAGGAATTAAGGATAACGATGATGTGAAAATATTCAGGGTTGGAGAGTTCCAGTTTATTAAAGGAACCTTGAACCTGCCAGTTGAGAAGATATTCACACTAGAGAGATTCTTTGATGAAATGGAAAACAAGTGGGATGAACTGAGCGTTGAGGACATAAAGTACTTTGTGGATCTAATGAACGAGGCACTCGGAGAGGAAAGAGTTTACTATGATGCCTATGACCTTGGACTGAAAAGAGGTGAAGCTTACATAGTCATAAACCTGAGGGCTTTGCAATATTTAGACAATGTTATAGACGTTGAAGACAGAGAAGCATTCGAGTGGGCTTTAAATACTCTAATGAAGTATGTCTAACATCCTCCCCGCCCTAAAGGGCGAAGGCTTCCAGCCCGCAAAGGAGGTGAGGGATAAAAATGGAAGAGATCTTAAAAAAGCTCGAAGAACAGTATGGGTACGCTCCCAGAGACTTGATTTTAGAAGTTAGGGGAAAAAAGATCTACGCCTACAAGTCCTGCAACTTTCCAGAAAAGGGGCATGAAGGCATTTACTTTGGAAAAATCGAAGCAGATGGAATAAGGCTAACAATAGAGGGAGCATTTATAGTTGGACCAAAGGCCACTAAGAACGTCGTAGAGGTCGATGATGAGAGAGCTAGGAGATGGATGAGGGGAGAGGACATAGAGGTCAATGAGGAAGGGAATAGATGGGTTATTGTGAAGTGGAGAAGCTTCTGGCTAGGAGGGGGAAAGCTAATCAACGGAGTTATAAAGAACTATGTGCCCAAAGAGAGAAGACTGAACGTTTGAACACTAGAACTTTTAGTTTTCAACCAATAATTTTAGAAAGCCCTAAAAACTTTGAAACGCTTCAAAATCCTGTGTCAAGAATGAAAAGTGAGCTAAAATACCTTCTCTTAATAATCATAATATCCTTCGGGCTTAGCTCAATAACCTTGAGCCTTATCAATCTAACAAACTTCATACCCCAATTCTTCACACTAGCAATAGTAGACTCCGTAAATCCGTGCACATTTGTTGTTTACACGATATTCTTGATAGCCCTCTCTGTAAAAGGGCTACCAAAAAGGGCTCTTTACGTAGTAGGTCTGGCGTTTATCTTAGCTGTTTACGTTTCTTATTACACTCTCGGAGTCGGGTTGATGATAATAACGGGAAAAATTCCAGTAAGTTGGGCGGGTTATCTAGCAATAACTTTTGGGATATATGAAATAGTAACTGGTGCCCTAGAAAAGCCCAGAACAGTTGGCAAAGGAAAGCTAAGGAAGCTGGCATTCTCTACCGAGGCCACAATAGTTGGGGGATTAATCCTGGGCTTTGCAGTTTCAACAACTCTCTTACCATGCTCAATGGGACCTTATGTCGTATATGCAACGATAGTATCTAAGATGAGAGCCCTTGCATACTTACTACTAGCCCTCTACAACCTAATATTTGTTCTCCCACTTTTCATAATCCTATTCGCAATGGGCAGTTTAAGTGAAAGCAAGAAATTTTCACGAGCCATGGTAAAGCATTCAAGAGAACTCTCAATTATAGCTGGAATCTTGCTAATAGGAATAGGAGTATGGGTTCTCAGATAGTTTCAAACCTCCAGTTGGTAACACCAAATTTAAAAAAGCGTTAAAAGAGTAGCACCAAATCTAAAATTGGTGTGAAGAGTGCTGAAGATAAATGAGCTCGTGGCAAAAAAGGATTTAGAAGGTATATTAGAATACGCCAGGGAATTTCACGGCCACATATGTCCCTACCTTGCCCTTGGGATAAAGGCTTCGATCATAGCAATGGAAGAACTCAATGTTGAAAGGCTCGACTATTCTGGAAGCGTTGATGAGAGCATATTGGCAATAGTTGAAACAAACAGTTGCTTTGCTGATGGCGTTCAAGTGACAACGGGATGCACTCTCGGGAATAATTCCCTTATTTACATAGACACCGGAAAAACAGCTCTAACACTAGTGAAGAGAGGAAACTGGGAAGGGATAAGAGTATATGTCGATGCAGATAGACTCAAGAAGTTCCTTCCCGATAGAGCAACTGAACTTTTCAACAAAGTCGTCAAGGAAAGAAAAGGAACATATGAGGAGAGAAAGGAGCTATGGAAACTTTGGGAGGAAATCGGTAGGAAGTTCCTTTACCTTCCAGAAGACGTATTTGAGATTAAGAGAATAAAAGTCGTGCCAATAGAACAAGCACCTATCTTTGAAAGTATCCGTTGCTCCAAATGCAACGAGCTTGTTATGAGTTCTAAGGTGATTTACATTAATGAAAAGCCTTACTGCAAAATCTGTGCAGGAGAAGAGATATTAGCAGTCGTCGGAAGAGGAATAACAAAAGTTAGGAGGGTTTTTGAATGAAGCGTAAGGTCATTGTTATGGCTTTTCCTATCATTCTCATCCTCTTCCTATCACTTGGGTGTGTATCTACTGAAACCCAAACCCAAGCCAATACTGTAAAAATAAAAGATATGCTGGGGAGAGAAGTAGATGTCCCAACCAAAGTTAGCAGAATCGTCGCCGCAGGACCTGGTTGCTTAAGACTTATAGTTTACCTAAACGCAACTAACTTTGTCGTTGGGGTAGAGGACTTCGAGAAGAGATTCAACTTTGGAAGGCCTTACATCTTGGCACATCCAGAACTCAGGAACCTACCCACCATAGGCCCAGGAGGACCAGGAAAATTGCCAGACCTTGAAGAGATAATGAAGCTTAAGCCAGATGTTATATTTATGACATATGTAGATGCAAAAACAGCTGATGATATCCAAGCAAAGACTGGAATCCCAGTCGTTGTGCTTAGCTATGGAAAACTTGGGACGTTCACAGATGAAGAGCTTTTTAAGTCCTTAGAAATTGCAGGAAAAATACTTCACAAAGAGAAGCGGGCCAAAGAGATTATAGAGTTCATAAAATCTGTTCAGAAGGATCTCGAGGAAAGAACCAAAGACGTAACACCAAAAACGGCCTATGTGGGTGGAATCGGATATAAAGGTGCCCATGGAATAGAAAGTACGGATGCAAGCTATCCTCCTTTCAAGGCCGTAAATGCCTACAATGTTGCAAGCGCTCTTGGAGAAGGACACAAATTCATAGACAAGGAGAAGCTACTTGAGTGGCAACCCGAATACATCTTCATTGACGAGGGCGGGCTTAGTATAGTACTCGAAGATTATAAGAAAAATCCAGAATTCTACAATTCTCTCAAGGCTGTTAGGGAAGGAAAAGTCTATGGACTGTTGCCCTATAATTTCTATGCAACGAACATAGGGACAGCAATAGCCGATGCATACTTCATAGGAAAGGTACTGTACCCGGACAAATTCAGAGACATCGATCCAAAAGAAAAAGCCAATGAGATTTATCAATTCCTCGTTGGAAAACCCGTTTATGAAGAGCTGGCAAAACAGTTTGGAGGATTTGGAAAGATAAACCTAGAAAATGGAAGTGTCAAGTACTCATTACCGAAAAATCCGTGATGGAAAATGTACAGAGACTACGAAAGAAAAAGAGTCATGGCTATTTTCATTCTCCTACTTCTAATTTTCTTAGTTTCAGTACTGTCC
The DNA here is from genome assembly GCF_000263735.1 of Pyrococcus sp. ST04. Lineage (NCBI taxonomy): Archaea > Methanobacteriati > Methanobacteriota > Thermococci > Thermococcales > Thermococcaceae > Pyrococcus > Pyrococcus sp. ST04. The sequence goes on along the minus strand of NC_017946.1, from coordinate 838,057 downwards.
CTTATGAAAGGCTCCTATCCCCTAACACCAAAACAGGTTGTGCTTGCCATAGCCGGTAAGGAGCCGAGACCTATTACTTACACGATCTGGAATATAAGGCTCCCCAGGATAATTGCTGGAATTATAGTTGGAGCTTCATTAGCATTAAGTGGGGCCGTTCTACAGGGGATACTTAGAAACCCTCTCGCTACTCCATTCACGATGGGAGTTTCCCATGGGGCCATGTTTGGGGCTTCTCTTGCTATAATTTTGGGGGCAGGATACGCTGAGAGCACGGGCAGAGTAAGTATAGTAAATCCCTACTCAATAATCCTCCTAGCGTTTGCAGGTGCAATGGCATCTACCTTAGTCATAGTTGTTTTAGCAAAGATGAAGGGGCTAAGCCCACAGGCTATGATACTGGCTGGAGTTGCCATGAGTTCACTCTTTACGGCCCTAACAACCCTGATACAATATTTCGCGAATGAACTTCAGCTAGCCGCCATGGTTTATTGGAGCTTTGGAGATCTTGGTAGACCGTACTGGAAAGAAAACATTATCATGATACTATCATTCACTCCCATCTTCGTGTACTTCCTTTTCAAGAGATGGGATTTGAATGCAACATCCGTTGGGGATGAAATTGCACTTTCAGTTGGAGTTGAAGTTGAGAAAACGAGACTTGTATCTGCAATTTTATCCGCCTTTCTAACTGCTGTTACAGTAGCATTCGTGGGAGTTATAGGATTCATAGGTTTAATAGCCCCACACATGATCAGGCTAATATTTGGAGGAGATTACAGATTTTTAATTCCCTTGTCATCCCTACTGGGGGCATTAATTCTCTTAGCCGCCGACACCGTCGCTAGACTCCTTCTCTCTCCACTAATACTACCCGTAGGTGTCATAACGTCATTCCTTGGAGCTCCAATGTTCCTATACTTACTGGTGAAGATGGAGGGATCTACATGATCGAGCTTAGAGAAGTCTCGTTCTCCTACAATGGGAAGAAAATCTTAGATAACATAAACCTAAAAGTTGAAGAAGGAGAATTTCTTGCGATCCTCGGTCCAAATGGTGCCGGAAAGTCTACACTACTTAAATGCATGGCCGGAATACTAAAGTGTGAGGGGGATATTGAGGTCATGGGAAAAGAAATTTCAAGCTACACTAGAAACGAACTCGCCAAAATAATCTCTTACGTTCCCCAGAAGGTAATGCCAACTTTTCTTAGAGTATTTGACATGGTTCTCCTTGGAAGACGACCCTACATGGGCCTAACGCCTTCAAAAAGAGATCTTGAGATTGTAAACAATGTCCTAAGAATAATGGGAATAAAACATTTATCAACAAGACCAACCAAAAGCCTTAGTGGTGGTGAACTTCAAAAGGTCGCGATAGCAAGGGCTTTAGCCCAAGACACGCCAATAATTTTGCTCGATGAGCCTACTAACAACTTGGATCCAAAAAGCCAAATTCAAGTAATGGAACTTCTAAAAGAGCTAGCAAGAGAGAACAGAACAGTTGTAGCTGTAATGCATGATATAAACCTTGCTTTAAGATTTGCTGAAAGATTCGTTTTCATTAGGGATGGAAAGGTTGTGGGTGTGCTTCCAAAGGGCGAGCTAAATGAAGAAATATTCAAATCAACTTTTGACCTAAACGTTGAATTCATTAAAGCGACGAATGGATCTCTTCTCTGCAACTTCCACTTGTGATTCTCTCATAAAATCGGGCTTCTCGGCCTTATTACTTCTACCTTATCTCCCTTAAGCTTCCCCACAGTTCCCTCAACCACGAGAAAAACATCTTCTCCAGCCATTGCAAATTCTATCTCTTCTCGGTATTTCTTTATTAAAATAACCCTCCCCCTTCCAAGGATAGCACCAACCCTAACAACTCCCTTTTCAACTCTCCCAAGAATTGCCTCCCTATCCTTCATCCTTATTACTTTCTCAATTTTCACAACTCCAATAACCCTTCTCTTTTTAGCCCTGAGCATTTTTCTAAGGGATCTAACTATCCCCATAACCATACGTTGATGATAATATATGTTCATAAAAATAAGGTTTTTGGTGGAGAGTTAAATGAATTACTTTGTTTTCTTTTGGATACCTCGCACCTAACAGCAGAGATTCAAAAACACTAAAACTACCAACAAGCCCAAAAATTAAACGAATTAAGCCGGAATTAACAACAAGAACAAGTGATTAGCCCGCAAAGGACATTGAGAGAGTTAGATCTCCTCAAGATCCACACCATAAACTTTTCTTGGGTTTTCTACATGAATCCTGTAAACGTCTTCTTCGGTAAACAAGCCCTTCTGAAGGAACTCCTTTGTTCTTCTGGGAACTGTCTTTGGCCCAAGAACGGCTCCGGGCCTCTTTTTATCATCTATGTAGTCTGTCTCCATAAGGAATCTGTTTCCCTGTCTTATTGCCTCCTCAATGTTCTTCCTACTTGCTATTATGCTCGGAAATACACCCACTTCCTCTGCAACCTTCACAAGAGGAGGCGAAAAGTGCTTAACAACCCTGTATGGCTTTATCCCAACTTCTTCTATGTATTCACCCAACTCTCGGAATTTTTCCTCCGTAAAACTCTCGGTATGAAGCTGAACAGCACAATCGGCATCCTTGGCGAGAGCCATTGCATACTTCATAAGCTCTATACTCGCATCCCAAATTTCCTTTGGAACATCATAGTGGGGCCTGCCAACCTCGCCTATTCCAATGGCTTTACCCTCTAAGCAGAGCTTCTGAGCGTACTCGAGTGCCTGCATAACTTCATCTCTCGCATATTCAAGACCCCTTCTTCTAGCCAAGTAGTCAAACTCTGCAGGATGAACACCAACTACTGCAAAAGCCCTCACCTTAGTTTCTTCGTTTATCTTTTCAACGAGTTTAATGTGGAAATCCATAGCTTTCATGAAGTCCTCAGCTTTAGCACTTGAAAAGCCGTAGTCATGGGCACTCTTATAAACAACGACGAGATGAGTCCCACCAGCTCTGTAAAACTGCTTAACAGCTTCCAGGAAGATACCATTCTTTGGATCAACGTGGAAGTGATTATCCAAGATTATCATGCTTTCACCTCCTTTTGTTCTCACGATTTTCTCCTAAAAGACTTCTGAGACCTGCTATTTAAGATGTCAGCGATAATATTTTTAATTTTTGATTCTGGAATAGGTAAAGGATGATCACAGAGAAAGTCATAATTAAGCCAGAACCCCTAAGGCACGATGAAAAGATGTATCTACTTGAATTCGTCGAATATAAATTCATTAGCGATGAACGGTTTTCAATAATTGTCAATGGAGAAGAGATAAAAGCGGAAAAACTTAATAAAGATTTTATAGTGACATTAAAATTCAAAAATTACGTGGGAAAAGCGACAATAGAGATAGTGAAGAACGAAAAAGAGAAGAAAATTGAAGTTGAGGTAATCTCAAAGAAAATTGGAAAAATTTACGGAATAAAAGAAAATGATATTGAAAACCTAATAAGAGCCAATGAAGAGTTTTACAGAAATCTCGTCGAGGAAATAACAAATTACTCTCTTTCCCTGCCATTCTCGATAAGTTCACCCACAACATTTCCTGCGAGAAGTGAGGGTGAAGAAATTAATGAACTATTCGCTTACCACTTTTTGACCAACAACTTAGAAAGAATCTCCCAGGCAATTGAAGAAATCGTGAAAAGGCCACATAAAAAGCTTACTGAAGAGGTAGTGGGAGTCTATCCCTGGGAAATCAGCGAGGTTGATGAGGATGTTCTTCTCACGATCTCTCTCAACCCTCTTACAAGAATCGGGCTCGACAAGGTTCAAAGTCGAGAAAACTACGAAACACTAGATACGCCCGAAAACAGGTTCATAAAGCACTTTCTGAAAGAATTAATATATTGGGGGGAGAGGACACTAAAAGTTATAAGGGATGAGAGTGCAAAGGAGAAGCTTACAAATGCCCTTGATACTCTTGATTTTTATCTCTCTAATGATATCTTCCTAGAAGTCGGGGACACAACGCTTGTTCCATACTCATCACAAGTCATTCTAAAAAAGGAGGGATACAGAGAAATACTCGAGCTTTGGCAAGAATTCACAGCATATTCTCCTTTCTTTTCGGAACTAAATAGAGCTATCAAGAACAAGGACATTGCGAAACTCTATGAGTACTGGGCATTTTTCCGGTTGATACATGACATTGGAAAGGCATTAAATGTGAAAGAGATTAACCTCGTAATTGAACCAACTGGAGAAATTTCAGAGTCTGGAGATGTATATGCAGAGTTTGGGAATGGGTGGAGGCTTTATTATAACAAAAAGTTAATGCCAAAAAAATGGAGCTATTCTGTCTCCCTAAGACCGGATTTTTCCCTGTTTACAGGAGATCCTGGAAAAAAGGAGAGCAAAATTATTGGAGTATTTGATGCAAAGTTCAAGGTTGAAGAGATAAATATGGAAGAGTTTGCCGAAGAAAGTGAGAATCCCAAAAGTTTGGAAACATGGGCAAAACTTGAGGACATTCTCAAGATGCACACATACAGAGATGCTCTCCAGTGCAGGTTTGCAGTTGTTTTGTATCCGGGAAATAAGAACATGTTCTTTGAAGTCGGAAAGGATGTAAAATATGAGGATTTTGAAATATCCAAGCTTTTGGGGGATGTTACCATTAGTGGGGTTGGGTACATTAGGTATATTCCTCGGGGGGATTTGGAATGGGAGGAGATATCAGAGACTTTGTAGTAATACTAAGGAATGCCAGGGAATATTACTATCCAGAATGGCATAGGTATGAAGACCTAGTTCTATCAACATTCGAAGAAATAACGAGCATTATAATGAAAAATTATGACAAGAACAGAGTAAACCCCGAGGAAATCCTAAACATCCTAAATAGACTTCCTAGAGAAATAAAGGAAATGCTATACTACACACACCCAAAATACTCAAAATCAGAACAAATGAAAGCTATAAAATTGATCCTAGAAGACAGTAATTTCAGAAAGGTACTAACAATTGGAGCGTCACTCACAAGCCTAGATGAGCTCTATCAAGATCTCTTACAAGAGCTCAAAAATGTATCAATACCTGAAATATACGTAGGAATTTCAATTATAAGCACGTGGCTGTCTATCGTAAACCCTAATTATTTTATTCCCATTCATAAAAAAACAGTTTCTCAAGATTTGATTAAAAGACTAACAGGAATAGAAATCTTGTGGGGACATCAGTGGAGAAAATACGTGCACAATTATTTAAGGTTTGTAGAGCTTGTTAACTATGTAAAAGATCATATCAACGCAAAAACAGCATTTGAAGTAGCATTTTATCTAAAGAAGATATCTACGAACAACATTAACAATAAAGATAACAAATCTTTCCACATTACTGTCAATACTATCATTAATCAGCCACTTATAGAATTTTACTTTAGGAAATTCAATTATCTATACCCCAAAGATCTAATAGCACAGTTTTATGTTGCCTTGAAGACTAAGGGGTTTGTTATCCTTTCTGGACTAACAGGAACTGGAAAAACGAAGCTAGCTCTAAAGTTCGTTGATCTTCTTTATCCAGAAGAAGGGGAGAGATATCACATATTTCTCTCAGTTCGTCCAGACTGGAGAGATCCAAAACCATTGCTCGGGTTCTACAATCCAATGAAAGAAGAATATCATAAAACACCACTTCTTGAGTTCATCCTAAGGGCAATTAAGGATTACGAAGAAAATGGAAAAGATGCAATGCCTCACTTTATAATTCTCGACGAAATGAACTTAGCCCACGTGGAATACTATTTCGCAGACTTCCTTAGCGTTCTAGAGAGCGGGAGAGACGAGAAAGGATTTACTAGAGAGAGTATAAAGCTTCACAACATAGATAAGGTAGAGGACAAGCAAGGAATACCCAAAGAGATCAAGCTACCCCCTAACTTATACATAATTGGAACCGTTAACATAGACGAAACAACGTATATGTTCAGCCCAAAGGTGCTTGACAGAGCATTTACAATAGAGTTGAGGGATGTCAAACTTGAAAATTATCCTCCAGAGAGCATCAGCACTACTAAAGGGCACATCACTAACTTAAGAGCCAAGATCCTCGAGGATCTGAGAAGAGGAGGAAAGTTTACCGCCATAGACAAGAAGGAAGTATTAGAAGCTTTAAAGTTGGTGAAGGAAAAAGGTTACTGGAAAATTCTACTTCAACTTAACAAAGTCCTCGAACCTTATGACCTGCACTTTGGCTATAGGGTAGTTGATGAGATTTCCTTGTTCTTCAAAAATGCCATCGAAAGCAGGGAAAAGGGAATAATAAACATTAGCGAGGATGAGATCCTTGATTTGGCCATTCTTATGAAGGTTCTTCCAAAGTTTCATGGGAATAGAAGAAGGCTGGAAGAACCTCTGAAGGACTTGCTGAACTTATGCTTGAAGGAGAAGGCAACAATTGATGAACTAGACTTTAGTAAAGTTAAAGAGCTCCTTAAAAATTGGGAAAAGAAGAAAGAGATGTTCAGATTTAAACATACAGCTAAGAAAGTTCTTCGCATGCTTAGACAGCTGTACGAGGTCGGATTTACATCGTTTTCCTGAAGAGTCAGAGATATCCCCTGTCTTCCTCCTCCTGGGGAGGCTTTGGAATTTGTTGTTCCATCATTGCCCTCTGCATTTCTTCAACTTTCCTCAGAATTTCCTCGGTTTCCTTTGCTCTCTCTTCAAGGGCTGTCATATCTATCTCGAGGTTCAATATCTTGGCAACCGCCGAGAGTACAGCTTTTGCCGCTTTCGCATCCACTATGTAACCAAGGCTTTCTCCGAGGAGGCTTATTCCAAACATCCCTCTTAGCTTCCCTATTCCGAGCAAAAGCCCAGCGGCACCTACTATGGCCCCACCCTCGTCTTCCCTCCAGATTACCTGAACGTTGCAGTCCTTGAGCTTTTCCTGATAGTATGGAACGAGATCTGGATGAGTTACAGCGGCAAGAACCTTGGGCTCACCTTGAATCTCAGGGACTTGATAACCTCCCATGGTTATTATTTCCCTGGTACCGAACTCTTGGACGAAGTCCAGCATCTTTCCAACGACTTCAAAGTGTCCATAGCTGTCTGTTGGAGGGACTTGGGTGTCTCCAGTAATTATTATAAGATCCCGATGCTCATCGTCTGGGCTCTTCCAGTAATAGAATTCATTCTTCATTAACTCAACTATTGAGCCTTTCCTTATGAGAACTTGATGCATAAAATGCGGCGAATATAGCTCAGCAAACTTTTTTGCCTTCAGCTCTTGAATTAAGTGTTCAGCTGCAAGTTTTCCTACTAGCCCTATCCCAGGGAGGCCTTCTATGAATATTGGATCGTAAATGTCAGGTCTCTCGTGGACAACTATAATTGTTTCCTTCATTTCTCCTTCCTCCCTATCCCCAAGAGCTCTCTCTTCAACCTCCTTCTATATTCCCCATACGGGTCCTCAGGAGAGAATCTTGGTGGATGAGCTACTTTAGTCTTTTCCCCACAGACCGGGCATATCTCCTTAAGTGTGTACCTACCACACCTCGGACACTTTCTAATTCTGAACCTCATACTCCTCACTTCTTCCTCTTCTTAACCTTCCTTATCCTCTTCTCTTTCCTCAGTAAAGTGGCCTCTCCTCCAGCCTGCTTAATTACCCTGAGTATTTCCTCTGCTATATCCTCAAGAACCTCTTCAGCTTTATAGTAGTCAGGAGCCGTGATGTCAATCCTATACCTTGGGGCACCTTGGTATGTGAACTTGACCTCTATATCCTTCTCCTTGTTGGCCCTATCCCTTGCCCTTATCAAGGCTTCCTTGATAATCTCTATTCCATTAGGCTTTGGAACTGTTATTTCAAACTCGGCATCTATGGTTACTGTTGGAACTTCAACGTAGTTGTCTATAATCTCCTTAAGAACTGGCAACCACTCGTCTGGAACATAGCCTTTAAGAACTTCTATGCCATCCTTAGCCGCATCCTCGAATGCAGCATAAACCTCTCCCCACTCCTCTTCGAGTGGAACCCAAACCTCCCTCCATGCTGTCTCAAAGTCCTTTCCTAGCTTTTCAGCAGCCATTTTAAGCAAGTTTTCGGCCTTCTGGGCCCTCTTAAACTCCTGCAACTTTGCTTTTCTCTGCTGCTGAGTGACCCTCCTCAGACTCAGGTCTATATGACCCTTCTTGGGATCAACCCTTATCACCTTTGCAACTACCTTCTGCCCCTCTCTAAGGTAGTCCCTAATGTTCTTTACCCATGTTGAAGCAACCTCACTTATGTGCATAAAGCCCTCTTTTCCTGGATACTCATCAAGCTCAAGGAATGCACCGTAATTGTGAACCCTTTTGACCGTTGCAACTACAAACTCACCCTCTTCGGGAAACTCCCTTGCTCTCCTCGGCATGTTTTCACCTCCTATGGTGGTTTTATCAAGCCCATTTAAAAGTTCTCCTCCGAGCAAAAATATAAATTTAGGATTGGGGTTGTAAAAGCGATGATAGTAGAGAAGGCCAAAGATGTTCTAAGGGAGTACAGCCTCTGTAACAACTGCCTTGGAAGACTTTTTGGAAAGCTCGGAAAAGCAACAAACGAAGAGAGAGGAAAAGCAATAAAGTTAATTCTCCAAATGGAAGGAGAGGAAATAAAGGAAGGAGAGTGCTACATTTGTGGAGGAATTTTTGAAAAGCTTGAAGAGTTTGCGAACCTCTGTGTAAAAGTTTCTGAGGGAATTGAATTTGATACATTCTGGGTAGGCTCAAGGTTCCCGGGGGATGTACTTGAGAGGGAGCGAGAGATCTGGGAGAAGTTTAACATAACAACTGGAGAACCAATAAATAGAGAGTTCAATAGGGAGCTGGGGAAAGTTCTAGCCAAAAAAATCGGGAAGCTACCAAGCAGAGAGAATGCTGATGTAGTGTTTATAGTAGAGCCTTTCTCACAGAAAGTCGAGCTTCAAGTGAACCCGATATTCATAGCCGGAAGATATAGGAAACTCGTGAGAGGAATTCCCCAAACCCCCGCACCAGGATTCAAGGAAAGTGTTGCAACGATTGTATGCAGAACCTTCAAAAAGCACTTTGGAGGGAAGTGCATATTTAAAGGAGCTGGAAGAGAGGACGTTGATGTAAGAACCCTCGGAAGGGGAAGACCGTTCGTGGTTGAAGTGAAGAGGCCAGTAAGAAGGAATATAGATCTAAACGAAGTCGCAAGGGAAATAAACTCCTCAGGAAAAGTTGAGGTCATTGAACTAAGATTCATCGACAGGGAAGAAGCTGAAAAAATACTAACTACCCGGCACAAGAAGATTTACGAGGCACTCGTATATGTTAAGGAGGGGGTAAGCAGGGAAGATGTTGAGAAAGTTGTAAAATCACTCACAAACGCTGAAATTAGACAGAGAACACCAAGAAGGGTTCTAAACAGTAGGGCAGATAAAGTCAGAATAAGAAGGGTATACAAGGTTGAGGGTGAGCTTATTGACGATAACCACTTCAAACTGAGACTACTAACGGATGGGGGGTTATATATAAAGGAGCTCATATCTGGAGATAAAGGAAGAACAACTCCATCTGTATCTGAAATCCTAGGAAAAGAAGCATGGTGTGAAATTTTAGATGTTCTGGATGTTTTGGAGGAGGATGAGGATGCTAAGGGAAATAGTTGAAGGGTTTGAGGAAACGGTCGTTGTAGAGAAGCCCGTAAGCAAAGAGCTAGAGATAACAAAGTACTTACTCAAATATAGAGACAGGCCAGTTCTCTTCAAAGACGTTGATGGGTGGGAGGTTGTCGGTAATATATGGTCAAAAAGGGAGAGAATAGCTCGATTCTTAAGAACTGATAACAAAGGCCTACTCGAGCTTCTAGCCTATGCAATAGAAAATCCAAAGGATTATAGAACTTCAAAAAGCGCTAACTTTCTGAAAAATAGAGAAATCCCCAATCTTAAAGAGCTACCAATCCCAAAATTCTATCCTAGGGACGGTGGGAGGTATTTCACATCAGCGATGGTCATAGCGAAGAAAGATGACTTTGTTAACGTTTCCTTCCACAGGATGATGGTTTTAGATGAAGAGAGAGCGGCAATAAGGCTGGTTCCAAGACACCTATACTCAATGTGGAAAGACTCTGTTGACCATGGGGAGGATCTCGATGTCAGGATAGTCGTAGGCAACCCGGTGCACCTTCTCCTAGCAGGAGCTACGAGCGTTGCCTACGGGGTAAGCGAGTTGAAGATAGCATCGTCAATAAGCATGAAAGCCTTTGGAAAGCCAGTTGAAGTAGTTGACATGGGAGGAATTCCAGTTCCAGTTGATAGCGAGTTCGTGTTTGAAGCCAAGATAACGGATGAACTTACAGATGAGGGCCCCTTCGTTGACATAACTGGAACATATGACATAGTTAGGAAACAGCCCGTGGTCGTTTTTGAGAAGATGTATCACGTTGACAACCCCATATTCCACGTGCTCTTGCCGGGGGGATATGAACATTATATGCTGATGGGCCTTCCAAAGGAGCCCCAGATATATGCCAGCGTGAAGAGGGTTGTTCCAAAAGTTCATGGAGTTAGGCTCACTGAGGGTGGATGCATGTGGTTGCATGCCGTTGTTTCTATAACCAAGCAACATGAAGGAGACGGTAAAAATGCCATATTAGCTGCATTCGCCGGCCATCCAAGCCTTAAAAGGGTAATAGTCGTCGATGAAGATGTGAATATATATGACGATAGAGAGGTTGAATGGGCCGTTGCGACAAGGTTCCAACCCGATAGAGATCTAGTTGTAATAACGAATGCGAGAGGCAGCTCACTCGATCCCTCTGGAAAGGATGGGTTAACTGCGAAGTGGGGAATAGATGCAACGAAGCCACTATCTAGAAAAGAAGAGTTTGAGAAAGTTAACATATGAATCAGCGTGGGCGTCTTTCATCACCGACTCAGCCTTCCGACTACTCATCATCAACTATTATAACTTCTATCACGGCTTCGATGTCGGGGTTTTTCAGTCTCTCCACAATCTCCCTCCTAATGTCTCTAGCAGCTTTATTTGCCCTTATAGCTAGAGTTCTGCCATCAATATAGGTGCTCTTCCTAATCACAATTGATATATCACTCTCGAACTTAAGTTCGGGACTCCCATAGGCAACAACTTCATCCACCAATTCACCAACGGTTATCCTTATCCTTACCTTCTTACCTTTCCTTAAAGCGTTTTTAACTTCCTCAGAGAAATCTTTCAATGCCTTATTAGCAGATACGCATATTATACAGTCCCCTCTTGGGGTTAAATAGTCTTCCTTCGTTATCTCAAGGGTAGATCTATGAGTTGCCCTAACGTTTTCATGTCCCCTACACCTAATTACTTCTTTCATCAATGTGGAAGATTATAAGAGAAAATAAAAGCTTTTCAGTAAAGATCATCCACTACGGAAGGGAGCTTCTCCTTAGTTGTTTCCACTATACTCACCCTCCACATCCCCAAGAACCTTGCAAGTTCTATATAGATCACTTCCCCATTTCCCCTATCAAACACTGCATAATACTCAACTCTGCCGGCTGGATTTTTACTGATCTCCCGTAGAATTGATATGGAGAGCTGTCTATGCCTTTTTCTTAATTCAAAGAATATCTTCCAATAAGCATCAATTCCTTCATCGGGTCTGTAGATAAACAGGGCAACTCTGCTACCTCTATACAGGCCCTCAATGCCTTCCAAGTAACCCTGCACTACCACTCCTTCTTTCTCCAGCCATCTTCTTTCCTCGAGGTCTTTGGCAAGTGGGGTAAACATCGTAAGAACCTTTCCAGGCGATGGCCCCACCATAAACAAGCATGTGCTTAAATTATGAAGCTCCTCCCTTGGTCCACTTGCTAAAACTAGAACGTAGTAGTAATGGATGTACAAGGGAAGGAGCAGGTAGTATTTGTCTCCGCTTCTAAAGATGAACCCACTTGACCTAACAAGGGAAAGCTTTTTGACAATCTCCTCCTTGGCGTTTAAAATTTCACTCGCGTTCTCATAAACATAAAGATAGACATCTGTAGTGTTCACTATTAAACTCATATCCGGCTTTTCTAGAGAAGGAATTTCCTTGTAGTTTCTAGATACCCCAAAACATCCTTCCATCATTTCGTATATAGATTGAAGAGCCTCTTCTTTGGAAATCAGGCTCTTAATTGGTGTTACAAGAATTTTCTCATTTTCTTGTCCCCTATAGGCAGATTCTATCATTTGGGAGACAGCAACTCCAACTAGAATCCCGGTTAAAAATACTATTACCAGTTTATATTTCACCCTAAACCACCAGAGTAGTAAAAATGTGATAATATAATTAAAAGTTTCTATCTAAAATCAATCCTTGCTTTTTAGCAAAGAGTTGCAATTCACTGCATTCCCGCCCTAAAGGATAGGTTTTCAAGGGAAAATATAAAAACAAAAACTACCACTTAATCCTAAACTCCTTCCTAGTTCTTGCCTCTATCTGAGCGAGGATTTTCTTAAGTTTGGCATCATCTATCTTGTCCGTTATCTGACCAGCTTGGTAGAGCTGAACCAATATCAGCTCAACTTGTCTGGCCAGTTCAGGTCTCACAAGCTTAACCCTTGCAAGCCTCTCCCTTGCCTCTGGGGTTAATATTCTCCTAAGGATAGCCTGAATTTGAGCCTCGATTAATGCTTGTTGCTTAGCTTCCTCTTCTTGAGCTTTCTGCTGCTCCAAATACTTCTTTTGAAGCTCCAGGAGCTTTCTTCTCCTTATCTCTTCAATGTCCTCAGCCATAAATTCTCACCTAACTCAAAGATACCTAGTGGTTATTAAAAACATATTGGCACTCTAGGAATAAAGTACTAACAATTATCCAAAACCAGCTAACAGAAGAAACACCTATATATAAAGAGTCCAAGAAAGATACAAAGGTTTATATTCTCTTTCAAGCCGTGAAGTTTTGATCACGATAATCCTGGGGGGATCAGCATGAAAAGAATTAGACAACCAATAATTGCCGTTCTTGGTCACGTTGACCATGGGAAGTGTCTACTTCCCACAGAAAGCGTCATAGTTCCCACACTTGGTAGGATAACCCTCGAGAAGCTGTTTAACATGGGAGGGAAGATCGTCGAGCACAGGGAGGGTTTGGAGATAAGAGAGCTCTCACTCCCAATAACCTCCGCTGATGGAGAAGGCAGAATATCCGCAAGGAAGGGAATGTATATTTGGAGGATCAAACATAAGGGAGAGATAATTAGAGTTAAGCTAAAAGGATGGCATTCCGTAAGTGTCACACCAGAACACCCATTCCTCACACCCTTGGGATGGAAAAGGGCTGACAGCATAAAACCAGGAGATTATATCGCAGTTCCGAGGTACATACACGGTAATGAAAGTTGCGAGGTGTTCATGAAGTTCATTAAGGAAAAGGTAAGAGATCTGCCAAAAAATCTCGAAGAAGAGTTTTATCAGGCAGGGGTAAGGTTCGGTAAAGAACACTCCCCTATAATAGACAAAGAGTTAAACATTCTCTTTCTTGCGCCTAAAAAATACCTGATTGAATTCTTCAGAGGGCTATTTGATGAAAAAGCCGAAATAAATACAGAAGCTGGGGAGATATCCCTACAAGTTGATTCAGAAAAAACTCTTGAAGCTCTTTCTCTAGCCCTCCTAAGGTTCGGAATTGTTTCCCAGATAAAAGAGGGAAGAACGCTTATTATTAAGGGAAGAAGGAACATAACAGCATTTTCTATGCAGATAGGCTTTAAGAATTATGAAAAAGCTAAGCTATTAGAAAAAGCCAAAGAAGCAAGTAGAGAAAGCGAGGTCTATCCAATATTTGAAGAAATAAGAAGAATTGGGCTGCTTTTTGGGTTTACCGAAAATGAGCTGAAATCTCTAATTCCTGGATTTGGCAAGAATGCACCCACTTATGAAGCCCTCATGAGAGCCCTGGAGAGGATAGAAAGAGGATCTCCAACACTTGAAAGAAAACTAGCAATCTTAGAGGGGAAAGCCGAAGATAAAGAACTCCTAAAAGTCCTAGAAAAAGAAGGACTGATTGAAAACGGAAGGCTAACCAAGCTCGGAAGGGAATTGTTAGAAGTGTGGAGAAACAGAGAGTTTGACTCGAAAGATATATTATACCTTAGGAACATTCTGGATAATCTTGTATTCTTACCAGTAGAGAGGGTAGAGAAAGTAGAGTACGATGGATATGTTTATGACATAACAACCGAAACCCATAACTTCGTTGCTAACGGAATACTTGTTCACAACACCACCCTTCTCGATAGGATAAGAAAAACTAACGTTGCGGCAAAGGAAGCGGGAGGAATAACCCAACACATAGGAGCTACAGAGGTTCCAATAGACGTTGTCAAGAAGATAGCGGGTCCACTTATAAAGCTCTGGAAGGCCGAGATAAAGTTACCTGGGCTGTTGTTCATAGATACTCCAGGCCATGAAGCATTTACAAGTCTGAGGGCTAGAGGAGGAAGCCTGGCAGATCTTGCAGTTCTCGTGGTCGATGTTAATGAGGGCTTCCAGCCTCAGACAATAGAGAGCATCGAAATACTAAGGAGATACAAGACCCCCTTCATAGTCGCCGCAAACAAGATAGACAGAATAAAAGGATGGGTCATAAAAGAGGATGAGCCCTTCCTGATGAACATAAAGAGGCAGGATCAAAGGGCCGTCCAGGAGCTTGAAACAAAGATTTGGGAACTTATAGGAAAGTTCTATGAGATGGGCTTCCAAGCTAACAGATTTGATAGGGTTCAGAACTTCACAAGGGAGCTAGCCATAGTTCCGATTTCAGCAAAGTACGGAATTGGCATTGCAGAGCTCCTAGTTCTCATAGCCGGTCTGAGCCAGAAGTACCTTGAAGAGAGGCTAAAGATAGAGGTTGAAGGGCCTGCAAGGGGAACGATACTAGAAGTTAGAGAAGAACCCGGACTCGGACACACGATAGACGTTATAATATACGATGGAACATTGCATAAAGACGATACGATAGTCGTTGGAGGAAAGGATAAGGCGATAGTAACCAAGATAAGGGCCCTCCTAAAACCAAAACCCTTAGACGAAATTAGAGATCCAAGATTCAGGTTCGACTACGTTGAGGAAGTTACTGCAGCCGCTGGTGTCAAGATAGCCGCCCCAGGTCTCGAAGAAGCCCTAGCAGGCTCTCCAGTTATAGCAGCTCCAACCCCCGAGGATGTTGAAAGGGCTAAACAAGAAATTTTGAAACAAATTGAAAGTGTAGTTATAAGCACCGACAAGATGGGGGTCATAGTCAAAGCCGACACGCTGGGAAGCTTAGAAGCATTAAGCAAAGAGCTCCAGGAGAAGAAAATACCAATTAGAAAGGCCGATGTCGGCAACATAAGTAAAACAGACGTTATGGAGGCCCTAAGCGTAAGAGAAGAGAATCCAAAGTACGGCGTTGTTTTGGGATTCAATGTGAAAGTTAATGAAGACGCTGAGGAAGTTGCAAAGGCAAAGGGAGTTCCTATCTTTGTTGGAAATATAATCTATAAGCTCATAGAGGACTACGAAGCTTGGATTAAGCAAGAAGAAGAAAAGAGAAAGAGAGAACTGTTGGCAAAAGTAACGTTCCCTGGAGTAATAAGGCTGTATCCCGATGAAAGATACGTATTTAGGAGAAGCAATCCGGCAATAGTAGGGATTGAGGTCGTCGAGGGGAGAATAAAACCAGGAGTCACTTTGATTAAGCAGAACGGCCAAAAGGTCGGTACAATAAGGTCTATCAAGAGCAGGGATGAATTCCTCCAAGAGGCTAGAAAGGGACAGGCAGTTGCCATAGCAATAGAAGGGGCAATAGTTGGGAGACACATACATCCGGGAGAAATGCTTTACGTAGACATAAGTAGGGATGACGCAATAACCCTATTGAAGTACTTAAGAGACGAGCTCGAAGACACTGACATAAAGGCCCTTAAGATGATAGCACAAATAAAGGCAAAAGAAGACCCATTCTGGAGGGCGGTTTAACGACCCTCTTTAAAAGATATTTTGAGGAGGCTCAGAATATTATTCCCATCTCTAAGGCTATCTTCCTGAGCCTTTCTATTCTCTTTTCAGTAGGCGGGTGAGTTGAGAACAACTCCGCAAAGTCAACTCCCCTGAATGGGTTAACTATGAACATGTGAGCAGTGGCAGGATTCCCTTCACGCATTGGTCTGTACCGAATTGCCTGCTCTATCTTAAGAAGGGCACTCGCCAATGCGTGTGGCTTTCCACTAATCCTTGCCCCAGTTTCATCGGCAAGATACTCCCTCGACCTGCTTATGGCCAGCTGAATGAGCATGGCCGCTATTGGGGCGAGTATTATTGCGAGTATAAGCCCTATGATGTTCCCAGCGTCTCTGTCTTCATCATAAGCACCGAACCAAAGGGACCATCTTGCAAAATCAACAAGAACCATGATCGCACCAGCCATAACCGCTGCAAGGGTTTGAATCAGTGTGTCCCTATTCTTTATATGACTTATCTCATGAGCTATAACCCCCTCGAGCTCGTCCCTATTTAGAATCTGCAACAACCCTTCAGTAACAGCAACCACAGCATTCTTAGGGCTTCTCCCAGTTGCAAATGCATTTGGAGTCATCGTTGGAACTATGGCTACCCTAGGCTTTGGAATACCTGCCCTCCTGGCAAGATCCTCAACTATCCTGTGCAACTCTGGGGCCTCCTCCTCACTAACTATTCTTGCATTGTACCAACCAAGCACTATAGAGTCGCTGAACCAGTAACTTATCAGGTTCATGAAGAGCGCAAAGGTAAACGCTATTATCATCCCCGCCTCTCCGCCGATTAAGTAACCTATGCCCACAAACAGCGCCGTTAGGAAGGCCATTAAAACTCCAGTTCTTATCCACATATCAAGACCCATAACCCTCACCCCCCAATCTCAAGTAGGGGATTACCTCATCATAAACTTCGCTCCAGTCCACTATTCCAACCCTCTTCTTCACACCAGACTTCATTAGCTCAAGTATTTCATTAACAACCTCTTCCGGAGTCTTGTTAGTTGTGTCGATCTCAATGACGTTCTCGTTGTTGTCCAGTGCTTCAATCAGTATAACATCTACCAACTCGGCCTCAACGTTCTCACCAATTTTTTCCCTTGAGTACCCTCTCTCCTTCAGCCTCTCTCCTATAATCCTTGGATGAGCCCTCAACACTACAACAAGGTCGACAGGCATTAAATGGCTTAAGTGGCCATCAAGAACGACGTTTTTTCCTTTGAGTTTCTTTTCAACGAAGTATGCAAGCTCATCGACTTCAACTTCTAACTCATCCCCTTTAGCTTCTCCAATACCCAAACTCATTGCAAACTCCCTGAGGTTAACGTACTCATAACCAAGCCTTTCAGCCAACAACTTCGCTATAGTAGTCTTCCCCACGCCTGGAGTTCCAGTTATGGCAATTAACATGGCCTCACCATATAATAAAGCCTAATGCCAGCTTTTAAATATATGGTTTAATATCGACTATTGACGATATTAATTTCAGCGTTCAGCGAAATACTTTTATATTCTCAAATGATCTATACTAAATTAAGGTGAAGGACATGGAGATGCAACTCTTGATTAAGAGACTCAACGTCGTTAGAAGGAGGAAGGAGGCAATACTGTTGGAAGAAGCAAGGTTAGCTAGGATGATGAAGCAGAGAAAGCTCAAGAACACAAAGATAATCCAAATTGTAAAAAGGGAGAAGGAAATGATAATGAGGGAAGAGGCAAAGATAGTTAGATTCCTCAAGCAGTCTAGGGCATGAGACGCTAGACGCAATCCTTTTAACTTCCCACCTACTCTTTCTTCCGATGATAATAGTCGGCATCCACGATGGACACGACGCGGGAGCCGTTTTAATAAAGGACAATGAAATATTCGCCGTCAATGAGGAAAGGCTTAACAGAATAAAGAAATATAGAGGATTCCCCAAATTAAGCCTAGAAAAAGTTCTCGAAATGTCAAAAGTTTATCCCGAAGAGGTAGATGCAATAGCGGTTGCCGGCGTGTTTAGAAGGCAAAAAAGACTTCTCGAGCTTGAAGCTCATTTGAAGGCTGTTTTCGGCCCTGATTTCAAGCGGAAAGTTATCTTTGTTGAACACCACCTGGCCCATGCCGCTTCTGCATACTACACGTCTGGTTGGAGAAATGCAATTGTTTTAACAATAGACGCGGCCGGAGATGGCCTAAGTTCCACTATCAACATAGGAAGGGATGGTGAAATAATCAGAATTGCCCAGAGCACATATATAGACAGTCTGGGAGACTTCTATGCATCTATCACAGAGCTTCTCGGATTTAAGCCCATGAGACATGAGGGGAAAGTTATGAGCCTAGCAGCCTACGGGAGGCCAAGCTACGACTTGAGCAACATCATTGAACTGAATGGTCTTACATTTGAAAACCACCTAAAAGTTATAGGAGCTGAAGCGACAAAGAGATTAGCAGAGCTTTTCTCTTACCCACTCGAAAGGGCAAAGGAAATAGCGAAAGAAATGAAACGGGGGAAGTTGGATGGGGAGCTACAGAAAAAGGCAATAGAAATAGCCGCAAGTGCTCAAGCTCATCTTGAGAAGCTAGTGGAAGAAATTGGCCTTCAATTAAAAAAATATGCTCTTCCCCTGGCCTATGCTGGAGGAGTTGCCCAGAACGTAAAGGCCAACGCTATCCTGAGGAGAATCTTCCCAACCCTCTGGGTGTTCCCGGCTATGGACGATGCAGGCCTTGCATTTGGGGCGGCTACATTTGTAAAGGCCCAGTTTGAGAGACTTGACGGGAAATGGAAACCCTTCAAGTTAGAACACGTCTATTTAGGGCCTAGCTATCAAAAAGAACATGTAGAAAAGCTTCTTAAGGAGAAAAAAGTGGAATACGAAGAAATCACTGACGTTCCATCCTTCGTCGCAGATGCCCTTCTTGAGGGAAAACTTGTTGGCTTCTTCCAGGGAAGGATGGAATTTGGGCCAAGGGCCCTAGGAAATAGATCGATCTTAGCCGATCCCAGGGAAGATATCGTAAGGGAAAAGCTCAACGTTGCCTTAAAGAGGGATGTCTTTCAGCCTTTTGCCCCTTCCATTCTTGAGGAGAGAGCCGGAGAATATCTAGCAGATCTCAACGGACCACCAAACAGGTTTATGACTATGAGCTACATTGCAAGCGAAGAATTCAGGAAGCTTGCTCCAGCAGTTGTGCATGTAGATGGCACTACCAGACCCCAGAGCGTTGTGAAAGAAGTAAATCCTACTTATTATGATCTAATAAAGACCTTTGAGAGAAGGAGTGGGGTTGGAGCTATACTAAACACGAGCTTCAACATGCATGGCGAACCTATAGTCTGCTCTCCAACTGATGCCCTGAAAACCTTCAAGGAGGCTAATTTGGACATCCTCGTGATTGAAGGATTTGCGGTCTATGGAGAGTAAAAAGAATTACTCAGCCTCTATTTCAAGTTCTTCCCATAAACCTTAAAATTCAAATGCTCATAGTTATTCCATAGTGATTCCCTCGAGGACGCCCGGAACATCATTGCTGCCGTCCTCACCCATCACAAAACCCTTGATGAGCTTGATCAAATGATTCCGAGAAGGATTCGTGGAATACCACTTGAGTTCGAAGATAGAATCAAAGAGCTTCTGGAAAACGCTGAGTACATAGAGAAGTTCTTTATGCCCAAGGTTCTCCTATGGGAAAAGTACGTATTTGGAGAACCCCTGAACAGGTTCAAATTACCAGCAGATTGGACTAAACAAATTCCGTCTTTCGACTTTGAAGCCCTGCTAAAATGGTATGAGACTAACTTTAAGGACAACTGGAAAGAGCTTACATTCTTGAAGGGTCTTCTAAACGCTACTGATCATCTAGCATCAGCTGGAGAAGTAAAGATAAGGCTACTTCCCAGCATAGCAGATAGCATAGATGAGAAAATTCCAAGAGAGAAGTGGAGACCTCTCCAAAGGCAGGCCTACGAAACTTATGGCAACCTTCTTTTGAGAGCTCCCACGGGCTACGGAAAGACAGAGGCAGCCCTTCTGTGGGCAGATAGAAACGCACAACGGACAAAGAAGGGAATAACGAGTAGGATATTCTACATTCTTCCATACAAGGTCAGCATAAACGCGATGCACCAGCGATTACTCGATGTTTTCGGTGATCCCGCCCTTGTTGGCGTCCTTCACAGCTCTTCAACATTTTATCTTTACTCATCTCATCTTGAATACCAGCGCCTGTCGTCACTCTATCGCAAGATATACACACCCCTCAAAGTCACAACTCTATTCCAAATAATGAAAGCCTTTTTTGGGGTAGGATTCTTCGAGATGAGCCTAAGTGAGCTAACAAACTCCCTTCTGATATTTGATGAGATACATGCCTACGAGCCCAATATCTTGGGAATCATCCTTGCCATACTAAAGCTCCTAAAGGACTATATGGCAAAGACGCTAATCATGACGGCGACACTTCCAACCTTTATGGAGGAGCTAATAAAGAAGATTATCAACCCAAGAGAGCTTAAAGTGTCCGCAGATGAAGCGGACAAATTCACTAGGCATAGGGTGAACCTCATAAACGGTAGTATGGACAACATTGAGGGTCTGGTAGGAGAACTTCCTAAACCATCTCTCGTGGCCTGCAATACTGTAGACAGAGCCATCGAGGTTTATTCCAAGCTTAAAGACATGGGCTATAAGGTCGTGCTTCTTCACAGCCGCTTCCCATACGGGGACAGGGAAGAAAAGGAAAGGAAACTCCTCCAAAACCTTAGGAAATATGACTTCGTGGTTGCAACTCAGGTTGTTGAGGTTTCGCTTGATTTGAATTTCGAGTCAATATTAACGGAGCCAGCTCCTCTTGACGCATTAATTCAGAGATTTGGCAGAGTTAACAGGCGGGGCTTTGGAAGGCTGAAGGATGTCTACGTACTTACAGAAGGCTCCAAGGGCGATGAGAGGGTATACCCCCCCGAAAATTGTTAAGAAGAGCTTGAGAATCCTAAAGGAACTTGATGGAAAACCCCTAAGAGAGTCCATAGTCCCAGATCTCGTGAACGAGGCCTATGAGCCAGTTGCCAACGAGCTAAGAGAGAAAGCTATTGAGTACATGGAAACAGCCCTCAAAATCTTCAACAATCTCAAGCCTCTGAAAAAGGGAGAGGATGAAAGAAAGTTCTACGAAATGTTTCAGGGACTTGAAGCCGTTCCGGCAAAGTATGCTGGAAAGGTCAGCAAGCTACTCGATGCCGGTAAATCGATTGAAGTCTACCGCTACCTCGTACCGGTACCTTACTGGCTCTTCTTCGCCGAGCAGGATTCCTTTCACAGGCTCTCTGACAAGGGATTAGGCAGGCGACTGCTAGTTGCCGAACTTAAATACAGCGAGGAATTCGGCCTATTAAGGGAGCCACTAAACGAAGGAGAGGTGCTGTGATTATACTTGTTGATATAACAAAAATTACAGTTAGAGCTAACTTACAAAAAGAGGAGTCCCTCAAGTTGCCAGAAAGAATCGGAGGTGAAAGAAATAAAAGGGTTGTTGTCGTATTCGACGAGTTTCAAGAGGTTGCAAATCTTGGACAGGCAGTTCTGGCGAAGATGCGCTCAGAATTTCAAAACCACAGAAACGCAATTTATGTTTTTATAGGGAGCAAGACCGGCATGATGAGGGATATTTTTCAGTCCATTGAGAGTCCGTTTTACAACTTCGGCATGCACATGGTTCTCAAAAGGATCCCTCCCGAGAAGTTCAAGCCCTTTATTCTCAGAAAGTTCGAGGAAAGTGGAATTAAAGTGCCCGAAGATTTAGTCGATGAGATACTCGGAATAACCAAGGGGCATCCTCACTACACCCAAATGCTATGCTATCGCCTCTGGCTGAACGCAAAACTTGCAGGAAAAGTAGAACTCGATAGCGATGACCTAAAAATGGCCGTTGAGGAAGTGCTCTCGGAAACCTCAGAGTTCTTTGAGGAGATATAGGGGTCGCTAACAGTGAATCAGAGACGTTTTATCAAGGCGGTGGCTGAGGGGAAGTCTGAATTCTACTCAAGGGACTTTCTCATGAGATATGGCTTTGAAAAGCCATCAACAGTTCAGGCTGCACTGAAGGCGCTACTGGAGAAGGAGTTGCTTATCCGCGAAAACGGGCGTTATATAATCGAGAATCCACTCTTTGAGCCGTGGATAAGGAGGGTGACCAGCGGTAAATGAATACATCGAGAATGAAC
Source organism: Pyrococcus sp. ST04 (assembly GCF_000263735.1). Classification (NCBI taxonomy): domain Archaea; kingdom Methanobacteriati; phylum Methanobacteriota; class Thermococci; order Thermococcales; family Thermococcaceae; genus Pyrococcus; species Pyrococcus sp. ST04. Next base: position 815,820 of record NC_017946.1, on the reverse strand, counting down.
TCCTAATCTGCGGCATCAAAATTGACTGCCTCCTTGTCTGTCCCACAAAGCCCTGATACTTTGTTAATGGTACCACCATGAAGCAAGAAAGCGAGTGAGTTGATAGGCGAGATCTTTAAGCCGATAATCGCGGATAGAATAACAAATCGCTTGTGGTTAAGCAGGGCATAATAAAGAGGAAGCACTTTAAGGAGGAACTTAATGGCGTTCTTCTAAGCGACGAGGGCAAGGAGACAGTTATACAAGGAATGCAATAGGGAATAGCCAAGAGCATGAGATATTCAAAGCTGAAGAAGAACGGGGATGAAGCAAAGACTCGAGGCTTACAAGCTGATAAGGCACCCCGTTGGAGGCGAGGAGTATGAGTCGCTGGTGGCGTCGTTCTGAGGTGAACATTATGGGCAGGTGTTTTATTAAGCCTCCATGGTTTCTCAAAGAGCGGTGTTAGAAGTAGCTGCTTGGACTTCTGTTTCATTTATTTTAAACAAGTTGCTCTCCTATATTAAACATTGCAAAACACAAACTTTTTATAGCAGTTTTTATGTTACTATCATGAGGTGTCCAACATGGAGGAGTATTGGGGAATAGTAAATATGTTAAGGTTCTTCGTAAGAACAAGGAACTTCGGATATGTAGATCGGATTGGGAATGCCCTCACTCCAGAGCCGGTGGAGGTTGCCCTTCTTGAAGCCATGAGGGCATTCCGCTCCATATGGGAAGGTGCTAAAACCGACGAGAGAGGAAGATATATCGAGAAGGATGGGGAGAAAATTTACCTCCCAAGGATTCCCTCAGATGAGGAGGTTGAGAAATTTCTCAATGCAGTTAGAAAGGACGTTCGTGTAGCCAAGAGAATTGCAACAATATCTCTCGCGTATCCTTCAAAGAAAGAAAAGAGTGGAGGTGAGGAGTAATGTTTCTGAGTGTTGGCGTAAGGTTTGAAGCCAACGTTGAGGCTCTGAACATGGTGGAAACTGCCGGAAACTATAGCAAACACAGACGCGTTCCATATCTTGTCGAAGAAAATGGAAAGCTAAAGACGGTTTATGTCCCAGCGATTAGCGGAGAAAGTCTTGCCCATGCATACCAAGAGCATCTCGTCAGAGAGGCCCTTGGTATGGGACTTCCAGTTTGTGACGATTGTCAGCGCGGTGAGTTCTATAAATCGATGAACAAAGTACATCTTAAGAAGAAAATTGACCCGATTCCAAACGACCCTAAAAAAATTGAGGAAGGAATCTTAAAGTCATGCATTGTTGAAGACATTGGTGGCTTTCTCTATGCAGAAAAACCACCCGTTAGAAGAAGTTCCGTCTTCCAAGTTAGCTATGCGCTTCCTATAAAGTCAGTAGCTCTCTTTGCGACTTCTGAACCCCAACTCCATGCCAGACATGCTCAGATTGACTTATCAAGCAAGAAAGGCAATGCCCCTGAGCAGATGATATATTACGTAGAAACTGGTACTGCCATCTATGGTTTCACATTTAACCTCGACCTCGATGCAATAGGAGTAAGTGCAATAACATCAAAGCCAGTACTTGATGAGAACGAGATAAAGGAGAGACGCGAAGTTGCACTCAAAGCCCTTTTCAGAATGCTTTCATCGGCTCAGTTCGGCGCAAAGCTCTCAAGGTTCTTCCCTGTTGGGGGAATCACGGAACTCATTATCTCAATTACTGACCATCCCTTCGTAGTTACGTCACCAATATATGAAGGATATGCAGAAAAAACCGAGAACAGGTTAAAAGTTCTTGAATCCTTTGGCGAGAGTTATTTCTACGCGAAGAGTGATGAAGAGAAGCTCCCTGAGGAGGTGCTAAAGGAGGCCATCGATTACATCCGCGAGAAGGGCTATATCTGAGGTGATTCTCTTGATTTTCTTTTTAAAAGTTGAAGTAAAACCTGCAGGAGTCATCGCCCTCAGAGCTCTTCCTCAGAGCAAAATGCGCAATGCCCTTGATTATATTCCACCAAGCACCTTAATAGGGGCCATTGCATACCCCCTTTTCCACCTAATGGGTGAGCGTAGAGAGACCCTAATAGAAGGAAAGAATCAAAAAAGTGCTGCTGATAAGCTGAGAAACTTATTTCTTTGGGTCACAACGAAAATGACTGGGAAACCAAAAATATATGGTTCAATATTAAAGATAAACCGGCTTCACAGAGGTAACGTTGAGAGTGCAGTAACATCATTTCCCTTTGCAGTAATGTACGGGAACATAAACTATTCACTATCAATTGTTTATCTACTCAAAGAAGAGGCAATCTCAAACAGTCCCTACACTCTCAAGGACTTTAAAAGAGCTGCTTGGGGAATAAGTAGACTTGGCTCGCGAGAGTCCGTGGTTAGTGTTGAAAACGTTGAAAGTGGAAGGGCGGAGGTTCACGAAATGGAAGAAGCAAAAACATCCTATGCATTCCCCTTTAGCGGTAAGGAAGTCGAAGGTAAGGGAGCACTTCGGGCCGTTTTTGACTGGAGAAAAGGAATTGGAAGCTATTCAGATGTACCACTTATTGTTATGTTTTACCCGGAGGAGGAAGTTATTGTCAGGGGAAAGCTCAAAGTCGTTACCTTAGACGGCGAGGAGGTGGTACTATGATACTTGAGGCTATTGCCAAGTTACCCTTTGAAGGTCTCTCAAAAGAACTAATAACATTGGGATTTTCGTGGATTGTTATGGAGGCAGGACTTTCACCAAGTGCTGAAGATTTTGCGGATATCTTTGAAAACTCCATAGAAAACACGCTAAAAAAGCGAGCAAAGATGAACTCATCACGCATGGGTAGAAACGACAAAAACTCATATGATAAAGTCCTTTCGGCATGGTATGGCGTCAAGGCTCCAGACACATACATAGAACTTTTTGAGCTTGCGATAAAAGAAGCTGTCAAGCTTCTGCGCTCCAAAAAGATTGATCCGACCAAATCTTTAGGAACTATTAAGTGGGATAACAAGGGCACATACCTTGGTCAGCCCTATAATGGCCATTATGCTATAAGTCCAGCGGTTGTAAAGCAACCAGAGTACTACGAGTTTCAAAGCGACTTTCTAAAACCAACGGCTGGACAAAAGGCTCAAATATACCTCGACCCTCTTTGGCTTTCTCTGCTCTCTCTAGGTTTCCTTACAGCATTTGCAGGATTTATTGGCGGAAAGTACTATTTAATGACGAAGCCTAGCATTGAAGTCTACTTTCCAGATGTTGAAGAAATTCTAGATGGCATACTTGCCCTAACGGATGCAGGGATTGAGAGTAAAGCCAGACTTGATGCAGAAGAGTTGTATGAGCTTAAAATAGCCATGAAACTTGCTGAAGAAGGAAGAAACGTGCCAGAAAAAACTTATCCAGTAACACTACATCTAATTAGCCTTGAGGGCCAAGTCTATACGGAGTTGAAGACTCTTCAACTTGACATTGGGGAATTATCAAACTATCTCGCTACATACATCAAAAAAATTGAGAACTATATGACAATGGGAGTAGACCTAAAGGTCAAGCTCAAAGAGGATAATATCGAGGTAGAAAAGTACCCTCTTTGGGCCCTTGTAGATATAGCTGAAAAAGAGCTGAGAAGTGGTGTAAATGGGGATGGAGAGATGCTAGCCTACATCCTCGTTAAGGACATTTACCGAGCTGTGAATACTGGACGGAGGGAATTAATAGAAGACTCTATATTCAGACTGTTTAGACAAGGTAGAGGGTTACTTGAAGGGACAGGAAAAGCTAGTGGAGAGCTGAGAAAAGTACTCAGAGCTTTTATGCAGGAAGGACATCTGGAGGTGCTTATGTGAATCCCTACGAGCAGGTTGCACAAAGACTTTCACAAATTAAAGGATTTAAGCCAGAAAAACGACCTCTAATAGAGGAAGCACTAGATAGAATACTCTCCTCGGATACTCCCTTTTTGGTTGTTCAAGCGCCAACAGGCTATGGCAAGACTTCCATAAGTTTTTCCCTTGCTCTTTACTCACTACAAGATGCTTCACTCTTTGACAGAGTCATTCACGTTCTTCCAATGCGGTCAATTATAGAGGACATAGACCGAACTGCCAAGGAAGCGTTTGGTTTTTCAAGGACAAAGATGATGAGCTCAAATGAGGAATTTCTACACCTTTTTCCCCTTAACATTACCACCGTGGATACGTTCACGTGGGATGTGCTCAAGCTCAATACAAAGAAAATACCTCAGATAGACAGGGGACGAGAATTTGGCTATGACTACCTCACACAGGCATCAATTCTCACATCACTCATAATCTTTGATGAAGCCCACTTCATACTTGAGGATCCGAGAATGAAAACTGTCTTCTTCTCGGTTCTTAAGTTCCTAGCTGAGAATAATGTGCCGATAGTAATCATGACAGCAACACTATCGAGAGGTTATATAAAACTTTTTGAAGAGTGCACAAAGAAAAACAACCTTGAAATTTTGTCCCCTAATGAAGAGGATCCCTTTATCCGACGTGAGTTAAGGAAGGAATTTGAAATAAAATTCCAAACTGGGAATCCGTTAGATTTCGTTGATAATACTAAGAGGGTCGCAATAGTAGCTAACTCCGTATCGAGAGCTGTAGAGATTTTTGACCAAGCAAAAGAAAATGCTCCAGAACTTGGCTTCGAGGAAGACAAAATAATCCTGATTCATGGAAGAATGAAGCCAAGCCACAAGGCAGAGCTAATAGAAAGGCTGAGAAAATTAAATAATGAAAAGAGCTTTTTATTAATCGGCACACAGGCCATAGAAGCCGGCGTTGATTTCTCAGTTGATATCATGATTACTGATGCGGCCCCAATAAACTCCCTGCTCCAACGCTTCGGCAGGGTAGCTCGGTACAGGGAGAGAAAAGGCGAGATAATAATCTTGGAAGATGCTCCCACCGGTCCTTATAGCAAAGAGAAAATTGAAAAGACAGTCACCCTTATAAAAGAAGCCCCCGGATTCAATCCCCGAGTTCCGTGGACATATCAAAAGATCGTAAATGAGGTACATGGAGAAAGAAAGCCTGAAGTTATGCGAGGTGTGAATAGGAGTCTAATGAGAAAACTCCATACCCTTCTCAAAAATCCAACAAAACGCTCAAAAGATGTTCTCAACGAAATAAAGCTTATAACAAAAGATGAGGGTCCTTTACTTAGGGGCTTTTTGATTCCTCTTGAAGTCGAAGGGGAGATTGTATTGATTTCACCGAAAAAGCTGTTAGAACTATCCAAGAAAGGACTTGTCAAAGTCGTTGCAAGGGAAAGAGAAGTCTCTCTATGCTCCTTTAAAGATGCATATGACGTTGCTAAGATGATAGCTCTTGGAAACCCTATAACAATTAAGTTTACAGGAGAGTACGATAAGGAGCGTGGAATAGTATGATATGTTGCGCATATTTTAAAAATGGGAGATGCATTGAAAGCATGGAAGCGCATATAAAAGAAGGGCTCAAATTTATAGAAAAAATATATATCAAAAGGAATTATGGAAAGTTCCTTTCACAAGTTCTCGGATTGAAAAAGGAGAATGCAGAAGACCTTCTTCGCAAGGCTTATGCAATTCATGATGTTGGAAAGTGTCTTGAAGAATTTCAGAAAACAAAAAAGGGCTTTCAGTTCCACGAATTTTATTCAGCACTTATTGCAAAGGAAGTACTAAGGCAATTTGGAAAAGCTGGAAGTATAGCTACAGTTGCCATCTTCCTTCACCATCATGATTGGATTAGGGAAAAGCCCCCAAGAAAGCCTGAAAACTTAAAAATACATCCAGACTGCGCAGAAATAATTAAAGAACTTGCCGAGATACAAGTGCCAATGAACGTACCTTGGATTGCCCCCAACGAGTTTAAAGACTGGATGGCAGACATTTTTGCCTCGAATATCCGCGCAGTTTATGCCCTTCTACTCCCAATCTCACTTGCCGATAACTACTCAGCAATAAGGAACAGAGAAGGAGAACCAACTATGTTAGGAAGAGAGATTATGGAAGTAATTTCTACCCATGAGGAGGTGAAAGCTTGCTTGCGATATTCCCAGTAGGATTTGATGAGAAATTCATAATCCGTGCTCTTATGAGAAATCAAACAAAAAAAGGAGATAAGTTACTTGCTGTTGTTCCAAAAGGTTATGAGAAAGAAGAAAAGGCGGTAAACGCACTTCGTGCGATTAGAGACATAACAGTCCCCATTGTTGGTGAAGAAAACTTTAAGGTAATTGAACTTCTAACAACAAATGGAGAAAACATGGTTCTTGAAATAAAAAATGCAATTGAAGATAACCTTACCGAGGATAAGAGAATAATTGCAATCCTTTCTGGCGGCATGAGACCATTAAACGTCGTGATTCTCCTTGCAACTATAACTGTGGACAACACAAGGGTAAAAGTAGAGAGTGATTTCGAAAACCTCTCTGGTTTCATCTCTCTCGAACTTGGTCCATTTCTTGCTCCAAGAAATATTAGATGGATCAATATCCTGTGTGGACTAAAAACAGGGAAGAGCGTAAGAAAAATAGCAGAGGACCTGGGAGTCTCACCTGCCACAATAAGCAGGGAGCTAAAGGATATCCAAAGATACTCGCTTGTAGAGGAAATCTCTGGTAAGAATAGACCACTAGGCTACACACTTACAAGGGCAGGAGTTCTTTACCTAAAACTCCATGGAGGCATCTGTCTTGAAGATTAAAACCCACGGGAGGCTCTACTTTCTGAAAGAGGTGTTCAATATCGTAAGTGACACCCTTGTCTTCTAGGGTATCTTTACGTGGGCCCTTCTGGCGACGGGAGACCCAATGCGGGACTTCTAAGCGGAGTTGCAATGTTTGCTGAAATCATTGCCTTCTTCGTTCTCTTGGTCTCAATTATCATCTGGGTTATTATCTTTCCCCATTCCCTCTACCGGCTCTTCATCGGGAGGGAACTGGACAGGGGCTTTTGATTGGGGTTCCCATAAAGCAGAACCTCCTCTGCACGGCAGTCCTCGTCGCGGTCAGGCTCATAGCGCTTCATTCAAACTATCCAGCGAGTGATGATTTTATTGAGAAGATGGTGGTATTTGGAAGGAACGCGGAGTTGGTGATTGCTCTCTTTGAGCTTTCGGGCCTAAACTTTCTGTTCGGCATCACCGGCCTCTACGGGCCGAGAAAGGCTGGAAAGCTGACAGCGCTGGCAGCATGCATTTATAGGTGGGGAACGTTGGGAAAAACGATAACCATAGCGGATGACGTTTACTACGAGCTGGTCAGGATGAAGGAGAACAAGAACTTCTCGGAGCTTTTGAGGGAGCTAATAGGCAAGAAAAAGAAGGGCAACCTCGACGTGCTCCTGATCGCCTTCGGGACGAGAACCCCTGAAGAACTTGAAGAGCTAAAGCTGGAGCTTGGGGAGGTTGAAAGAACAAGGGGAGTGGACTCCTGAAAGAGAGCTTAGAAAACGGGTTTAGCCTTTATCTCTCTACGTAGCGTTCGAGGTACTGTTCTATGGCCCTGTAGCAGATGTCCTTAACGTTGAGTCTAATTAGCTCAAGCTTCTTCTCCCTGAGTTCGCTTTCCCTGGTAAAGTTGTAGTAGTTAAACTGGGGTTCCAGCCTTAGATAAATTCCATTTTTGCCGGACACAGAAAAGTGAGCCTTGGCTATTATTGCCTTGCTGCTGGGATTGTAGCGGGATTCAATGTAAATACTGCCGGATACTCTCTCCTTCTCTTGGACACGTCTTTTCATTTCTTCAATTACGTCTTCGAGATTTTCTATTGGGAAGACGTTCATGAACAACCTCAAAAAGCCTTTTCTATCGAACCTGAAAAAGACATTTTCACAGAATGATTTATGATTCGCTATGCAGTACTTCCTGAGCCTCTCAAGCTCCATGAACACCATGTCTGAAAGTCTCTCCGGATCATAGAAGTAGAACAGTTTGTCTGCTCGTATTAGTTTGTCAAAGTCTTTGACTACCTTTCCTCTGTTTAACATTTTCTCGACGTCTTTTATGGCGTTCTTGAATTCGTCGCTCCACGCCCTTAGGAAAAACGTAGTGGAGATCATGAAAGCCCATTTTTCGAGTTCCTCTTCGGATAACTCACCGAGCCTTTCTTTTAGTACTTTTCTAAACTTCTCGCTAGACTTGAGGGCATTCAAATAGTATTCCACAGGGTCCTCCAGTTCGTCCCTCTGCGTTAGTAGCAGGTACGATGTCCATTTTGAGTTCAGCATGTCTATTGTTTCCCTGATGTAGTCAAGGAGCTTCTGGGTGGTTAGTTTCTCTTCAAGGTTGAGCAGGATGTAACTTACGTCAGCTCCTTCATAGTATAGGTTCAAGACTGCTTCTTCCAGATCACCATATTCCTCGGTTTTTGGAGTCATTGTAAGAATGAAGATTTTTGTCCTCATTGGACTTGAAATCCGGATTAGTCTTCCGAGTCGCTGATAAAACCTCAGTGGGCTCTTTGGAACGTCGGTCATTATCAGAACTCCCGCCTCCGGGATGTCCACGCCCTCTTCACCGACCAAGGTCGAAATTATTATGTGTACTTCTCCATTTTTGGCCCGTGATATTAGCTCTTTTCTCATCTCCTTTGAGAGGTCACTTGTTAGTACTTCAACTCTTTGGTGTGGGATGTTGAGCCTATTAATCACTGCATCTCTGAACTCGTACGCCGTTGCCTTCCTAGAAGTAAAAACTATTACTGGCCTCAACTTTGGGTTCTCTTTTACGTTGTACACCCTTAAAACGTCAAGCAACGTGCGAGCTTTGTGGGAATAATCAACGTTTCTGCAGAACTCTAAAACTTTGCTCGCTTGGGACGATTTTGGTATCCTTCCTTTTTCTAACGCCCTGTGAAAGCTCTCGCAGAACGCTTTTCTGCCGTATCTGGAAAGGGTTCTTTCAAGGAAGTGTATAGTCTTCGCATCTCCGGGGAAGGTTCCAAAGTACAGCATATCGTATATCGCAGTTTCACTCTCGTTGAGCTCTGAATCGAAGATATCGACAAAGGCCTTTGGCGGGCTAAATTCAGGGTCGATTCTGCTAAGGTCCAAAAAATCGTAGTGGAGCAACCTTAACTCGCCTACAACTTCTCCAATTTTACTAACACTCGCTTTGTACGCCTTCTTACTCGGCAGTAATGCAGTAAACCCGATAACGACCTTTGGCTTGAGTGCAGAAATCAGCTCATTGTAGTACTTTCCAGTGATTGCATGATGAACCTCGTCAATTATCACCGCGTCGAACGTATCCTTTAAGTTCGGAACGCACTTTAGGGCTGTCTGGGGTGTTGAGATAACAACTGAGTATTCCCTTAAAAAACTCAGACAGTTACCCTCGTATTCCTTACCTGTGGGCATTAGGCGTTTCCACTTCGGGTACATCTGGTCGCAGAGAAATCGTGTCGGCTCAAGGACGAGCACCCTGTGGTATCCCCGACTGAGTAGGTATTCTGCGGTTAGCATCTCAAGAATCGTTTTTCCCCTTCCAGTTGGCTTGAGGTGTTCTATCAGCTCTGTGGCGACGGCCTCTTGGTACCTGTGAAGGGTAAATCCAAATTCCCGTTTAATTTCCTGTTGAATTCGAGGATAATGTCAGTAGTTATCCCCTGTATATGAGTTATATTCAAAAATTCTTATACCTTCTGGTAAGAAAATTGCAAGTGGAAAAGAAGACAAGTGGAAGGAAAAACCTCACTCCACCTTCTCAATCCCTATCTTCGCCTGAACCTCAGGCCACTCAACGACGTAACCCCTGGCTTCCCCGAAGCGAACTTCCACAGCTCTGGTCTCCTTCTTCACGTAGTCGAGGTTCTCGCTGAGGAGCTCACGGTTCTCGTCGGTAGTCTCTATGGTAACCACTATCCTATCGTTTACGTCGAGGTCAAGCCTCTTGCGTATCTCCTGTATCCCCCTGACGAACTCCCTCGCGAGATCCTCAGCCAAAAGCTCCCTTGTGAGGGTTTTGTCCACGAAGACCCTTCCGCCTTCGAAGACCTAGAACCAGAAATCGCAAAATGGCTCTTTGAAACACCATTCGGAAAAGCAGTTAAGTTCGCTTTTGCTTTTGAATAAGGAATCATCTAGCTCTTAATCTATATAGATTTTAAACTCATTCTAAGTTTCAAACAAGTGGAGGTAATAAGGGGCGCTCTTATATTAGCCTATCTAATCACGATAGAACTAAAAAGGTGAAGGAATCATATAATTAAAATCGTTTAACCGGGTTATTATAATTAACTAAAATAAAACTTATAAGTTCTGACGCTAAATAGTAGTGGTAAGTTTCAATTGGGTGATAGAGATGAGGTTCTTAATAAAGTTAAGACCCGAAAATGAACCATTCAAAATTCCCTACAACCATCAGTATTATCTACAAGGTTTAATATATGGGAGGATAAAATTAGCGAACCCAAGGCTTAGTACATTTCTACACGAAACGAAGGGACCAAAGCTGTTCACATATTCCTTATTCATGAGCGAGAGAAGAAGCCATCCAAAAGACCTCCCATACTTCTTTGGATATAAGAGAGGTTTCTTCTACTTTTCAACGTGCATTCCAGACATAGCTGAAGCATTTATTTCTGGATTGTTTAAGGATCCTGAAATCGAGCTATGGGGGGAGAGGTTCTACATCGATGAAGTGAAGGCATTAAAAGAGCCAAAAAAATTCAACGGCTCAACTTTCATAACCCTCTCTCCAGTTGCAGTAACAACGAGGAAAGACGGCAAAGTCCATGATCTCTCCCCACTTGAGGAGGAGTTCTACACCTCAATAAAAGAGAACCTGAAAGATAAATACGTCATGATAAACGGAGAAAAACCTCCTGATGACTTTGAGATGGAAATACTGGTTGCAAAACCCAAAAGGTTTAGGATAAAGCCAGGGGTATATCAAATGGCTTGGCATTTAGTCTTTAAGGCTTATGGAGATGACGAGCTAATTCGAGTGGGCTACGTTGCAGGATTTGGCGAAAAGAATTCCCTAGGCTTCGGAATGGTCAAAGTTGAGAGCAACAAACGGATGCAGGGTGAGGCAAAAACTAAGGCCTACCACCAGGCCCTCTATGGAAGAAGCGAATCAGAAGAAAGCGAAGTCTCTTGAGCCTCAAGGTTTTGTTTCCTATATTCTCCCCAAATACAAAGAATCTATTCCTCCGGCAAGAATGCACTCTGCAACATGCTTATATTATAATTATCTATCTCCTTAATTATCTCAACGGCTAATTTTCTCTTAATCTGATCAATTATGTCCCGCGCATACGACTTGTTCGCGCCGTAGTCTATATTTAGCAAGCCTCTCCCACTACCGGTTGTGATTATCCTTATAATTACCTCCTTTCCAAGATCTTTAACTATCGTTATTGCTGAGGCCCACGAATTAGATCTAAAGAAGTATTTCTCACCTATAAACACGACAGCTCTTTCAAAGTATTCAGTATGAATCGACGATGCCTCCTCAATTTTCTTAATAACCTCAACAACCTCATCGAACTTTGCGTTTGTTTTAGCTACAATAACACATGACCTTGGCATCTCCACCACCATGAGAATTCTACAATATAATTCAATTCTTACTATCTTAACTTCCCTCTTACTTATTTTAGTATTCTCCTAAAGTCTCACCTGGGGATGAATTATGTTAAAGAATCTAACTCTCTTCAACTCCATCAAAGAGGGGCCAACTCATAATTATATTTTAAGCTCGCTATCACTATATTCCTGTCATAAGAAAATACTTCTCTAAGCTTATTTTTCAGTATAAACCTTCCAGTGAACCTCATTGAAACAATTTCTCTTTAGTATCTGCCTGTTCTCGTCAACCTCTCCAATAAGCTCGCGTCTTTAGAAAAATATATGAAAAATATATCATGAGATAAAATCAAACACCCAGTCTGATTTTACCCAAAACAAACCCCAAAGCGAGGAAAGCTTCTTTCCCTATTACTGACGGGAAATAGCCGAGATCAAGTGCACCAGTATATCCATCAAAAGTAAACATATACATATAAGTTAAACATAAGACTCTGAACAGTTGCTAGGAAACAACTGAGAGGGGATGAAAATTGGAAGAGGAATACCCCGCTGAGGAGTTGCTCATTAGGGGGATTGAGATAAACTACCTCTTTGTCTGCCCTACAAAGCTCTGGTACTTTACCAGAGGCATAACAATGGAACAAGAAAGTGAATGGGTCGATCTCGGGAGGTTTTTCCATGAGCAACGATATGGAAACGAAGAGAAGGAAGTAGGTATAGGGCCAATAAAGATAGACTTCATAAGGAAAGGAGATATATTGGAAGTTCATGAAGTTAAGCTCGGAAAAACTATGGAAAAAGCCCATGAGATGCAGGCTCTTTACTATCTATACTACCTTAAGAGATTTGGTATAAAAGCAAAGGCAATCCTCCACTATCCAAAGCTGAACGAGACCGTAGAGATAACCCTCGAAGGGAGAGAAAAAGATGTTGAGAATGCTATTGTTCAAGTTGAAGTTATCAAATCCTCTCCAAGGCCACCCAAACCAATTAGGAAGAGCATATGCTCAAAATGCGCATATAAGGAGCTGTGTTGGGGATGAGAAAGAAACCCTTAACAATACTCTCCGATGGGATCCTCCTCAGAAGAGAAAACACGCTGTACTTTGAGAACGAAAAGGGGAGAAAGCCACTGGCCATTGAGGGGATATATGACATCTACATATACGGGCATGTAACAATAACATCCCAGGCCCTTCACTATCTCGCTCAAAAAGGAATAGTTGTGCACTTCTTCAACCACTATGGCTTTTATGATGGAAGCTTTTATCCTAGAGAAACTCTTCTTTCCGGCGATTTAATAATAAGGCAGGCCGAACATTACTTGAAGAAAGAAAAGAGGCTGGCATTGGCAAAGAAGTTTGTGTGGGGCGGTGCAAAAAATATGATGCGGAACCTAAAGAGGTGGGGAGGAAAGGATTCGAAAGATATTTCAAACATTTTAGAGGAGCTCAGTGACGCTAGAAAGATAACAGACGTTATGAATGTTGAGGCAAGGATAAGACAGCTCTACTATGCCAAGTGGGATGAAACTCTACCCAATGAATTCAAAATAGAAAAAAAGAACAAGAAGACCTCCCCAAAACGAAATGAACGCTCTTATAAGCTTCTTGAACTCAAGATTGTATGCCACCATTATAAGCGAAATCTACAACACACAACTAGCCCCAACGATAAGCTACCTTCACGAACCCAGTGAGAGAAGATTTTCCCTGGCATTGGATCTAAGTGAGATCTTCAAACCAATCATAGCAGACAGGATCGCCAACAGGATTGTTAAACAGGGAATTATCAAGAAGAGCGACTTTAGAGAAGACTTGAACGGAGTGCTCTTGACTGAAGACAGCATGAAAAAGGTTATCAAAGAATACAATAGGGAGATCTCCTCTTCCGTAAAGCATCCAAGGCTTAAAACTAATGTAACAAAGCAGAGGCTGATAAGGCTTGAGTGCTACAAACTTATAAAGCATCTTGTGGGAGTAGAAGAATATAAACCACTTGTCGCATGGTTTTAAACGCATCTAACATACATAACTTCTTTTTATTTCAAGAAAAGCGAGAACATTCTTCTCACAGCTTCCGAAAATAATTAGGTAGGCCTAATATACAGAAAACTTTATAAGCACTTAGTATCTTGTAGATTTCGAGTATGTTATAATAAGTGACAAAGTTATAATCAGGCCAGAAGTTACAGGTCAAATCAGGGGTGGGGGTGGAATAAGAGGGCGGGATCTCCGCCTTTAACTAAATTATATCTTCTATAGGATTCTTTTCTATCCCGAGAGTTTCCCTGGGAGGCATGGATCTTAATTTGTATATGACAACGGCATCATAATTCTCGTCTATCAGCTTTCTTAGCCCAGCCTTTATCCTTTCATATTCTGCCAAAGTTACCTCCCCCTCAAAAACGCTGTTCTGAACCCAGTTAAGATGTTGCCTCAGGAATTTCTTAACTTTGTTAACCCTCTCAACACCAACATCATAAACAACGACTATGTACATATACAAACACCAAAAAATATTCGAAACAGGATAATATTCCTAATTTTCGGAAACAAACCCTCCAACGATGCTATTCAGATGCATACTCCTAAATCAACATTTTGGAGGCTTTTAGTAATTGGTTGTTATTATATAACTTTATGTGGCTTTTAAGTCATTTTATTGTTACGAAATTTTTTCGAAATCTGAGAAAGAATGAATACATGACTGAAATATCGTGTGTTGAAGAGTAAACTTGTCCTTTTTCCTGGTTTAATAGTTTTCGAGTTTTTCCATTAGAATACAGGCTTCTGAGAGCATTGGAACCAAATCACATGAACTCAATTTCAACAGTTTTTAAGCATCTTTAGGGGCTCATTCTCCTCCCACAGCTTTTTTATTATCGCTTATCGAAGACTCCAAATCCCTCGGAAATAATCCCTCCACCAAAAATCTTATAAAAATTAAGGCAGAAGAACAGTATGAAAACAAAAAACACCAAAAAAGCCTCCTGTTCCAATAAGACTATAAGAGAATTGAAATATTCAGTATGATAATCAGGAGAATAGTACCTGACATAAGGTTCCAATAAGACTATAAGAGAATTGAAATCCGAAAAGTCAAAGCCGTACTTGTCCCTTAGGATCTCGCGTTCCAATAAGACTATAAGAGAATTGAAATGTCGGTGGAGTGTTCGACCCGTATAAGGATGTTTTTGGTTCCAATAAGACTATAAGAGAATTGAAATGGGAATTAAGGATGGGGACATTGTGGAGGTAGATCTTGTTCCAATAAGACTATAAGAGAATTGAAAGCTTGGGGGTTCCCCCGGCCCCCGGGTGGGGCCTCGGCGTTCCAATAAGACTATAAGAGAATTGAAAGTTATTTCAACATCCCCCTGATTTTTAGAGACCCATTCGAGTTCCAATAAGACTATAAGAGAATTGAAAGTTCTTATGTATCTCAACAGGCTTAGAAGGAGCATCAAGTTCCAATAAGACTATAAGAGAATTGAAAGCACACTAATCGAGAACAACCAAGCCCAACGCACCAACGTTCCAATAAGACTAAAAAAGAATTGAAAGTACATTTACGACATAACTCCAGAGGGATTTAAGCTTAGTTCCAATAAGACTAAAAAAGAATTGAAAGAGGGTTGCTGGGGTTCTGTCTCCTTCTATCGGCTTGTAGTTCCAATAAGACTAAAAAGAATTGAAAGGCATGATCCTCTTTGCCCACTTCTCCTCAGCGGCTAGTTCCAATAAGACTAAAAAAGAATTGAAAGAATACTGCATCATAACTGAGTCAATGTCCGAGACGTAAAGTTCCAATAAGACTAAAAAAAGAATTGAAAGGCGAGCTTGTCCGTGTTTATGTCCACTCCGAGTTTTTGTTCCAATAAGACTAAAAAAGAATTGAAAGCGCTCAGGGCCCTCTCGGCCTTCTCGACGGCCCTCATGTTCCAAATAAGACTATAGGAGAATTGAAAGGTATGTTTATGTTCAATATATTCTCATTCATTTGCACATTCTAATAAGACCATAATAGAGAAGGGAAGTGATAGCATGTTAATAGAATTCTGGTGGTCCCGCGGCCCGGATTTGAACCGGGGACCTGCGGATCTACAGTCCGCCGCCACTACCAGGCTAGGCTACCGCGGGACCCTACTGTGAGCCCCAATGTGATTTCAAAAGAGGGTGGTTTATAAACTTTTCGTGTCGGTGGCTTTAAATACAGATAATTTAAACTCAAAATCATGAAATGCCCCTTTTGCGAGCCTAGGAAAGACAGCATAGTATACGAAGGGGAGCTGGTAAGGATACTAATTGACAACTATCCCGCGAGCAGGGGACATCTTCTCGTTGTTCCAAAGAGACACGTTACCTCCCCCTGGAAGCTGAGTGATGAGGAGAAGCTTGAGTTGATGAAAGGTGTTGAGCTTGCAATGAGAATATTGAAAAAGGCCTTCAATCCGGATGGTTTTAATGTTGGAATAAACATAGGAGAAGCCGCAGGCCAAACCGTTAAACATCTTCACGTCCACGTAATCCCTCGCTACTTTGGGGACAGCAACTTTCCAAGGGGAGGAGTTAGGAAGGCTGTCCTTGATATTGAAGATGAAAACCTGTCCAACAGGGAGAGGTGGATCAAAAACAGGCTCAGCAAAGAGGAAGTTGAGAGGCTCAAGGTGGTAGCTGATGAGATTGGATCTGAATAAAATTGTACTCGGAGTCATTGTGATAACAATCGTGTATCTGGCAATACTAACTGTACTACCATTCTTCTCCTCCCTGTTCTTTGCGTTTGTCACAGCATATGCATTAGAGCCAGTCCATAAAAAGCTGAGTAAAAGAGTTGGAACCAAAAATTCAGCCCTGTTTCTTACGCTGGCCGTGATAATTACGGCCTCTGTATTTTCGATGATTTTAATTTATACATTGACCCCTGTTGTTAAACAGGCATACATGTATCTTTCTGACATAGAAAGCTGGATAAAGGGCCTTCCAATTCCTCAAGGTTTACTTGAGGGATCCGTTGAATCCATGATAACCCAAGCAATTGAGAAGGGAAAAGAATACCTGATTAATTTGACTTTTTCTGTACCAAGGTACGTTCTCCAGACGATAGTATATCTTGCGTTTGTCTACTTCTTCTTATTAAAGAGGGATGCTATCGTGGACCTCCTAACTTTTGAAGATGAAAGGCTAATGAAAATCATTGCTCGGGGAAATTTAACACTCCAAGCTTTGATTAGGGCTTGGCTTCTTCTGAATATTGCTAAGGGAGTATTAATGACAGTAGGGTTTCTTATCTTTAGGGTTTCAAATGTACCAACGGCAATTTTGGCCGGGCTATTGACTATCCTTTTCTCTTTCGTTCCCCTCTTCGAAGGCTGGATGATATGGGTAGTCGGGAGCTTCTATCTACTCAGAGAAGGCCACCTGCTTTTGGCCCTCGGGTTGGCTGTTTACGGGTTTACGCTGGTCTCGCCCTTACCTGACTTCACGATAAGACCAAAACTTGTTGCGAGGGAGGCAAACTTCGATGAGACCATCGTGTTAATAGGGATGATAGGGGGAACCTGGGGTCTTGGATTGAAAGGGCTAATAATTGGTCCCATAGTCCTGAACGTTGCCTTGGAAATGCTAAAAGAGTGGAAAAAGATTACAAGTTCTCAACAATCTTAACTCCTTTTTCCTCCATTTCTTTGAGGGCCTTTTCTTCTCCTTCTGGTGTTATCCCCTTAACAGCATCTTTGAGAAGGTAAACCTCAAAGCCGTACTTTAATGCATCGAGTGCAGTGGCTCTAACGCAGTACTCCGTTGCGACACCACAGATGTATACCCTCTTTACCCCCTTCTCTTTTAGTATCTCCGCCAAATTAGTACCTTCAAAGCCAGAATATGCCTCTTTATCCGGATCTGTTGCCTTAGATATTATTATGGCATCTTCCGGCAGGTCTACAACGAACTCAGCTCCCTGTGTATTTTGAACACAGTGCCTTGGCCACGGGCCTCCCCTTTCTTTGAAGCTTATATGATTTTCAGGATGCCAATCCCTTGTAGCAACTATCAGAGCCCCTTTCTCTTTGAATTTCTTTATGTATTCGTTTACTTTCGGAATAATTTTATCCCCATCGGGAACAGGTAGTGCTCCTCCCGGCATGAAATCCCTCTGCATGTCAACAACTATCAGGGCCTCCATGCCGTCTCACCAAATTATAAATGGAGCTCTATGGTTAAAACGGTTAAGCATTTGGCAGTATGACTATGCGGGTAGAATTAACTTTTATTAATTCTGAGGGTGTTCTCCCATGCATGAAGGAGGTCAAAGTTTCCATATTCGGGTTTGGAACGGTAGGGAGAGCACTAGCAGAGATAATTGCAGAGAAAGAGAGGAACTTTGGAATTAGAATAAACGTTGTTTCGGTAACTGACAGAAGCGGGACGGTTTGGGGAGATTTTGACTTACTCGAAGTGAAGGAAGTTAAAGAGAATGCGGGGAGGATCGACGCGGTTGGGGACTATGAGGTGTTTGATTTCTCACCCACCGAACTTATAGAGGAGGTAAAACCAGACATTCTGGTGGATGTGAGTAGCTGGGATGAGGCCTATGAGATGTATGAATTCGCATTAAAAGAAGGAGTGAGCGTTGTAACTAGCAACAAGCCTCCGATAGCAGGAGAATACGGAAAACTTGTGGAGGTTGCACGAGAAGGGAAGGCCGGGCTGTTTTTTGAGTCAACTGTTATGGCTGGAACACCAATAATCGGGCTGCTTCGGGAAAATATGCTCGGGGAGGACATTAGTAGGATAAGGGCTGTAGTGAATGCAAGCACGACGTTCATTCTCACAAGAATGGAGAGTGGAAAGAGTTTTGAGGAAGCGTTTGAAGAGGCTAAAGGGCTTGGTGTCCTTGAGGAGGATCCATCAAAGGACATAGATGGAATCGATGCGTTCTATAAGGCAAAGATCCTTCATTGGGTTTCTTATGGAATTCCGCCGGAAGAAGAGGAGAGAATTGGAATAAGAAACGTAAGGGAGGCCAAAAATGTAAGGTTAGTCGCAGAGGTATCGAGAGGAAGGATAAGCGTAAAGCCAGTAAAGCTGGAAGACGGAAGTCCTCTCCTTGTTTCTGGAGTTTACAACGCAGCAATTATTGAAACGAGCAACCTTGGGGAAATTGTTCTCAGAGGCCCAGGAGGAGGCGGGAAAGTAACTGCGAGCGGTGTTTACAGTGATATAATAAAAGCTGCTTTGGGCTTTCCAAGTCCACGCTAGTGTCTCTCTTTTATCCTCATGGTGTATTTTGGATATATTTCCTTTGTAAAGCGAACAAACTTTGTTTTTCTTGGGCTTTTTTTGACCCTTATCTCAACTTCCGGTGGGAGGTGTTCGTAGTACTGACCGTCTATGGCCAGTATTATTTCCCTTTCGGTAACCAACCTAACGTCTATTGTTGAGTTTCCGGGAACTACCATTGGAACGGAAGTTTTGGGTAGGGGCAAGAGGGGTACTATGACTATGGTATCAAGCCTGGGGTCAACGAACGGTCCGCCGGCGCTCATCGCGTAACCGGTTGAGCCCGTTGGAGTTGATATTACCAAACCATCTGCCCGAACCTCATCAGCCAAGCCACCATCGATGTAGTATCTCATGTGTATTATCTTTCCAGGAATTCCAGTTAGAATCGCTACCTCGTTAAGGGCATCGGGGACGTTGTTCTTGCCATCTATGAACGTCCTGAGCTTTATCCTTTCATCTATATAATAATCTCCCTCAAGAAGCCTGTTAATGGCGAAAAATGTCTCTGGAGGTTCGACTTCAGTGAGAAAACCCAGTGTACCCATATTTATGCTCAATATTGGGATGTCTCTCTTGGTTTTGTGTTCTATCCTCAGAATTGTACCATCGCCACCGATTGCTATTATGAAGTCAACGTCGAACTCCTCAAGGGGGATCACATCTTCTTCTCTAAAGTGAGGAAAGTTTTCATGAGTCTCCCTGTCAACAACTACGTCATATCCACTAACCTTCAAAAAGTCGTAAACCCTGTATGCTAGTTTCAGGGCTTCTTCTTTGTCTCTTCTAGCGACTATACCGAACTTCATAAAAATCGAGTTATATCTAGGGAATGAATTTTTAACTTTAATGTATCAGTTGACCAAACGCACATTAACATTTATTTAGCTAGCTCGTCTCTACGACAATTCTAATTTCCCGAGAGAATATTAAGAGCATAAGGACAAAGGCTAATTTTATTATCATGGATACCCTACGTGAATAGGGTCTGGGAATTTGATGGGTGGAGTACAAGGAAGTCCCGGAGTCCCAAACTAAAGCTTCTCTTGGCATTTTAAGTAGGGAGGTAACAACGAGTAAATCCCCCACAAATCCAGCTGTATTATATATGAAAACTAAGGACCAGAACAGAGAATTATATGCCTTTGCTAGGACTATCGCAACTAGAGAGAGCGCAAGTGGAGCTAACGCGACTTTTAAGTACTTTCTAGCGGGTAATTTTGAGTCAGTGGCAACGTAGGGTGTTAAGATGATTTTGTCAATAACCTTTGTGCCAACCCTAATTTTTCCTCCATATAGGAGTACCACGAGGGCATGCATTCCTTCATGGAGAATTACAACCACAAGTAACGGAAGGACAGAATAATAGAAGGCTTCATAAATGGATTTCACACTTATAACGAGATCTCCAACTATATATGAAATGAGCTTGGCGGAGAGAAGAAAAACCATAAGATACAGGATTACTATATCGTTCATGTAATCCTCGAGGTTAAGCCTTTCCATTCAATATTCCCTCTCAACTATGAACTTTGCCAAGAGTTCCAGATCCTTCCTTGCAGGACTCTCGGGCAGAATTTCCAGGGCTTTGTTAGCCCTCTCTATCATTTCTCTGGCTATTCTAGCTGCATAGTCTATGCTGCCATAATCCTTCAAGAGATCAATGGCTTCTCTAACTTCTGCCTTAACATCCTCTTCAATTATTCCTTGTCCCTTAACATCCCCAGCGTACTTTCCGAATATCTTGAGAAACCTCTTCTTTGCCTCTTCATCAGCATTCTCAAAGAAATGGGCAACTATTAATGTTTTCTTTCCTTTCCGTATATCACTTCCCACAGGCTTTCCAAGCTTTTCCTCGTCAGCTATCAGGTCAAGCACGTCATCCCATATTTGAAATGCTATCCCAACGTTCCTTCCCCATGTGGATAGTGCTGCAATGTACTCCTCATTTTCTGTGCCAACTATCCCTCCGACCTTAGCGGAAGCATCAAATAGGGCTCCTGTCTTTCCACTTATCATTCTCATATACTCATCAATAGTAACGGTATCCCTGTTTTCAAACTCTAAATCCATGGCCTGTCCTTCACAGAGTTCGTTGGATGCCTTAACAATTGTCTCCAGGATCTTGGCTTTTTTCTCAGGAGATATATCTGCCCTAGATATTGCCTCAAAAGCCTTGCTGAATAGCAGGTCTCCAGCTAGTATTGCCATGTTTATTCCCCACAGCTTGTGAACAGTCGGCCTGCCTCTCCTGGTTTCGTCCATATCCATTATGTCATCGTGCACGAGGGAATAGTTATGAATTAACTCCACAGCAACCGCTGGATAAATCGCCTTCTCCCACTCCCCGCCAACGGCTTCAGTAGCCGTTAATACAACAAACGGCCTTACCCTCTTTCCACCAGCTAGGGGGTAGTGCCTCGCCGCATCATAGAGAATTGCTGGTTCTTTTTTCGGTATGAGCTCAAATATCTTTTCATCAACGTGCTTGGCCTTCTCTTTAATTCTAGCAAACAGCTCATCGTACTTTCCCATAGGCATCCCTCCGAGATGAACATAAGTAGCTAAGGAAGAAAAAAGGCCTAACCTTTATGAGCTTTGCCATCAAGTACTCTCCACCCCATGCATACCTCCGAAGCTTTTAAGGAAGAATCACGGAAAATTCCTCAGCAGATTCAATTGTGCGAACTTTAACCGTTTTCTCTTTTGATGTATCTGAAAGTTCCGTTGCAGTATAATCCCTCCCCCTCAAGGAGCCCAAAGTATACACAGCCACCAGGATATATTTCCGCCCACCCGTGGATTACGTTGCACAGGCACCCGGGAGCCCACTTGAACTTTCTCCTGAAGATAACCTGGGAACCATTGAATATAATCACCTCCCCATAGTCAGGACTCCAATCTTCTTGGGGTTTTTCATAGCCAAATACCGTATAATTCCACGCAGAAATCAGGAATACATTCCTTAGCTTGAACATGCTCGGGATGGAGAACTTTTTAACTAATCCTTCACCACCATAAATGTAGAGGTAATTATTAACTCCTTTAGCCGTTGGGAGGGATATTAGACCTTTTATGCTCTGAGGGAGCTCCGCTATGAAAAGGTACTCAGTATTGTTCGATATAAGAACCTTTGGATAGGCAATACCTTTCATATAGAAACTTTCTCTTGTATCGTTTTTTGAGAACTCCCACACATAGGGAAGCTGAACTTCATGTTCCCATAAGACATTTCCTCTATAACTGCAGGCCTTTATCCTTGTAACTTCTACAATTGTCGTGATATTCTTTATGTCTTTCTTGAAAACATGGTCTTCAATCCATACCTTATCGAAAATAACGGTTCTCACTTCGGGAGTCTTTTCAATGAATACAAACCCCCATGGGAAGAAATAGGCTTTGGATACGTTCAGAAAAACCTTAGTGCCATTCTTTGAAATTACGTATCCGTAGGTCGCATTTATGATTGTAATGTTTCCAAACTTCGCTATTGGACTCAACTCAATGTTTTCGCCCGGAAGCTTTTCTAATCTGCATTCATTCTCTGGTTTAGAGGGAACCTCGTAGGATTTAGTATTGCCAACATTTCCTTGCCTTCCAATACATGCAGATGAAAAAACTAGAAAGATCAGAAATAAAACTACAAAAGTTTTCTCCACTCTCCATCACCCCCTCAATTCTCTCCAGTACAACGCCATGAATTAAAGACCATTTAGGCCAGGATGTTCAACTTTAACAATAAATGTTTCATTGCAATCATAAATTTCTTTGAGCTCAACGTATCCTGAAGAGGGTATTTTCGTCAGGTTTATATCTGGCATTGCCTCGGAGTCTTGGCCAAAAACAGCAGCGATTTGTGTTCCACTAACTCCCAATATTAGCAGTCCTGAGAGGACTACATTGAGCTCTTCCACTTTATTAGGACTACCTCCCTCGGATTTTGCGTTCACATATAAAAAACTTATTCTTATAAATTTTTTCATCAATTTTGCGTAATTTTATTTTTTTAAAATAGTTTAATTGTTATTTTCAAGATTTTAGCTTTAACTTAGAAGATAGTAGAGTAAAAGAGTTGTACAAATATGTAACTAATTATATTAACAGATGAAAACGAAAACCAAAGAAAAGAACCTCCATACCTGACTCTACGGAATCTCCACCTTGTAGCCGTTCCTCGACACGAAGACATCCTTTCCAATCATGTACCCCTCCTCCTCTGCCAGCTCTGCATAGTGGGTGAGCATCCTGAATTCCCCATGAGCTGGAACAATATTTTCGGGGTTCAACATTCTGATCAAATACCTATGATCTTCCCTGCTCGCATGACCCGAGACGTGAAGGTTCTTTATCATCCTAACACCTTTCATTTTGAGCTTCGTTTCCAAGGCGTATCTCTGGGCAATGTTTAGGGGATTCGGGATCACGCCGGCCGAGAAAACGACGGTGTCCCTAGAACCTATGTCATAAAGCTCACCGTTCGCCATCCTTGTTAATATTGCCCCTGGCTCTCCTTGGTGACCGGTCACTATTAAAAGGTAATTTTCTCTTGCCTGAGAGACTTCTTTAAGCACTTTGCTTACAGCATTTGGGCTTCTTAGGACTCTTGACCCCTTCATCTTTATGAGTCCAAGCTGCTTTGCTATTCCAGTATACTTAGCCAGAGATCTTCCAATGAAAATGGCCTGCCGACCCATTTTGTTTGCTATCTCTATCAGCTCCTGGAGCCTCGCTATATGGGAAGCGAAGGTCGTCGCTATTAACCCATCCGCCTCCATCCCCTCATACAAAAAGAAGTCTTCAAGGAGCATCTTCGCGACTGCCTCGCTTGGCGTTTTGGTTTCTTCAGCGACCCTCGTTGATTCAGCTATCAAAACCTTAACTCCCTCCCTGCCAAGCTCTTTGAGCCTCTTATAGTCAGGCTTTTCCCCATAAGGATGATTATTGTCGAACTTATAGTCACAGGCATAGACCACAGCCCCTTCAGGTGTGTGGACAACAACTATTGAGGAGTGGGGTATTGAGTGGGTTATCTGGACGAATTCAATCGCGAGATTTTCGCTCACTTGGACTATTTCCCCATAGTTAGTCTCATATAGGGGATTCGTTACCTCAAAGTACTCCTCTCCCTTTATCTCACTCTTGGCTAACCTTATTGTGTATGGAGTCCCATAGATAGGAACGTCTGGATAGTGCGGAGCAAGTTTTCCAATGGCCCCTATGTGGTCAAGATGGCCATGAGAAAGGGCTATTGCAACGACTTTCTTGTCCCTAATTGGCCTGTCATCTGGTATCGCCCCGAGCTTCCTCAGATCCTTTGAACTCATTTTTTGAAACTCAACGTCTTCATGAATTAAGACTCTATCAAGCCTTATCCCCATATCGATTATCACCACTTCCCCATCATACTCAACAGCTGTCATGTTCTTCCCTACTTCCTCGTATCCTCCCAGAGTGTATATCTTTATCATTCCCGTCATCCTCCTGCCCCTTAGCTCCCCCGAGCCCTAATGGGCACGGGGGAAAGCTGATGCTAAGTTGAAGAATTAGCTTAAAAAGGTGTGCATTTAGTGTATGTTGATGCTCGAAAGAAAGATGCTGATTTCAGTCGTATTAAATGTGGGAATAACGATTGCAGAAATTATTGGAGGAATCCTTTCTGGTAGCTTGGCTCTTCTAAGTGATTCTCTTCATAACTTCAGCGATGCCATGGGGATTTTGGCTAGCTATATAGCCCTCAGGATAGGAAAGATGAAGAAAAATGAAAAGTTCACGTTCGGGTATAGGAGGGCTGAAATACTCGTTGCATTTCTAAACTCCACTATTTTAGTTGGGGTTTCGCTTTTTCTCATAGTTGAAGCATACAGAAGATTCTCAAATTTAAAACCCATCAATGCCAGAATAATGCTTCCGGTGGCAACTGTTGGACTTTTTGCAAATTTGATCTCCGTTGCCCTCCTTCATGAACACTCCCACGAAAGCATGAATGTTAGATCAGCTTACCTCCACTTACTCAGCGATACGCTCTCATCGATTGCAGTTGTAGTTGGAGGGCTAATGCTAATGAAATATGGGGTCTTGTGGATAGACCCAGCAATAACAGTAGCCGTATCTCTATACATTCTAAGAGAAGCATATTACATTCTCAAGGAGAGCATCGAAGTTCTCATGGAAGCTTCCCCCAACATAAACCTTGAGAGCATAAAGAAGGAGATAGAAAGCATTCCCGGAGTTAGAAACGCCCACCACTTCCATGTCTGGAGGGTTGGAGAGGATGAAATCCACTTCGAGTGCCACATAGCAACGAGGGATATGATGCTTAGCGAAGCTCAGAAGATAATCGATAAAGTAGAGAAAATACTTAGGAAGCATGGAATTAAGCATGTCACAATTCAGCTTGAGGTGGATAGATGTGAGGAAGAAGGGATCATATGCCCAAAATAGCTAGGGCTGTAGCTGAGGAAGGTACTGCTTGGGCAACCTAATCCTCACGGTTTTCCTTGGGTCAACTAATTGGCTTATCTGAACGTCCATGACCAAACTGGCCAGCATATAGGCCTCATCCCAGGTTATATTGTTAGCCTTTTTGAGCATCTCAACTCCAAGAGAAACCGCTTCCTCTATAGCTTTCTCAAGGTTCTCGTTGGAGACCAATAGGTAGTACGAATCTCTATCTTCAACCACCGGCCATTTAAGCTTATACTCGGCGACATCAACTTTCACCATCACCTTTCCAGCAACTTCACAAGCGGACACACAAACCTCCCCATCCGCCATTACCGCATGTAGATCGCCCAAGGCCAAGTATGCCCCATCTTTGAATACAGGGAAGTAAACTGTCGAACCAATTGTTATCAGGTTTGTATCCATATTTCCACCGTGAGGTCCGGGAGTTCCGGTTGGTGTTTCCTCTTCATATGCAACGCCTATAACGCCGATCATTGGCTTTAATGGTATTCTTAAATTACCAAAGTAAACAAAGTTTCCTTTTATTTCACAGATCCTTGTTTTTGGCTCTTTAACCTTTGAACCAAGAACACCCGCTCCTGGAGCTGTTACAATGACTCCCTTTTTCTCAACCTCTATATCCAGGATCTTAACGACCAATGTTTTTCCCTTCTCAGCGCCTTCAATGTAAACTGGGCCCGTTGCTGGATTAACTCTGGAAAAATCAATTTTCTCAATTGTATCTTCCTCACTCTTTATCTGTCCCCCAAGGGCATCCAGAGTTTCGAAAACTATTATATCACCCGGCTTGGCCCTAGCCACCTCTTTCATATTTGGGCCGAAAGAGTATACATGTTTCTCTCTCGGAACAACTATCATTTCCCCCACCATAGATATTAATCATAAGATAACTTTAATAATAGTTTCATTTGGAAACAAGTTCCATGCTACAAGATCTTAGTGGACTAAGTCTAGCCATTGTTGGAGGATTGTTTGTAGCCTTAATGACATCTTTAGGTTCTCTGCTAGCTGTTTTTGTAAAAAGGGTCCCTTCTTGGGGAATAAACTTCAGCTTAGCGTTTGCTGCTGGAATAATGCTCGTTGCAAGCTTCACGAGTTTGATCCTACCAGGAATAGAGCATGGAGGCTTTGTACAGGTTTCTATTGGGATACTACTCGGGATAATTCTAGTTTACGCCCTTGACAGATATCTCCCTCATGAGCACCTCACTAAGGGATACGAAGGCCCAGCAAGACTAAGAGAAAAGCTGAGAAGAGCATGGTTATTGGCCATAGCTATGATAATTCACAATCTTCCAGAAGGTCTTGCAGTGGGAACATCAATAGCCTTCAGCTCTAAAGATGGTATAATAACTGCACTCGCAATAGGAATACAAGATTTCCCAGAGGGTACAGCAGTCTCTCTACCACTAGCCGCCGTTGAGGGAAAGTTGCTGAGGCCTATAACCCTCGGTATCATAAGTGGGATAGCCGAAATGGTCATGGTGATACTGGGATACTCACTATTCTCTGTATTTTCTGGATTGTTGGGATATGGAATGGGGATAGCTGGAGGCGCCATGCTATACGTTACCATAAAAGAGCTAATCCCAGAAATATACCGTGAGGAAACTGAGGAAACCATAGTGACGTTGGGATTTTTAACGGGCTTTTACGTTATGCTGTTCTTGGACTCAACGCTAGGGTGATGAATTATGTTCAAGTTTGAAAGAAACTTCGAGAGAGCTAAAAAAGAAGCCCTTACAAGTCTTCAAATAGCCCTTAGAAGAGGAGAAGTCGACGAAGATATAATTCCTCTCCTCCAGAAGATAAACTCTATGGAAAACTACTTCACGACTTCCTCATGTTCTGGAAGAATATCTATCATGGAGATGCCAAACTTCGGGGACAAAGTAAATGCAAAATGGCTTGGAAAATGGCACAGAGAAGTTTCCTTCGATGAGGTACTCGAGGCAGTGAAAAAACATAAAGAAGGACAGCTATGGCTACTTGTTAGAAGCCCAATTCTCCATGTCGGTGCAAAGACGCTAGAGGACGCTGTTAAGCTAGTAAATCTAGCAGTCTCATGCGGCTTCAAGTACTCGAATATAAAGAGTATAAGCGATAGGAAGCTTATTGTTGAGATAAGATCGACAGAGAGGCTTGACGTTCTTCTCGGAGAAGATGGTAATCTTCTAGTCCCCGAAGAGTACCTAAGAAAAGTCATTGAGATCGCGAATGCCCAGCTTAGAAGATTTAAAGAAAAGCTTAGAAGACTAGAGGAAGCATTGCCATTACACCAGAAAACCTTATAAGCTAATGAGAGAACTTTGCCCGATGTTAATGAGGGGGGATTTATTTATCCTCGACTCATGCTGAAATAATGCGTTCAGCCTTTTCTAGGTTAGCTGTTCCTATAACTCACAGGAGGGTTCTGAAATGATAAAGGAGCCAGAGGTTAGAGAATACAATCCAAGCCAACTAGAAGAAAAAATTGAGGAGTTCTGGAAAGAAAACAAGGTCTATGAAAAAGTAAAGGAGCTTAGAAAGAAGGGGCCAAAATACTACTTCCTAGATGGTCCCCCATATGTTAGTGGGGCAATACATCTAGGAACAGCGTGGAACAAGATAATAAAAGACATGATAATCCGCTTTAGGACAATGCAAGGATACAACGTCTGGAGACAGCCAGGTTACGATATGCACGGCCTTCCCATAGAGGTTAAAGTCGAACAAGCCCTTGGTTTAAAAACAAAAAAAGAAATAGAAGAGAAAATAGGAATAGAGAACTTCATAGCCAAGTGTAAAGAATTCGCACTTAACAATCTAAGAATAATGACCGAGCAGTTCAAAATGCTTGGAGTATGGATGGACTGGGACAACCCATACATGACGATAAAGAACGAGTACATAGAGTCGGCATGGTTTACACTAAAGAAAGCCTGGGAAAAGGGTCTTCTCGAAAAAGATAAAAGAGTCCTACATTGGTGTCCGAGATGTGAAACCGCCCTGGCAGAGCACGAGGTGAGGGGAGAGTACAAGCTGAGAAAAGACCCAAGCATATACGTAAAATTCCCCGTTGAGGGCAAGGATAACGAATACCTCATAATTTGGACAACTACTCCATGGACACTGCCCGCCAACCTTGCAGTTTCGGCACACCCAGAGTATGATTACGTAAAGGTAAGGGTTAAATGGGAAGGAAAGGAAGAATACTGGATTTTAGCTAAAGCACTCGTAGACAAAGTGCTCAGCGAGATCGGTGTTAAGGGAGAGGTTGTTGAAGAGTTCAAGGGAAAGGAACTCGAAGGCTTAAGGTACGTTCACATACTTATGGATGAATATCCAAGACAGAAGGAATTCAGAGAAAAATATGAATGGGCCCACAAAGTAATTCTTGCAGACTTCGTGACGCTTGAAGAGGGTACAGGACTCGTTCACACAGCCCCAGGACATGGTGAGGAAGACTTTGAGGTCGGCCAGAAGTATGGGCTGCCCGTCTACTCCCCACTCGACGATCAGGGCAAGTACACTGAAGGAAAGTGGAAAGGCATCTACGTTAAAGACGCAGACCCTCAGATAATACAGCATTTGAAAGAGAAGGGATATCTACTCAAGGCAGGCGAAATAGAGCACAAGTACCCACACTGCTGGCGTTGTAAGACCCCATTAATATTCCGTGCCACCGATCAATGGTTCTTGAAGGTCAGTAAGGTTAAGGACAAGATAATCAAGGAAAACGACGAAAAGGTAACATGGTACCCGGACTGGGTGAAGATAAGATTCGACAATGGAGTCAGGGACAGTGGGGATTGGGTGATAAGCAGACAGAGGTACTGGGGAATACCCCTCCCCATATGGCAATCCGATGATGGAGAGATATATGTGGTCGGCTCATGGAAAGAGCTTGTGGAGCTTGCAGTAGCGATAGAGGTCAATGGAGAGAGGATCAACCTTCCAGAAAGCTTTGAAGAAAAACTCAAAGTGATAGAAGAAAAACTTGGCCCAGAAGATCTGCACAGACCCTACGTAGATGCCTTTATAATCAAAGTAAATGGAAAAGAAATGAGAAGAGTGAAAGATGTTGTTGATGTATGGTTCGACAGCGGAATAGCAAGTTGGGCCTCCCTAGGCTATCCGAGAAACAAGGAGCTATTTGAAAAGTTGTGGCCTGCGGACTTCATCGTTGAGGGTGAAGATCAAGTTACGAAGTGGTTCTACTCTCAACAAGCGGCCAGCGTCATAGCCTTTGACACAGTTCCTTACCTGAGAGTCGCCATGCACGGCTATGTACTGGACGAAAAGGGAGACAAGATGAGCAAGAGCTTAGGAAACATAATAAGGCCAGAAGAGGTCGTGGAGAAGGCAGGAAGAGATACATTCAGATTCTACATGCTCTGGGCAACGAACCCCTGGGAAAACTTAAAGTTCAGCTGGAAAGGCGTTGAGCAGGTAAGAAGGATGCTAAACATACTGTGGAACGTTTACGTCCTGAGTGCCACCTACATGAGCCTCGATAATTTCGACCCGAGAAAGGTTAAACCCGAAGAGCTTCCATTCCGCGAGGAGGACAGGTGGATACTCTCAAAAGTGAACGGCCTAATAGAAGAAGTTGAAAGAGGAATAGAAACATTCTACCTGACAAAGGCAACCAGAGCTCTGTATGAGTTCGTTGTCGAAGACCTCAGCAGGTGGTACGTGAGGCTGATAAGAAAGAGGCTGTGGGTCGAAGGAGAAGATCCAGACAAATTAGCAGCATACTACACGCTTTGGAAAGTCTTCGACATTCTCTTAAGACTACTAGCCCCATTCACCCCATATATAACCGAAGAGATTTATCAAAACCTAATAAGACCATTCACAAACGTTGAAAGCGTGCACATGTTAGACTGGCCGAAACCCGACGAAAAAGCAATCGACAGCGAGCTCGAAAAGGAGATGGAGGTTGTAAGGAAAATAGTTGAAGCAGGATCTTCAGCAAGGCAGAGGGCAAAGATAAAACTGAGATACCCAGTTAGGAGAGTTATAGTGGAAACAGAAAATGAAACCGTTAAGAGAGCTGTTGAAAGGCTTAACAGAATACTTAGAGACCAGCTAAACGCCAAAGAAGTCGTCGTTGGCAAAGTAGAGAGGGAGCTAATAATAAAGCCCAACTTCGCAAAACTAGGACCCGAATTCAAGGGAGATGCAAAGGTAATAGCAGGCTGGATAAACGAACACGGAAAAGATCTCTATGAGGCAGGAGAGATGGACGTTGAAATAGGAGGCAAGACATTCCACCTCACCAGGGAGCATATAATAGTAGAAGAGACACTCCCAGACTTCCTCGAAGCGGAAGACTTTGAAGGGGGAAGAGTCTACATAGACAAGACACTAACAAGAGACCTGCTCTCAGAGGGTCTTGCAAGAGAATTCGTGAGAAGAATACAAGAGATGAGAAAAAGACTTGACCTTGACGTAAATGACAGAATTATCGTCACGATAGAGACGAGTGAGGAGAATGCAGAGCTCCTCAAGGAAAGGCTTGACTACATAAAGAAAGAAACCAGAGCTATAGAAGTTAAATTTGAAGAAGCAAAAGGCTACGTTGTCGAATGGCCTGAGGTTCAGGCGAAGATAGGGATTGAGAGAGTTGAAAACTGATTTGCCACTTTTTTCACTTCTTATTTAACAGTTTTGGGAGCAAGACGAAGATTAAAACGCCCCAGAGTAGGATTAGGATATTTTTGCCCTCATTACTCAGCGAGGGGAGTTTTGAGATACCAAAACTTCCCAACAAGAATATAGCTAGTTTCAGTAACCCTGATGGATGCCCTTCATTGTTGCTACTAATGAATTCCTCAACCTCCTCCGCGTTCCTAAACTTCCTCACTATGATAAACTTCATGCTTAAATCCCCTGATATTGGTTTACTAAAAAAGAAAATAGTACTGCATGTTGAAAAGGATAATGAACCTGCAATATCACTCTACAGGAAGTTAGGGTACTCAATTGAGAAGGAATACAAAGTGAAGGCCGGAGAAGGAAACTATGTAGTGCTCTACAGAATGCCAACTTCCTCCCCGCCCTGAAGGGCGAGGCTTGAAAAAAGAAAAGTCAAATCATTGTAAAGGTCGTCTCCTTTTCTTTTCCAAACTGCCTAATAGACTATACATTTCTGGAAACATCTATATAGGTAATCATAGCTTATATAAAATATCTGCGAAATCTTTATATTCCAATATGGTATCACTCTAAGTGGTGATTGAGATGAGACGAGTTGGCGTTAGGGCATCCACAGGAATATTTGGAGAAGCAGGCAGGCTCATAGGTAGAGGTGTAGAAATCCTAGTGAGCATCAAGAACAGAAAAAGAAGAAAAATACTCGGACGAGGACCACCAAAAGACATTGCAATAGAATATGAAAAAATAAAACCATTGATAATCCTTTCAAAGAGATACAACTTCTACTGACTTTCTCTTTTTTAAGCTACCCAGGATTAGGAAATTACTCTATCCCCCTTCCTTAAGCTGAGCCAATAGATTGCCTTGGCCGCTCTCTCAGGTGTTGGAAAGTTCTTAATTCCATGTTCCTCCAATAAAGCTACACCTTCCCTGACAAGGGCTCCCGCCATGAAGTTAACTACTATTGGCTTTTTGCACTTAGCATCTATAACTGCCCTTGCTATCTCCCCACTTGAGATAAATATCGGAGGAACGCAAATAACTAACAAGGCATCAACGTTGTCATCTTCACAAACTATTTCAATAGTTCTCCTATACCTCTCGTAATCTGCATCTGCTATTAGATCAATTGGATTCCTCACCGAACACTGGGGAGGAAGGAACTCCTTAAGCCTCGCTACTGTATCTTCTCTTAACTTCGCAATCTCGAGCCCAAGCTTTTCAAGCTTATCAGTTGCCAAAACCCCTGGGCCCCCAGAATTCGTTATTACAGCAACCCTTTTTCCAGAGCTTTCATACATCTCGAAAACCTTTGCAGCATCAAAAAGTTCCTCCATTTCTTCAACTTCTATCGCCCCAGCCTGCCTAAATACGGCACGATAAATCTCATAAGAACCTGCTAATGACCCCGTATGTGAAGCCGCAGCCCTTGCACCGCTTGTACTTCTCCCAGCCTTGAGGATTATAACAGGCTTCCTAGAAGAGGCATACCTGAGCGCATCAAAGAACCTTCTACCATCCTTCACACCTTCAATGTACAAAGCTATGACCTTCGTATTTGGATCATCTGCAAAGTACATAAGAAAGTCACTCTCGTTTAAATCTGCAGCATTCCCATAACTAACAAACGCAGAGAAGCCAACACCCTCCTCATTTCCCATGGCCAAAGCGGCACCACCAAAAGCCCCGCTCTGGCTTATCAGGGCAAGACCACCCTTCCTAACCCTAACCTCAAACGAGCCAAAGAACTTCCCATAAACCCCGAATATGCCAGCACAGTTTGGTCCTATTACCCTTATGCCCGCCTCTCTGGCTGCGTTTATGAGTTCTCTTTCGAGTTCTACGTTGCCAACCTCCGAGAATCCGGCCGAAATGACAACAGCACCCTTAGTTAGACCCTTGAGCTCTCTTATAAGCCCAGGAACCAGCTTTGCAGGAATGACTATAATAGAAACATCAACTTTACTGGTAAGCCTTCGCTTAACCTCAAACTTCCTTCCAGCAACCTCGATAATACCACCTTTCGGATTCACTGGGATTATCTCCCCCTCAAAGCCACCTTCTACAATGTTTCTAAGGATCTCCCTAGCAATACTTCCCTCCCTAAATGACCCAAATATCGCGACGCTCTTTGGATAGAAAAAGTAGTCCAGCATTTGAACCACCACCACACCCGTCTTCAAGTAGGTTTATATTTTTGCCGCGAAAAATATAGGCAAGATGAAGAAGTTCAAAAAAGTCGTCGTAGGGGGAACCTTCGACAGATTACATCTGGGTCACAAAGCACTCCTAAGAAAGGCCTTTGAAATAGGGGATATAGTGTATATAGGCCTGACCTCTGACGAAATGGTAAAGGACAAGCCCTATGCTGAAAAAATACTCCCATATGAAAGGAGGCTTAGCGATCTTATAAAGTTCTTTGAAGTCAACGGATTCCGAAATTATAGGATTATTAAAATTCACAACGC
The DNA here is from genome assembly GCF_000263735.1 of Pyrococcus sp. ST04. Classification (NCBI taxonomy): domain Archaea; kingdom Methanobacteriati; phylum Methanobacteriota; class Thermococci; order Thermococcales; family Thermococcaceae; genus Pyrococcus; species Pyrococcus sp. ST04. The sequence goes on along the minus strand of NC_017946.1, from coordinate 782,467 downwards.
AATAGGATTCACTACCAAAATAAAGAGCCTCGAAGCAATAGTCGTTAGCGAGGAAACATATAAGGGAGCCCTAATAGTTAACAGGGCGAGAGAAGAAGCTGGGCTAAAGCCATTAGAGATCATTGTGATTCCAATTGTAAAAAGTAAGCTGGGAGAAAAGATAAGTTCTTCATTAATAAGAGCTGGCCTCATAGATCCATTTGGAAACCCCGTGAGGAGGGAATAGAATGAAAACTGTAATTGTGGGAGCAGGTCTTGGAGGTCTATTGACCGGAGCATTTCTAGCTAAAAATGGGCATAAGGTTACAGTCTTAGAAAAATCACCAATAATCGGAGGAAGGTTTACGAACTTGCCATACAACGGTTTCCAGCTCTCTACAGGGGCGCTTCACATGATTCCACATGGAGAGGACGGCCCGCTGGCACACCTGTTAAGACTGCTCGGGGCCAAAGTCAAAATAGTGAACTCCAGCCCAAAGGGAAAAATACTGTGGGAGGGCAAAATAAGACACTACAGGGAAGGATGGAAGTTCCTGACACTAAAAGAGAAAGCAAAAGCCCTCAAACTCCTTGCTGAGATAAAGGCCAACAGACTACCAAAAGGTGAAGAGGCCGAGATGCCCGCGGATGAGTGGATAAGAGAGAAAATTGGAGAAGGAGAGTTCATAATTAAATTCTTGGAAAGCTTTACGGGCTGGGCAGATAGCGTGTCTCTGACCGAGCTTCCGGCTATAGAGTTAGCAAAGGAAATAAAAGCGACCCTAAGATGGGGAGGACCCGGCCTGATAAAGGGTGGGTGTAAGGCCATAATCGACGAGCTCTCAAGGATAATAAGAGAAAACAAAGGAGAGATAGTAACGAAAAAGGAAGTTATTGAAATAGACGCCGAGAGGAAAGTTGTCATAACGAAGGACAACGAAGAATTTAGCTTTGACGTATTAATCTCTAACATTGGAATAAAGGAGACCGTTAATTTAATTGGTAAAGACTATTTTGACAAAGACTTCCTGAAAACCATCAATAAAATAGAACCAAGCGAAGGCATAAAGTTTAACCTCGCGATAAAGAGGGATAGTGTAATTGGGAACACGGTTGTCTTTACCCCCGAGTTAAGGATCAACGGATTCAACGAACCCTCAGCATTAGACAAGAGCTTATCAAAGAAAGGATATTCTCTAATAATGGCACACATGGCCTTGAAAGACAGGAACATTAAAAAGGCGATAAAAGAAGGGTGGAACGATCTGCTGGAGCTATTCCCGGACGGAGAGCCAATCCTTGCTCAAGTCTACAGGGGTAGCAACCCAGTAAACAGAACTAGGGCAGGTATAAATGTAGAATGGCCTCTTGAAGGGATCTATGTAGTCGGAGACGGCTACAGGCCCCAGGGAGGAATAGAGGTGGACGGAATAGCCTTGGGGGTAATGAAGGTTCTTGAAAAGCTCAAACTGGGAACATTCCACGAATGGTACTTATAAAAATAAAAAGATCCTTAGAGTCTCATTTCATCCCAGAGAGCTAACCCATTTTCCCTCATCTTCCTCTCCAACTCAACTCCAACTATTTCCATAACGAAAACCTCAGCTACGAAAACTTCCCCCTCAATTAAATGGCCACCATAAGCAACCCCTTCCTCATCCCCGAGAACAACGTGAACATGAAGGAAAGGTTTCCCATCCTTAATACTGATGTTCCCCATGAGGGAGGCGATCTCATAAGTTCCCTCGAGCTCGTTGATTTTGTATCTCTTCTCTTTCTCTAAAAAATAACCTATTTTAGGGTTCCTCAAAGTTCCCACTGCCTTCACGACACCCGCTTTAATGTCTTCCTTCTCAAGGAACTTCGTCACATAGCTGATAAATTCTTCACCTTCAGGAATCCTGAAGAGATAGACCCCCCCAATTGAGCCCATAATATCACCAGAATAAAACTATAAAAGGGGCCTCATTAAACTTTCCAATGATAGCCATGCCAAGAGGAATGGGGTGGGGAAGAGGGAGAGGAAGAAGAAGGAAAATGAGAATGATAGGATTTATTCCTCAGGTTAGACACTTCTATCCAGCAATGCCCCAGATAGGCCCGCCTAAACCACCAATAATAATGACGTATGAAGAGTTTGAAGCCCTAAGATTGGTAGACTATGAGGGTCTAACTCAGGAGGAGGCGGGACAAAGAATGGGAGTTTCCAGAGGAACCGTATGGAGAGCCCTAACCTCAGCCAGAAAGAAAGTTGCTCAAATGTTAGTTGAAGGGAGAGAGCTTATAATACTTCCACAGGGGAATGAAGTGGTGAGTGATGAGGAATGAGAAAAGCACTGCTTGCACTGATCCTGTTCTTATTTCTCCCCCTAGCATCAGCCGGAAACGTTACGATAAAGGTATTTCCAGATGGATATGCCCTCGTTAAGCTCGTCATGAACGTAAGCGCTGGTGAGAACGTTTCAATTCAGCTCCCAGTATACAATTTTGAAAACCTTAGTGTAAAGCTCAACGGAAGGGAAGTTTCATTCTTGTTCTCAAACAATGGGATAGTTATCTACCCTGGGGAGCCTGGGAAATTAGAAGTTTCTTATTTAACTCCCAACCTTACCTCAAAGACGGGGAAAGTGTGGAAGATAGATCTCCCCTTCAATGAAACTAAAACCGTAATACTCCCCCAAGACTCAGTAATAGTCGGTCTCTCAGGAATTCCTCTAAGGATAAGAGGGAACTCTGTTATCATGCCAAGGGGAAGACAGTACATAGAATACGTGTTTCCCCATCAGGAAATAGTGACTGTAACCTTAACAACGACGAGCGTTGAGACAGTAACAGTTAGGGAAGTTACGACTCTTACGGAGACTGTAACGAAAACAGTCAGGGAAACCGTTGAGAAGACATCAAAGGCTGGAATAATCGTTGGCATCATCTTAGGAGCTCTGATTATAGCCTTACCGATTTTTGGTAGGAGAATTCTTGAAAAAAGAAAACTTAGCGGCTCATTAACACTAAAGGAGCTCGCTGAGAGGTTTAATCTTAACGAGGATGAGAGGGCAGTAATAATGTACATTGCTGAGCATGGGGGCGAAGTGAGACAGGCAGATATTAGGAATGAACTTGGTATTCCTAGAACAACTACTTGGAGGATACTAAAAAGACTTGAAAGGTTAGGAATTTTAACACTTAAAAAAGTCAATAATGAAACTTGGGCAAAGCTTAATATTAATGTTATTTTGGATGAGAAATAAATAAACTACTTATGAATATTAGAAAGTTTTGGTTTTATACCATCGTCTATAGTATTTAGAATGTTCTAATGTGAACATTTTCTGGGATTTGGTTTAGGGTTAGAGATAAGCCGGGTTATATGGCAAACTTTTTTGTTACGATTTAAGATGGTAAGCCTGAATGCTCAGTCCTCCTGCTACTGTTTGAGGTTGATGGTGTTGTGAATGGCTTTTTTGCATGTTCATGTTTGTACATAATTCAAGATATAATCAGCCTTATATCTTGAATTATGTACAAACATGAACACAGTACCTATACCCCCAAACCCACCCCAGGAGAGAATGATAAGACAAAAGATCAAACAAAGTTACAAAAGAGGTAAGGAGAATTCTTGTGAGAAGCGAAGCCCCCTGGATCTACTTTCCCTTGAAGAATATCCAAAGCCCCACTAGCAAACCTGGCCCAACTAGTAGGAGAGGAGCGAAGTAGTTCTTTAGATATGACGATAACGCATAATAGCTGAAAGCAAAGGATATCAAGGTTATCAGCAAAATCATGTTTTTATCCGCAGATTTTCTCTTTCTTATATCAACGGACATACTTTCAACAGCTAAAAATCCAAGTATCCCATAGCCTATTGCACCAAGGAGAGCCGCTATCCTCTGAGGCCACGTCACTGCAAAGGCTGCTATAAAGAGCATCACTAGACCTCCACCTGTAAAGAACATGAATGAAAGTATCTCGAGCATCGTTGAACACCACTTTTACTAGGCTGTAAAAGTTTTAATGTTTTTCTGAATGTAAAGTGTCCCAAAATGAGAAATCCTCTAAATGATTAATCAAAATGCTAAAAATCAAAGGTATCATTATGTCGTTTTTTCAAAGAGTGCATAGAAAAATCCTATAGTATCATGTCTATGAGGCCACGCCCTCATCGTTCCCTCCAAAAATCCTGGACTGTAGGGAGAGGAGAGTTTCACCAGCTTGAAGTTTTTATGCGTTTCTAAGAACCATTTAACGTTGTCTTCATCTTCCTCCGTAAATATGCTACACGTTGTATAGAGAAGCCTTCCACCCGGCCTCACTAGCCTAGCTGCACTTTCGAGAAGCTCTCTCTGAAGGCTAGCCATCTCCTCTATCTTACTTTCTCTAAGTCTCCATCTGAGTTCTGGATTTTTCCCTATCGTTCCTGAGGATGTGCATGGAGCGTCTAGAAGAACTTTGTCAGCAATCTCCTCCCCAACTATCTCGGGAGCCTTCCTGGCGTCCTTTATTATTGGCTTTATTATCTTAATCCCCATTCTGCTAGCAAATTCTTTGAGTCTTTTCATTCTAGCTTTATCTATATCAAACGCGTATATTTTTCCCTTATTGTTCATAAGCTCCGCCATATGAGTAGTCTTTCCTCCAGGGGCCGCCGCCAAATCAACAACGATTTCTCCAGGCTTTGGATCCAGGATTAGGGAGGCCACTGCAGATGCTTCTTCTTGAACTATTATCTTCCCTTTTCTGAAGAGATCGCTAGAATCAAAATCATATGGCCCCTTTATCTTTACAACCGTTGGAGCCCTTTCGCTTCTTCTGACCTCAATCCCTTCATCTTCAAACTCCTTAATAACATCCTCTACATCCGCCTTAAGTGTATTCACCCTTACACTGATCCATTCATGTCTCTTGTTCACCGCCTTAAAGAATTCCTCTGTTTCTTCTCCAAGAATTTTTCTGACCCTCTCAATTAGCCATGCTGGAGCAAGATATTCCCACTCAAGTCTCTCAAGCTCGGTTTTTGGATTTGGCTTGTATTCGAGGATTTTATCCATTAAATCCCAGTAGTACATTCCAACGTATGGATGTGTCCTTGCTGAGACAAAATCCGAGGCCTTCCATCTTAGGTTTTTTAGGGTGTTTTGATTTGGCTCGTGGAATAGGATTATGTCAAATGCAACTCTCAGGGCAGCTCTTAGCCATGGATCAAGGATTAGAGGAGTTACCCCAACTACATCTTTTATTGCCTTGTCTATTAACCCCTGTTTCTTCATTATGTCATAAAATATCATTGTTAAAACTCTGTTTAACCAGGCTTCGTTTATCTCATGCTTCTTGAAGGCCTCCCTTTTTGCATATTGGCTCGGTTTTATTATCTCCCCTAATCTTACCGCCTCTATTATTGCCCTTATGCCTCTTGGGGGAATTGAAAGTTTCTTTTCTTCCTTAGCTTCCATCGTTCTTGCCTTTTCTTCTTTATTTTTAAATTCAACGTTTATTATTTTAAAGAGTAAAAATGTTTGAGTTTATACTCTTACTTATAGTAAAAAATTGAGTGTTTTTAAGATAATTAATCATTATCTGAAATATTTCATATTGTTTTATTAAAATACATAAATTAGTAGTGATAGCAGTTATCCATTAATTTCCCATATATATTTATACAAAAAATAGTAACAATTTGAAGTCTCAGTTTAAAGCTTAGAAGTTGAAATAAAAATAACAATTTGTAAATAAAATTAAAGACCCTTATTTTCCATCTCTTCAACGTATTTAATGACGTTTTCGACAATTTCTCTAGCTTTTCCAATGTAATTCTCTGGTTTGAGACTTTCAATGTCCTCTTCACTTAAATACTTCTTAACTTCCTCACTTTCCCTAACTACATCAAGGAGATCCCTGTTTTCATGAAATGCTTTCATCGATAGCTGTCTAACTAGTTCATGGGCTTCTTGCCTTCCCATTCCCTTTTCAGTAAGCTTAAGCATAAGGGGTTCGGCCATGATGAGGTTCTTAGTAAGATAGAGGTTCCTTTTTATGTTCTCAGGGAAGAATTCTAAACCACTCAGAACTTTCTTCATGACTTTAAGCATTTCATCCAATAAAACGAAGCTTTCTGGAAGTATAACTCTTTCTACAGAGGAGTTTGTTAGATCCCTTTCATGCCACAGGGGGTTATTCAGGAGTGCTGGAATTACGTTTGAGTAGAGAACTCTAGCAAGTCCACAAACCTTCTCGGTCCTTATTGGATTTCTCTTATGGGGCATTGTTGATGAGCCAACCTGCTTCTCTCCGAAGGGTTCGCTAACTTCAAGGATTTCTGTTCTTTGAAGGTTTCTTATTTCGAGTCCCATTTTATCAAGTGTAGAGGCAACTAGAGCTAGGAAGAACATTAGTTCTGCATAAACGTCTCTTTGAATTATTTGGTTTGTTATTCTTGCCGGTTTTAGACCGAGATCTTCCATTACTAGTCTCTCGATTTCGAATGCCTTTTCCCCGAAGGATGCAGCCGTCCCAACGGCCCCTCTCATCTTACCCACGAGAACCCTTTCCTTAAGCTGTTGTAATCTTTCTATATGCCTTTGGATCTCATCTAGCCAGAGGGCGAACTTCATGCCATAAGTCGTTGGAACCGCGTGCTGACCGTGAGTTCTTCCTATACACACAGTGTCTATATGCTTTTTAGCAAGTTCTTTGAGTATTGACCTCAATTCTTTTAGGTCTTTTTCAATTATCTCCAGACTCTCCTTTATTAGGAGGGCGTTTGCAGTATCTATTATGTCATTGGATGTTGCTCCAAGGTGAACGTATTTTCCGTGCTCTCCGCACACCTCACTCAAGGCCTTTACGACTGCCATTATATCATGGTGTATTTCCGCCTCTATCTCTTTAACTCTCTCAAGCTTCACCCACTTGGTGTTTGCTCTCTCGGAGATTACTTTTGCGCTTTCTTCTGGTATATTACCCAGCTTTGCATGAGCCCTCGCTAGTGCAGCCTCGACGTCTAAGAGTTTTTGTAGTTTATTCTCTTCATCCCATATTCTTCGCATTTCCTCACTACCATACCTATAATCTATTGGATGAACGGCCATGAGATCACCAAGAGTTTGTAAAAGGAGGGGGTTTTAACGTTTATTCTTTTACATATAATTTGTAAAATTCATAAAGCGTTAGGAACTCTGCTTGCATTGATTTGTAAAACTCTATTATTTTGGTCAGCATTTTTAGTGCATGGTTACCGGTTCCAAACCAGCAGTCCATCCTATAATGGGTTGGCATTCTCACAAACTCCCAAGGATGGAACATGTAAACAGCGAGGCCTTTTTTTACTATGCGTTTATGAACGCTGAGCTGTACCTTCCAGGGGAGGCGTGAGATTATTGAGCTAATGTCCACTGGGACTTCGAGAATACCGTTTATGAACCTCACTTCTCTAAATCCCTTATAGGTCGCTTTGGATGAGTCAACCTTTATCCCAAGGTTTGCCAGAATCTCATAAAAGTCCATCGGAAACTTTAGATTTGGGGCTCTAAACGATTTGGGCTTCCCTAAAAGTTTAACGGCTTCTTTCAGTCTTTTTTCTGCATCTTCTCTTGATAACTTATCGAAGCGCTCATGTTTGAGTCCATGACATCCGATTTCATGCCCATCTTCTTTTAGCTCCCCGAGCATGTTTGGATATCTTTTCGCTATTTCCCCCGTTATGAAAAATGTTGCCTTAACGTCTTCTTTTCTAAGGAGGTCGACTATTTTTGGAATGCCCTCCTCGACTCCTCTACATGTGTTTATAAAGGGAGGGCAGTCCTGTTCTACGTCAAACGTTATGAGTACATTCATTGTCCAGAACCTCCTTGTAGACTTCTACGGTTCTTTTCGCTACGCTTTGCCATGAGTATATCTTCTCAACTCTTCTCCTTCCTAGCTTCCCCAGTTTCCTTGCTAAGTTTTGGTTTGAGAGGACTAAGTTTATTGCACTTGCAAGTGCCTTTGAATTTCTTGGGGGAACTAATATCCCGCAACCATCTATTATCTCGGGTATTCCTCCAACTCTTGTTCCAATTACTGGAGTCCCGCTGGCCATTGCTTCGAGGAGAACTATTCCGAAAGCCTCACTTAGGGAGGGAAGAACGAAAACATCTGCAGCTTTGTATAGAAGGCTGAGGTCACTATAGTTAATTTTTCCTAGGAATATGATCTTGTTTTTACTAACTATGCTTGCTTTTTTTATTAGTATTGACCTTAAACTTCCATCTCCCGCTATAAGGAGGTTACCATTCACATTTTGCATTGCTGAAATTAGGTATGAAACCCCCTTCCTTGGCTCTAAACGACCAACGTACAATATTATGTTCTCTTTTGGAATGTTCAACTTATCTGAGATTACTTCCTTGGCATAATCTCTATCTTTAGGAGAGAAATATGAAATATCCACACCATTCGGGATTACTTCAACTGGAACCTTGGAAAATTGCTTTATGAATTCTCTGGCAGCTCTACTCACGGCTATTATTCTGTGTGGCTTTGAAAGGTATCTCTTAAAATATGGCCACGAGACTCTCGAAATAGCCCTTAATAAGCTAGAGTTCTCAAGATCTATGCTGTGATTTGTTATTATGGAGGCTTTTCTCAGATCTCTAGCCGCAGCTACTCCCTTGAGGGAAAGTGGTGTGAAAGAATGTTGGCCATGAACTACGTCAAACTTTCTTATTTGGTCAAAAAGGATGTCATATCCTTTTGCAAAAACACTCCAGTTGATATTAAGAGAATTATAAACTATGCCACCGATTTTTATCAAGTCTATACCTAAAGATTCAAGCTCTTTTTCTTTTCCCGTTATAACATCGTTTGTCACTATTGAAACTTCATGCCCAAGAAGCCTTAGGTTTATTGCGAGATTGTGCATGTGAACAGCGACACCGCCTATTTTTGGAAAGTACCAATCTGAGACTAGTGCGATTTTAAGGCTCTCCATACAGTTAAGCCTCCTTCTAGGAATGTTATTATACCTCCAGTCAGAGTTCCCAGGATATATGATATAAATCTCTCTATTAACACGGTTCTTATTGCAATACCTGTTGGTAAGCCTATTATAATTAAAAAGCTTGTGAGGCCTCCCTCTATTATTCCAACTCCACCGGGTGTGAAGGCCAAAAGGCTTAGGATTAAGTTTGCCAATGATATTACAATTATTTTCTTTAGTGGGAGGCTAAAAGATAGTGCCCAAAATATTAGCTTAAATCTTGCAATGTCTAGTGCCCAAACTAGAGAACTTGTAATTATTCCAATGATATTAACATGTGAATTTCTTTTCAGATCTTTTAGATTTGTTGAAGATGGGGCTTTTTTCAGATACTTTAGGATTCTATCTATAATTTTGTCAAAGTTTAGCCACAAAAGAAATCCACAGGCTCCTAAGAGGTAAACAAAGAGCTTTATATTAGGGAATTTTAGTGCCAGATAATTCATAGAAACCAGAAACATTCCAAAGACTGGTAAGAACTCAAGAAGTCTTTCATATATTATAGATGTTATTGACTCGTCAACTGGAATTCCATGCTTGAGTTTAAGGAGTAGGGCTCTTGCTATCTCCCCGCCTCCTCTACTAGTAGGGGTTATATTGTTAAAGAATAATCCTACAAACACTCCTTTTATGCAATCTACAAGACTAACATCATGTCCAAGACCCTTAAGCACAAATTTCCACCTTATGGCAAACAGGAGCACACTTAAATAATATGTCATGACTGCTAGGAGTAGTAATATTAAAAACTTTGCATGATCTTCAGGTCGAATAACTAATTTCCATCCGACTAGCATACGGACTTCAGTTAGGATTAGGCCTTATAAACTTTAAAACCAAAAAAGAAATGGCGATGATGAGGCCTTCCGCACCTGAAGTGATGAGGAGTGGACGGCTTCCTGAGCCTAGATTTCATTCTTTATATGCTATAGCTTCTATCTCAACAAGAACATCCTTTGGAAGTCTGGAAACTTCTATAGCTGCCCTAGCAGGCTTTGATTCTCCAAAGTACTCGGAATATACTTCGTTCATAGCTGCAAAATCGTCCATATTCTTCAGGTAAACAGTCACCTTAACAACATCCTCTAAAGAATAACCAGCCGCTTCAAGAATTGCTTTTATATTTTCGAGGACTCTCCTCGTCTGCTCTTTTATATCTCCCTTCACTAGTTCACCCGTTTCTGGATCTATGGGAATTTGACCAGCTATAAAAAGGAAGTTGCCGGCCTTTATTGCCTGGCTATATGGACCTATTGGTTTTGGAGCTTTTTCAGTGTATATTATCTCCCTCGGCATAGAAGATCACCAAAGAATATTTAATAAGAGAGGATAAAAATGTTTAGACGTAGTAGTACTCGCCTTTCTCTTTCTGCTCTCTATCCTTTACGCTGCCTTCTTTATTTGCCCTTGGCCTGCCAGTATCCGGATCGCGCCTAAATGTTATACCCACTGATGCTAAAAATCTGTTCATCCCCTCACGCATTCCCATTGGGGGGAGTGCCTTTCCGTATCTTCCAGGCTCACCTTCAAACACCATTAGTCTATCGCTTACGTAGTCTATCATCAAGACATCATGTTCCACAACGAGTGCTGTCTTCTCGTTTTTCTCCATAAGGTGCCTTATTGCTCTTGAGACAGCCAGCCTCTGTTCAACATCTAGATAAGCGGAGGGTTCATCTAAGAGGTATATATCAGCGTCTCTTAGAAGTGTCGCAGTTATTGCAACTCTTTGAAGCTCTCCACCAGATAAGTCGTCAACGTTTTTATCGTACAGATCAATGATCCCAAGGGGTTTAAGCAGTTCTGTTTTGTAGAAGTTGCTGTTTAGCTTTGATGAGTCAATTTTACTGAGTAACTCGTATACGGTGCCCTCGTACTCCGCCTTTATGTATTGTGGTTTGTACGCCACGGTGAGGTCCCATTCAATTTTTCCTTCTGTTGGTTCTTCAACGCCAGCGAGCATCTTGACAAATGTTGTTTTTCCTATTCCGTTTGGCCCCACTATTCCTATAACCTCTCCCTTTCTAATCTCTCCAGGCTCGACTTCTAGTCTAAAGGTTCCATAATCTTTAACTAGTCGAGGGTATTCAACGAGGATTTCTCTTTCAATTTCAACTCTTTCCCCCGTTTTTGTGAACTTTATCTCATATGGTCTAAACCTCACATTCTCATCCTTAAGGTATCCTCTCAGGAACTCGTTTATGCCGTTTCTGGTTCCTTTTGGTTGGGAGAATATTCCGTAAACTCCTGGTTCACCGTATACGATGTGTATTATGTCACTCAAATAATCAAGGACTGCCAGGTCATGTTCCACGACCAGAACGGATTTTCCATTGTCGGCAAGCCTCCTTATTGCTCTAGCAACGTTCAGTCTTTGCCTTATATCGAGATAACTTGATGGCTCGTCAAAGAAGTAGAAGTGGGCATTCCTAAGCAGGGCTGCGGCTATTGCAACTCTCTGAAGCTCTCCTCCTGAGAGGTGTTGTATTTCTCTTTCTAAAATATTCTCTAGCTCTAATTCTTTAACAACTTCCTCAAACTTTCCAGTTTCGTCTGCTCTTTTCAGAAGTTCCCTAACCTTCCCTTTGACTGCCTTTGGAATTAAATCAACATATTGGGGCTTAACTACTGGCTTTATCTCTCCGTTTTTGAGCTTTTCAAAGTAGTTCTGTAGTTCATTTCCTCTGAAGGCCTTAATCACTCCATCCCAGCTATCGTTGCTTCCACAGAGGTTTGGAATTAGCTGACCTGAAAGTATTTTTACAGCCGTTGTTTTTCCAGTACCGTTCGGTCCAACTATTCCAACTACCATTCCATCTTTGACAACGGGCAATCTGTATAGGACGAATGCGTTGATTCCATAGCGATGGACACAGTCCTCTTCAAGCTGTTCTGGTAGGTTTACTATGCTTATTGCATTGAATGGACACTTGTGAACACATATCCCACATCCTGTACAGCTTGCTTCCTGGATTATTGGTTTATAGTTTTCTTCATCAATTATTATCGCTTCTCCTCCCATTCTGTTGACTGGACAGACTCTCTCACATAAGAAGTGGCCGCACTTGTCGGGATTACACTTGTCATAATCAATGACCGCGATCCTCACTTTTCATCCCCGCCGGCTTTTTTGAGTAAGGATTTAAAAATCTCATCTGGAATTCGACGTTTGTTTAAAGAGGCTACAGCAATTGCTATAATAACTTTTTGGGAGATTGTAGAACTGTACACATTGTTTCATGGCAATAAAAATGCTTTTAAGGGACTTTACAAATATCAAGCCAGACTCCATGGGGGTATGCTCATGGCGATGGAAGAGAAAGTTAAGGAGCTCTATGAAAAGAGGAAAAAAATTATGCAAATGGGCGGTGAAGAGGCTATAAAAAAACAACATGACAAAGGAAAGCTCACAGCCAGAGAGAGGATTGAGCTCCTTCTAGATCCTGGAAGCTTCGTTGAGATAGGAATGTTCGTGAAGCATAGGGCAACGGAGTTTGGCATGGACAAGAGAGATCTTCCAGCCGACGGAGTAATAACAGGGTATGGAACAATTGATGGCAGACTTGTGTTCGTCTATGCACAGGATTTTACAGTTATGGGAGGTTCTCTCGGTGAAATGCATGCAATGAAGATAAAAAGAATCATGGAACTTGCCCTTGAAGCTGGAGCTCCAGTAATAGGACTCAACGACTCAGGTGGAGCTAGAATTCAGGAAGGTGTCGACTCTTTGAAAGGGTATGGAGAGATATTTAAGATGAATACAATTCTTAGTGGAGTTGTTCCTCAGATAACCGCAATAATGGGTCCTTGTGCCGGAGGTGCTGTTTACAGTCCTGCGATAGGGGACTTCATTCTTATGGTTGACAATCCTGCAACGTTCATGTTCATTACTGGACCACAGGTAGTTAAGGCAGTTACAGGTGTTGAAGTAACCCCAGTTCAGTTGGGAGGTGCAATGGTTCACGCCCAAAAAAGCGGTCAGGCTCACTTAATAGGGAAGAGCGATGAAGAAGTTATTGCACTAATCAAAAGACTACTCAGCTACCTACCGTCAAATAATATGGAAAAACCACCCAGGGTTAAACCCAAGGATGAACCCTTCAGAAGGACGCCTGAGCTTTATGAGATAGTTCCCGATGATCCAAACAAGGGATATGACGTCAGGCAGGTGATATATTCAATAGTTGACAGAGACGAGAATGGAAACCCAGACTTCCTTGAACTTCAACCATACTTTGCTCCCAATGCAGTAATAGGGTTCGGCAGGATTAATGGGCAAACAGTTGGTATTGTTGCTAACAATCCAATCCACCTTGCAGGCGTTCTAGACATAGACAGCTCGGACAAAATAGCTAGATTCGTTAGATTCTGTGATGCATTTAACATTCCAATAGTTACGTTCGTTGACGTGCCAGGATATCTGCCCGGAGTAGATCAGGAGAGCAGGGGGATAATAAGGCATGGGGCCAAGGTTCTCTACGCCTATGCAGAAGCAACAGTCCCAATGGTAACCGTTATTCTTAGAAAAGCTTATGGTGGGGCTTACCTAGCAATGGGAAGCAAGCATCTCGGCGCAGACTTTGTGTTTGCATGGCCCACTGCAGAGATAGCCGTTATGGGGCCAGAAGGTGCTGCAAACATAATATTTAGAAAAGAGATTGCAAAGGCAGAGAATCCAGAAGAGTTCAGGCAACAGAAAATTAAGGAGTACAGAGAGAAGTTTGCGAATCCATATGTTGCTGCGGCCAGAGGATACATTGACGACGTTATAGACCCAGCCGAAACTAGGGCAAAGATAGTCATGGCCCTTGAGGCCCTTGAGAACAAGAGGGTTAAACTACCACCAAAGAAACACGGAAATATTCCACTGTGAGGTGAGATAATGATCTCAATGGCCGAATTTCTTGAAGGCCTTTATATTACTGTTTTGGGGGTGACCGTAGTCTTTGCCGTACTCTCAATACTCGCAGTAACAATGTACGGCATAGGTTGGGCCGAAAAGAAGATTGTCGAGAAAGAATCAAAAGAGAAGACCGTTGAGGTGAAGGAAGTTAAGGAAGAGAGCGTTAAGGAGGAGAGAAGGCTCGACGAAAAGAAAATTGCCATTATAACTGCCGCAATTTTAGCTTACCTAAATCAGAAAAAGCCGAGGGAAATTCCAATTAAAAAGAAGCCTTCCATTAATTGGTGGCTTTCCGGATTAACAACTCAGGTTGAAGAGGTTGAGAACTTTAATTATGAGCTCGGGAAGTGGTGAAGATGAAGGTTAGGGTCATCATAAATGGAGAAGAGTATGAAGTTGATGTTGAAGAGATAGTGCCAGGAAAATTCAGGGTCACTTTGCAAGGGGAGACTTACGAGGTCGAAGCAAAGGATCTAGGAATACCCGCGATAGCTCCGACTAAGGTTCCCACCCCAGTTCCAACCCCAGCACCAGTTCCTGTACAGGTCCCAACTCCAACTCCTCAACCCCAAGTCTCCGAGAACGTCGTTACAGCACCAATGCCAGGAAAAGTCCTCAAAATTCTCGTCAATGAGGGACAAGAAGTTAAGATTGGCCAAGGTTTGTTGATCCTTGAAGCAATGAAAATGGAAAACGAGATACCTGCCCCGCGAGACGGCGTTGTTAAGAAGATTCTAGTCAAAGAAGGAGATACCGTAGATACCGGACAGCCATTAATAGAGCTAGGGTGATGAAGATGGGCCTTGAGCAAGCTTTGATAGACTTCTTTAGTCATATGGGATTACTAAATCTCACGGTTGGAAACATTGTAATGATAGTAGTTGGATTAACCTTGGTATATTTGGCGATTAGGTATAAAATGGAGCCCCTTCTCCTTCTCCCTATCGGGATTAGCGCTGTTCTAGTTAATCTACCTTTTTCACACCTTGCTAACTGGCCCCTAGCTCCACAACTACCCCCAGATGTTCAAGGTAATATATTTGCTACATTATCCTATCTAAATAAGCAATATGGTCCACCAGGGATATTTGACCTAATCTACTACCTCCTAATAAAAACGGAAGTAGTTCCTCTACTAATATTCTTTGGACTTGGAGCAATGACTGATTTCGGACCAATGATTGCAGATCCAAAAACAGCACTACTTGGAGCTGCCGCTCAGATAGGGGTATTCGTTGCAATGCTTGCTGCAATTGTGTTGGGCTTTGACTTAAAGGAAGCCGCCTCAATAGGAATCATTGGAGGTGCGGATGGACCAACAACAATCTATCTAACCACCAAGTTAGCCCCGCATATACTTTCGGCAACGGCGGTTGCTGCGTACAGTTATATGAGCCTAGTACCATTGATTCAGCCTCCTGTTATAAAGGCCTTAACAACACCAGAAGAGAGGAGAATCAGGATGGAACAGCTTAGGCCAGTATCAAAGAGGGAAAAAATACTATTCCCAATAGTCAGCATGATTGTTATAGGACTTCTCGTTCCCTCCGCTGCTCCCCTAATAGGAATGCTCATGATTGGAAACTTGTTCAGGGAGAGTGGAGTAGTCCAAAGGCTTAGCAAAGCTGCCCAAGAAGAGCTCATGAACATAGTGACTATCTTCCTGGGACTTGGAGTTGGTTCAACTATGAGAGCTGAGAGCTTTTTAACGGCAAAAACCCTAATGATACTCGCACTTGGAGTAGTGGCATTCGCTTCAGCAACTGCTGGAGGAGTTCTTTTCGGAAAACTTATGATGAAGCTCTCTGGAGGAAGGATAAATCCAATGATAGGTGCTGCAGGAGTTTCAGCAGTCCCAATGAGTGCGAGGGTTGTTCAAAAATTGGCAAGTGAAGAGGATCCAGGAAACTTCATCTTAATGCATGCAATGGGACCAAATGTAGCCGGTGTTATTGGAACCGCTGTTGTCGCTGGTGTCTTCCTTTCTGCACTTGGATGAGATTAACTATTTTTTATTTATTTCCAGATGTGTGCCCAAGTTCTACATATTTCTTTCCTGACTAATATTGCAGTATAACTAAAATTTTATAGAGATCAAGTAAATTATTAAGATAGATAATAGCAACTCTCCAAATTTGGGGAAGATTAATTTCCAAACTTATAGAAGGTGATGAAGGATGAGAATTAAACTCCTGTTCATAGGAGTAATCATGGTTCTACTATGTTTTTCTAATCTTTCTCTGGGGGCTCCTAATTGGGTAAAAGAGGGGGTATACGTAAGGTACGTAGTCTATAGATTAATGCCTCTAAACACTTCAGAAATACCTTTCGAAGAGGCAACGCCGACTTTGATCATATACTATAATTACTCTGGAAAGCTATTCGGAATTAAGGGCTATGGTAATGCTACGGTAACGTTCAATATTACCAAAATTGTTAACAATACTGCCTTTGTTAAAATAGAGATATCCGCTAAAGGACCCATTATAGTTTTATACTATGGTATGGGAGAGAACATAACTAACATTCCAAAGTTTTGGGACAATAGCACTGTAATAAAAATGAGGTTTGATAAATCCTCTTTTACTAACACAAGCGTTTTAGAAGTTTATCTCAAAAACCTAACAATTAACGGCGCCTATAAAATAAATTTAGAAACGGGAGAAGTTTATGGATTAAATGGAAAGCGATTTGGAAAAACTATTCTGTGGTATGACTATCAGAATCCGATTAAGCCCAACGAGACATTATGCCTAGACGATGAGGGGAGAGAGATAAAAATTACAGATGTGAAAACTCTCAATGTTTCATTAATAACGTATTACAAGGTCTTTGATCCACCCATAATTATGATAAAGACAAGCCTCGGCGTTAAAATAACCCCTACTGGAGAAAGATCGTTCGGAAGAGGGGTCATGTACTACGATGGATCTTCAGGATTACTGCTTAGTTTTCTTACTCTCAACTTTCCAGATGCTGAAGCGGCTGGGTTCCCACTGCTGGTAGGATTTGACGAGAAAGGATATGAGAAGAGTAAGGAACTAATAAAAAAGGACATTCAAGTTGGGGGAGGACTCGTCTTATTAGATACAAATATTAAGGAAAAGAAAGTAGTGGAAATAGAACCTTCTAGACCAAAGTCTCGCTTATTCTACATATACCTGGCCCTTCTTTTCCTAGTAATGGTAATCTATGTTCTGAGGAGGACAAGGCAATGAAGATCATAAAATGGGAGATGAACGAGCCCATTAGAGTTCTAATTCTCTTAGTTGGAATGGTGTTAAATGCAAGCGTGATACATAACGCTCTTCTTTCTCTTCATTCCAGTATAGTTACTATAAATTTCCAGGCGAGGCTTGATTATAGATATTTAATGCAAGAAGCTTCAACATTCTCAACGACCTTCGCGTTGAGCAACCTTCTGAGATACCCTGGATTTTGGATGATATCAATTATATTTATTTCTCTTTTGGGTGCAATAATTTTTAGGGCTGATAGAGATAGTGGATATGCAAGCTCTTTATATTCTCTTCCTTACAGAAAGTGGGAGATGTTTATAGTAAAATACATCACACTCATAACTTTTTCATGTCTCCTTATATTCATACCGCTATTTTCAGTTACACTATTTGCAAATTTCTCTCTGGCTCGGGAGTTGATTGACATATTTCTATCACAACCAATCAAATCTAGATTACTTGCCCTCACCTATATGCTCCTGTACACGACTTCCGTTGTTTCCGTAGTTTCATTGGTTAGTGTAAGTGTACTCATTTCCTTCATTGTCTCCTTTACACTGCTTCTCTTGCCATTTTATCTCGGAATATCTAATATACCACCTCTTTTATTCTTATATGCCGAAGGTAGAGAAGTTACATCCCAAGATTTAATGGTTTGGGGAATTATCTTACCAATATCTCTTGTGATCATTGGCATTATAATCTCTGAAAGGAGGGACGTAAAGTGAGACTTATTAAATCACTAGTTTTATTTTTCTTAGTACTCCCGGCAATAATGTGGATGAATTATGTAAGATACCATGAAAAAATCCAAGTTGCTGGTCCATATCCAATCGTATATACTAGCGAGAACAGCACTTATTATTATTTAATATCTTTATTCGTCCCAACATGGTCTTTGGCTGAAATAGAATGTAATGGAAAAGCCACAATAGTTGTAGAAGACTTAAATACAGAAAGTGTCATCCTTAAAAAGAGATTTCATGGAAAACTCATTTTACAATTCGAGTTTCCTCACGAGGGGTCATATATAGTATATTCTAAAGAAGCGACACCTCCAACTTCGTGTATTATTAGATTAAGAGAGAACTTACCATCTCAAGATGTTCAGAGGGTAATGTATACTGTCGGACTTATTTCAGGAATCATATTAGTGGGAATCCTGAGGAGATGGTAGAAATGATAGTGGCAGAAAACTTAACCAAAAGGTTTGGTCCGATTTATGCATTGGAAAATGTTTCAGTTGAAATTCCAGAAGGGATAACTTTAGTTATTGGCCCAAATGGAGGAGGAAAATCAACGTTCTTAAAGCTCATAGCTGGTATATATAGACCAACTTCAGGAAAAATTCGGGTTTTCGGGAAAGACCCATGGTCTAACAAAGAAATAAAGAAGCATATCGGATTTTCCTTCGATCCCCCAGCCTTTCCTAACTTCATCACCGGAAGAGAGTGGTTGCAGATATTTTCATATGAAAAAGGAAATGATGAAAGTCATGTTGAAGAAATTTCAAAAATTTTTGGA
The DNA here is from genome assembly GCF_000263735.1 of Pyrococcus sp. ST04. Lineage (NCBI taxonomy): Archaea > Methanobacteriati > Methanobacteriota > Thermococci > Thermococcales > Thermococcaceae > Pyrococcus > Pyrococcus sp. ST04. Next base: position 763,809 of record NC_017946.1, on the reverse strand, counting down.
ATTAACTTCCTGGATATGAGGATTGACAAATATTCTTCAGGAATGAGAAAGTTGCTCAGTATAGCACAGGCATTTATTGGAAATCCAAAACTCATAGTTCTCGATGAGCCCTTTTCGGGGTTAGACTTTAAAAATATTCCAAGGATCACAAGAATCATTAAAGAGTTTAGTGAACTTGGAAGTAACTTCGTAATTGTTAGTCACATATGGGAACCACTATTTCCAATAGCCGATTGGATAGTTATGATAGCTGGGGGCAAAATCACATTATATGGCCCAGCAGAGACAACAATAAACAAGGTAAGAAGAATAGTCATGAGAGCTTTTAGTATTGAGCGAAAAGAATTTAGGCAATAAAATTATTTTACTTAAACTGGGTGAGAGTGAGATTATGGACTTTGATCTATTTATGGAAAGATATGGATATAAACTCTTAGGGGTAATGGTCGCAATTTTGATAATATTGGTTATAGGCTTCCCACTCAGTATTCTGGGAAAATGGTTTTTAGAAAATCCGTATATAGCCCCAATATTCGTAGTTCTCATATTCATACAAGCCTTCTTTAAACGTAAGCAATTAACCGCATATGGGGAAGCAATGTCAAAATATTTTTACTATGATAAGAAAAGATGACACAGAAGGTCATTATCCCTTTACAACGATCGTACCAGTTTTTCCCTCCAACGCCTCAACAGCTTTCTCTAAGTGAGCTATTATAGCCTTCTTTCCACCCCATTTTACAAATCTTATTGCAGCAAGAACTTTTGGTCCCATACTTCCAGCCTTGAAGTGTCCCTCTTGATAGTACTTTTCCATCTCCTCAACCGTTACTTCCCTCAGCCACCTTTCCTTCTCAGTTCCATAGTATATTGCCGCCCCATTCACATCTGTCAGTATCATGAATATGTCAGCGTTAACTTCCTCGGCTAGCTTTTCCCCGGCTAGATCCTTATCTATGACAGCCTCAACGCCCCTTATTTCTTCATCCTCTCGAATTACTGGAACTCCCCCTCCTCCGCTTGCTATCACTATAACACCGCTATCAACAAGCTTTTTTATTACCTCTGCCTCCACGTGACCTTTAGGATCAGGACTTGGAACAACCCTTCTCCAACCCCTTCCTGCGTCTTCTTTAACTACCCATCCCTTCTCCTTTGCGAGTTTTTTGGCAGTTTCTTCATCATAAAAAGGACCCACAGGCTTCGTTGGATTTTCGAATGCTGGATCGTTTTTATCAACTAAGGTTTGGGTTATTATCGTGACCACTTCCTTTTTTATCCCTCTCTTTTCTAGCTCGTTCTTCAACGCCTGCTGTATCATATAACCGATCCATCCTTGTGTCATTGCCCCTGCAACATCCATAGGCTGAGCAGGGATACCATGAACCATTTGCCCCGCATCCATATGAAGAAGTAAGCTTCCAACTTGAGGTCCGTTACCGTGAGTTATGACAACTTCATATCCTTTCTCTATTATCTCAGCGATCTGTTTCGCGGTCTTTTTAACGTTCTCCATCATCTCCTCGTACGTTCCCTTTTGTCCTCTCTGTTGAAGAGCATTACCGCCAAGTGCTATAACAACTCTCTCAGCCACAAAACACCACCAAAATTAGTTGAAAAGCCCTAAATAAAAGCCTTTGTTAGCCCTAAAATATCCATTTTTGAAGATTCTGCAAGATAACGACATTTCAAGTTTCTCTATGTATTAACTTCACTTTGTGTATGTAAAAATTTTCTAAAATGAACTGAGTAGTTCATTTAGGTTACCCTGAAAATCCTCTAAGGAAGTAGTCGAGGGTATTCCTCTTAGGCTTCTCAACTATCCTGACGTCTTTCCCTAGGTATTTGAATATTGCCTCAACGGTTTTCACACCTATACCCTCAATTTTAAGCAGGTCAGCTGGCTTTGCACTTTTTATGTCCTCAACTGTCCTGAAGCCAGCATTAAAGAGTGCTCTAGCCCTCCTTCTACCGACCATTGGAAGCTCCATAAGGGGAAGAAGTTCTTCTCTAATCCCGTACTTCACTCTAACCCTAAGGGTCTCAAGGTATTTCAAAACATGTTCTGGGGCCTTAAGCACCTTAGCTATTTCCTTCAGGGCATATACCAACCATTCAGCAGTTTCGACAAGCCTGTACAGATCACCGGGCTCTACAGAAAATTTTTCAACTATTTCTCCCTCACTAACCTCATTTATCCAGGCATTAAGAGCCAATGCCGTTTTCAGAGCCCTAAAGAACTTCCTCTCATAATAGGGATCGTAGCTTAGATATGGATCATCGGCATAGATGTAGGTTTTCACCTCATAGTACTCGGATTCCAACTTGGACAGCTCCTTTTTTGAATAAGAGAAGGGAGTCAAGTCAGGGGTTAGGGAGATAACGTGGAATATTCCTAGTGGATTGGGATTGCCACTTATATAGGGGAGGAAATCTTTGAATATCTTGGCCGTTAAGGGATCTATGTAAAGTTTAGCCACCCTTGTACCAAGTGGAAGTGGCTTGATTTCATCATCTAGTGTGACCTCAACGAACTCGTTTTCCATCAAAAAGTACAGAATCTCTCTAATTTTCCTCTCTATTGAATACGTGTCTCTCCTTTGATAAGCGTAAAAAGTTTTTTCAATAAATTTCAAAATCTCCGGGAAAGTTTTAACTCCGAAAGTTGCTATTAAAGCCAAAACTTGTCCTCTCAAGTTACTTTCATTTGAAAGCTGAGAGAACAGCTTTTCTGGTTTACCATTTATGTAAAGGTTAATGATATCGCTTGGGTTCTCAGTTGTTGAGATAATAATCGCCTCACCCTTATCATCATACTTCGGCCTCCCAGCCCTACCCATCATCTGCTGCACTTCGAGAACCGGGATGCGTTCCATTCCAAATTCAGAGTACCTCCAGACGTCCCGGATTATAACCCTGAATGCGGGAGTGTTTATCCCCGCAGCGAGCGTTGGCGTTGCAACAACGACTTTAATTAATCCTTTTCTAAAGTTCTCTTCTACGAGAACTCTCTCATCTCTACCAAGCCCAGCATGATGGAAGGCAACACCTCCTAAGAGAGCCTTTGCCAGTTTTTCATTTGTGGGATTTTCCTCAAGGGATTCAGCTAATTCTCTAAGTTTTGTCACTTCTTTCCTGCTTAGAAATCTTTTAACTTCTTTTGAAAGCTCTAGTGCAGTTCTTTCGGCTTTTCGTCTCATATTGACAAATACCAGTGCCCCCTTTCCTTTCCTTACTGCATCATACACAAGATCCTCCCAACTAGGAAATCTGTCTATTTCTCCGTCCTCCCAAAGAACCATCCCTTGGCTAAAAACTCCTCTCCTAAGCTCTACTGGCCTCCACTCATTAACTATAAGCTCAGCATTTAGCCATTTAGCAAGCTCTTCTGGATTTCCAACAGTTGCCGATAGTCCTATTATTTGGGCTCTTCCAAGCATGTGGGTGAGAATTACTTCAAGGGTCGCTCCCCTGTCCCTTGAGCCTATCAAGTGGATTTCATCAGCAACTATTACCTTAACGTCCTCTATCCAGCTTGAACCATGCCTAAGGAGCGAGTCAAACTTTTCAGCAGTTGCTATTATTATGTCATACTTTCCAAGCCACTCGTCACTTGAGTCATAATCTCCAGTAGCTACTGCAACTCTAAGTCCTGCCTTCTCCCAGTCTTTAAATTCTTTGAATTTTTCTTCAGCTAGTGCTTTCAGTGGGACTAAATAAACTGCCTTCCCCCCTTCCGTAAGCACCCTATGAACCATTGCTATCTCGGCTATGAGAGTCTTTCCACTGGCCGTAGGTATTGCTACCAGAAGGTTCTTGCCCTCAAGGACTCCACTCTTAAGGGCCTCCTCTTGTGGAGGATAAAGCTCCCTAATTCCTCTCTCTTTTAAAACCTCCTTGACTTTTGGACTAACTGGAAGGTCGTCGATCTTCATTTTCCTTCAAAAATAGACAGACATAAACCCTCCTTAAAAGTATATGGTTTAGCAATTATAGCAGAGAAGGGCAACTCTTTTAAGCAGAATCACCCTCTTCCCTCCACTTCTGTCAAATCTGTATACCGATATCTTATTTAGGTGGTGAATTCTTTTTCTCTCAAGAGCCACCATGCCAGTTTCTCTGAGAACTTTTACAAAATCCTCCCATCTAATGTTCAGCCACTCCTTAAGTTCGTCATAAAGCTCTTTCTCAACTACTAAGTATAACTTTCCATCTATCAAATATCGGATTTTTCTCTTGGGAATCTCTTTCCTAAGCCTCCATCTCGCATGAGTAGGTGCCTGAACAGCGAGGACTGCTTTTTCCATATCCTCTCCATATAACATCCGTATCAAGATTTCAGCTATGTGATTTATCCTGTCAGGAACTCCAACAACATCTCCCCTTAAGACTATTTTTCTCCTCAAAACCTCAATCCCTTGAGACTCCAAGCTCTCTCCAATTTTTGCTGTGGTTCCCTTTTTGTCTCCCTTCATATCTACTATTCCGCCTATTATGAAGGCTTTCTCCTTTAGATCCTCCTTAGATAGGACTTCTGGGGCATTTGGATCCAGAAGAACAACCCTTTTAATTCCCCTACTCCTGAGGAACTCAGCCGTTGGTACAGGGGATGCCTCAACTTTCTCTAGGGGCAGCTTGGCCATTTTTCTGAACTCCTCATTAACCCACGTTATTGCAACCCTTCTAGGCCAGAACATTCTCCTGGCTACAGCGTAAGTTTCTCTAAGTTGGAGAGACACTTTCCCTTTTTCCTTTGGAATGTGCTTGTGCCAGAACATTAAGTCAATTATTATCCATGGATAGTCAGGAAGCCTTCTCATCAGATCTTCCCGTGAAATCACAACCTCAAACTTCTCAACCATACAAGGTCTAACATATGCATATATTGATGGTCCCCTCTTTTTTCCAGAGAGATCCCAAGATTCAGCCGTAGGTTCTTGGAGCTTAACTATTGCACCATCTCCTTCTAATAGGAGAAGGGCAAGTTCCTGGAATATATCCTCCCCGGAAGGCCATTTCCTTGATAGCGTCCCGACCCTTTCTATTCCTTTTTCTTTTAGTATTTCCCTTAGTATGTCTCCTGGCTTCCTCATCGCTTCCAAGCTGGAGAAGGAGTTTTTAAGATTTTTGAGAAGTTTATAACATGCCAACTATACTTCTTGACGGAAAGCCCGTAAAGTACATAGTTAGAGTGAAACCTGTTAAGTACGTGACAATAAGGATATTGGAAGATGGCTCACTCCTCGTCACTACACCGTGTGAAAGAATTGTTGAAGACATCCTTAGAAAGAAGAAAAAATGGATACTCAGCAAGCTTAAGATAGTTGAAGAAGCTTTTAACCTCAATAAGTCAGGATTCCCTCTTTTTGGAGAGTTTATTGAAGTCAACAAAGACCCAGAAGTCCTAAGGGAGGAAGTCAGGGAGTCATTAAGAGAGTACATCAAAAGCGTTGTAGAAGAAGTTGGAGGTATTATTGGAGTATTCCCAAACAGAATATACATAAGACCTCTGAAAGCAAAGTGGGGAACAGCGACGTGGAAAAGATCTATAACTATCAATTTGGCGGCTGCCGCCCTTCCCCCAAGACTGGTTCATTATTTAGTAACGCACGAGCTTGCCCATCTCATAGAGATGAGGCATAATAAAAAATTCTGGAGTATAGTTGCTAGATTCCATCCAGATTATAAGGAGATAAGGAGGGAACTGAAGAAGTGGTGGTTTATAGTCCATTCTAATGAGCTTTGGAGGGCTATTCTCCAATAGCCTGGAGAATGACTCTCCTCCTTCTTGGCCTTGTATCAAGTTCAACAAAGAATATTTGCTGCCATGTTCCCCTCATTAATTCTCCATCCACTATTGGGAACACCAGACTCGGTCCAAGAAGTGTCGCCCTAAGATGAGAGTGTGCGTTGTCGTCAAACCTGTTGTGGAGATAGTGCCTATCTTTGGGTATCACTTCTCTTAGCCAACTCTTAAAGTCTTCAAGCAGACCTTCCTCATGTTCGATGGCTATTATTGCCCCAGTAGCCCCAGGGACGAATATTAGAACTTGGCCATTCGTTATTTCACTTTCTGCAACAAATTTCTCCACTTCATGAGTTATGTCCACTAGGTCTATTTCCCCTTTTGTTGAGAAGTGTAGCTCCTTCCTAACGACCCTCATAGAGTTCACCCAAGCAGAAATTCATGACGATTTAGCTTAAATAGTTGACTTCTCTTTTGAGCTCGTTTTCTAAGGAGAAGAGGTAAGAAGAAAAAAGCTAAAAAGTTATCACTCGGCCCTATAGATTTCTTCAGAGAACGTCACAAACTCTACCCAGGATAGGTGGGCCAAGAATTTTGCCTTTAAATTTGGTTTTCCATTTTTAAAAGCCTCTTCTTTATAGGTGAAGTCAACTACCTTTCCAACGAACCATGTGTGATCACCATAGTCTCTGGCATCTACGACTTCACACTCTATGTTGGCCAGAGCTTCCTTTATGCTTGGGACTTTTACCTTCTTTGAAGGAATCAAGGTTATGGACATTTCTTTAAGCTTTGAGGGACCTTTCTTTGTTCCAGCTATCCACACGTCTTTCAGCATCTCAAGACTTGGAACACTGACCACGAATTCCCCATACTTCTTTATCATACCATGAGTCGTCCTTTTTGGAGCAATTGCCACTCCTATCATGAATGGATCGTAGGACACCACCGTTACCCAGTCTGCGGCCATTACATTGGCCTCTTTCCCTTGACCAGAAACAATTAGGTAAGTCCTTAATGGGTAAAGAAGTCTATATCCCTCAACCACTTCTACCACTAAAAAATTATGAAGAAAAATTCATAAATTTTGCTCAATTATTTTCAGCTTACCTACTACTTCTAGCGGGTCTCTACCAAAGATATACACACAAGGTTCTAACCCATAGCCTCCAGGATCAACAACAACATCACAGACATCTTTTTCAAAGAGTTTTGCTATGTCGTTTTCAGTTTCTTCAATTGTTCTATCCTTTTTCTCAAGGTAACAAACCCTCAGCCCAGATTTCTCTAATGCCCTCAGGATGTCCTCTCCAAGCCTAATATTCAGCACTGACCTTATTGAGGGGTTATATTTGGAAACCTTTACAAGTAATCTAGCAGTGTGCCTGCTAACGCCAAAGTCCGGAGGCATGGCGAAAGGTTTCCCTTTTACAACTGTTATCCTACCAGGAATTGCGGCTACATCTTCTTCATTCTTGGGATTTTTGAGAGAGTATGCAAAGTTGCTCCTTATTTCTGGGATTAGATTAGGGAACGTGTCATCTTTTAGCAATATATCCAATGCCTTTGAAAGCTGTTCAAGAACTTCTCTTTTTTCATGTTCTTCAGGAAATACCTCCTTACATACACTTTCGGGCATCTTTGAGTACTTTGAATATAGCCTACAGAATTTTTCATCTTGCAAAAACTCAAAGAACTTTCTTTCCAGAATCTTTACTATTTCTTCTTTCTTCTGGCCTTGCATTATCATTTCAGATATCGTTATTGCCAAGATTTCAAGGTCGTCTATTATCGGCCCAAGTAACTCAGGAGGCGAATATTTTGATAGATATTTACTAACCATTGCTTGTGTTACCCCCAGCTCTTCAGCTATTTTTATTTGAGAGTAACCCTGAGAATACAAAGTCTTAGCTATCAAAGCTCTTATTGCTGGTAAAATCACCTCTGCCCAAAATGATGTTGGTGTTCTCATTTTCTCCTCACTCCCCCTAACATTATTAAGAGCAGGATAACCCCTGGACCACAAACTTCACGAGTAGGAGTTTCTTCAGTTCTCGTCGAGTTGACTATTGGGGTTGAGGGCGGAAGGTTATACTCCTCGTAAGCTAAGCCTCCACATCTAATCAAGACTGCATTCGAGGCATTGGAGTATGGGATCCACTTGTCATCATAAAAGCCAATTCTAGAGTTATATCCCGCATACCCCCACTTAGCAACCTTTACTATTTTTTCAATGTCACTATCGTTTATCTTGATTACCCCAATACTTCTTAGCCACTTAAGTTCTTTCTCAATAGCTTTTCCCGCGTTTAGAGTATCAGGATTTATTTTTGGAATAACCTTAATATCTATAACTGTTCTCGTAAAGTTCCTTGGCACGTTGCATCCTAAAACTCTCTTCAACTCTTCTATTTCCCCATAACCAAGTTCTTCACCTCTTATCGAAATCTTAACTCTTGTTCTTGCCTGAATTATTTCTTCTAGAGATACGTTGTAGCTTTTTAGACAAGAAAGGAATTCTTTATTTGGTTTCCAAGTACAGAATCCATTGTAGCATCCACAGCTTGTTAAGTTAAGACACTTATACCACTCCCGGTAAATGCAGATCGAATATATGGTCTTATTCCTTGGAGCACACACTTCTCCTGAGCAACCACTAACTTTACAGTCAAGATCTGAGTTACACTCTTTTCCTTTAAGTGGAGTAAAGATAATGGTCAAGTTTTCTTTCTCCACTCTATTACCTTCAACGTACCATCCAAATCTCTTCGCTCTCTCCTTAACATCTTCCAATGGGATAACAGCCGTAAAAATTTCTTCATATTCGTAGATTATTTTTCTCTCCGTTGGTATTTGGACTCTCACATGAAGTTTACCTTCTTTATCTTTCCAGACTATCACAGCCAATCTTTCGTCGTAGTGTGACCTATATACAATTTTTCCGTCTTCCTCAATAAGTACATTCTTTGCGCTAAGGAGAGGAGCAAGATTGTAGTCCTTGATTTTGGTAAGCTCAACTTCTACAGCGTAGAGGTCTTGAGGAAAGAAACAGGCCTCACTTAGCGGTGCCATGAGAGTTAGTATTAATATTATGGAGAGTGCGGTTGGTATCAATGAACGCTTTATCATACTTTCTCACCTGGCTATTTTTACCATCTCGGATAATATATGTCTTTTCATGGTGACATATTTTTGTCAAAGCAAACCTTATATAACCGTGAACTTTCACTGAGGAAGGGCTTTGATGGACTGGACAGGTAGAGATGTCATAAGTATTAGAGACTTTTCTAAAGAAGATATAGAGTTCGTCCTTGCAACTGCCGAAAGGCTTGAAAAGGAACTTAAAGAGAAGGGGCAGCTGGAGTATGCGAGAGGAAAAATCCTCGCAACACTATTTTTTGAGCCCTCAACTAGAACAAGGCTAAGCTTTGAATCCGCCATGCACAGGCTGGGAGGTAGTGTTATAGGGTTTGCGGAAGCATCAACTAGTAGCGTTAAGAAGGGTGAGAGCCTTAGAGATACAATAAAAACAGTCGAACAGTATAGTGACGTCATAGTGATTAGACATCCAAAAGAAGGGGCTGCAAGGCTTGCCGCTGAAGTTGCAGACATTCCGGTCATAAATGCGGGGGATGGAAGTAATCAACATCCAACACAAACTCTCCTCGACCTATATACAATAAAGAAAGAGTTTGGAAAAATTGATGGCCTGAAAATTGGACTCCTTGGTGACTTAAAGTATGGAAGAACAGTTCATAGCTTAGCTGAAGCACTTGCATTCTATGAGGTAGAGCTTTATCTTATCTCTCCAGAGATGCTAAGGATGCCAAGACATATAGTTGAAGAGCTAAAGGAGAAAGGAGTTAAAGTCTATGAAACATCAGACCTAGAATCTGTAATAAAAGAGCTCGACGTCTTGTACGTCACTAGAATTCAAAAAGAAAGGTTTCCTGATGAGCAAGAGTATCTCAAGGTGAAGGGCAGCTATCAAGTGAACTGTAAAATTTTGGAGGGTGTCAAAGACAACCTAAGGATAATGCATCCACTCCCTAGGGTCGATGAAATACATCCCGAGGTAGACAAGACGAAACATGCTATATATTTCAAACAGGTTTTTAATGGTGTTCCAATTAGAATGGCTCTCCTTGGCCTTGTTCTGGGGGTGTTGTGAATGCCCGAGCTTAAGGTTTCTGCAATTAAGGAGGGAACCGTTATAGATCATATACCTGCCGGAAAAGGCCTAAAGGTTATAGAGATACTCAAGCTCGGTAGATTAGCAAATGGTGGAGCAGTTTTGCTGGCAATGAATGTCCCAAGCAAAAAACTTGGTAGGAAGGATATCGTTAAGGTAGAGGGGAAGTTCCTCAGCGAAGAAGAAGTAAACAAAATTGCACTCGTTGCACCTTCTGCAACGGTAAATATAATAAGAGACTACAAGGTCGTGGAGAAGTTTAAGGTTGAGATACCTGACGTCATTGAAGGGATACTTAAGTGTGGAAATCCAAACTGCATAACTAACTATGAATACGTAACTACAAAGTTTTACGTCATCAGCAAGGAGCCTTTAAAGGTTAGGTGTCATTACTGTGAAAGAACGATGGAAGAAGAAGAAATACTCGCAAATCTCTAGAACCTGAAAGCTAATGCAACCTCAAGTGCTGTTCCAAGAGGCAAAACATCTTCATCAACATCAAATCTTGGATGGTGATGGGGATATATGATTCCCTTTTTCTCATTTCTTATTCCTAGTGCTATGAATGCCCCTGGTACTTTTTGAAGATAAAAGGCAAAGTCTTCTCCACCAAGTGTTTTTCTGACTTCCCCAACTTTAAGGCCAATCTCCTCTGCAACCTCTCTAACGAAGTCTACCATTTCCCTATTATTTATAGTTGGTGGGCCAAGAATCTCGGTTTTTATTTCAGCTTTACATCTGTGGGCCCTCGCTGTATTTTCAATTATTTCCTCAATTCTACTCTTGATGAAATCACCAAGTTCATTGCTGAAGAATCTAAACGTACCCTCGATCTCAACGCTCTCAGGAATAACGTTGAAAGCTGAACCTCCTTGAATTCTACCAACTGTCACGACGGCACTCTCTAAAGGATCAATTTCCCTAGCAACTATTCTTTGGAGGCCTAAAACAGCATCAGCTGCAGCTGGAATTGGATCGATTGCATACTGAGGAGCCGCACCGTGACCTCCTTTTCCAATTATCTTAGCTAAGAACCTGCCAACTCCAGCCAGGAATGGACCGTCTCTAACTCCAACAATACCAGATTCAAGCTCAGCCCATACATGAATTCCAAATATTGCAGCAACTCCCTCTAATGCTCCACCTTCTATCATCTTAAGAGCACCATTTCCTATTTCCTCAGCTGGTTGGAATATCAGCCTCACTTTGTTATTCAGCTCTTCGGAGTGCTCAGATATTATCTTCGCAGCCCCTAGAAGCATTGCCGTGTGAGCATCGTGACCACATGCGTGCATTTTCCCTGGGACTTGAGACTTGTAGGGAACATCGTTCTCTTCTTGAATGGGTAGGGCATCCATATCCGCCCTTAGGGCTATTATTTTGTCTCCTTCACCAATGTCGGCTATTATTCCTGTTCCTACCCTCTTGATCTTATAACCCCAATCCCTAAGATGTTCCTCCACTATCTTTGAGGTTCTTTCCTCCTCGAATGCAAGCTCTGGATGCATGTGGAAGTCTCTTCTCCATGCAATTATTTCTTCTTTAATTTTCAATGCTTCTTTTAGTGGGTCGAACTTCATCGAAACCACCGAATGATATATTACCCATAAAAAATATCAGCCTTTCGTATGCTCATCGGTTCAATAGCCCTAGATTGGAAGGGAAATGTTGCATTCCAAAGCCATGCTCATACAGATCACTTCGCTTCAGCTAAAATAATATTTTCCACAAAAGAAACTGCATATTTCAGCCATTTGAGAAATTCAAAGTTCTATAAAATTGTTAAGTTGGGAAAAAGATTTTATATTGGGGATTACAAGGCAAAACTCTATCCGTCTGGCCATATTTTGGGCGCGAGTGGAATAAAGATTTGGCTTGACGAAGGAACCCTCTATTATACTGGCGACATTAAATTAGAAAAATTAAGAACGGCTAAAAAAGCTAAAGTCCCTCGAGCCGATTTTCTGATCATAGAGGCAACTTTCGGAGTTCCAATGTACTCCTTTCCAAGTCCTAAACATGTTGAGAAGATTATAATAGGAGAGGTTGAAAAATCATTAGACAGAGGAGAAACTCCAGTATTCATGGCCAATCCTTATGGAAAAGCTCAAGAGGTAATATCAATTCTAAATGCTCATGGATACGCTCCAAAAGTTGATAATGCTATTAAGAAGGTTTCAAGGATCTACTCAAAGTTTGGAGTTAAGTTGAAAATAGATGAGGAGAGCAATGTGATCGTTTCATCAAGTAGAGGGATTAAAGTTTCAGGATTTGGGAGCATAAAACTCAGTAACCATGCAGATTTTTGGGAGTTAGTTGAAATCGTTGAAAGAGTTAATCCAGAAACTGTTTTTACTATATTTGGCTACTCTAGGGCATTTGCAAAACTATTAAGGGGACTTGGTTATGAAGCATTCCCGATTAAAAAAGGGGAGGATCTTAGAAAATCTGGGCTACTTTCAATTTAAAAGGCAGAGAAGGAGGTGAGATAATGGTCCTATACTTTATTGGTCTTGGATTATATGATGAAAAGGACATAACCCTTAAGGGGTTGGAAATAGCAAGGAGATGTGAGAAAGTTTACGCTGAATTTTATACTTCCCTATTGGCCGGAACTACACTAAAAAAGATAGAGGAACTCATTAAAAAGGAGATAACCGTTCTAAGCAGAGAAGATGTTGAATTAAACTTTGAAAGGATTGTTCTCCCGGAGGCCAAAGAAAAGGATGTTGCGTTTTTAACGGCTGGAGATCCCATGGTTGCAACAACGCATGCAGAACTGAGGATTAGGGCCAAGAAAATGGGAGTTAAGAGTTATGTAATTCATGCTCCCAGCATATATTCTGCAATCGCGATAACTGGTCTTCATATATATAAGTTCGGAAAAAGCGCTACCGTGGCTTATCCCGAGGGTAACTGGTTTCCAACGAGCTACTATGACGTTATAAAGGAAAATAAAGAAAGAGGCCTTCACACCTTACTGTTCCTAGATATAAAAGCTGAAAAGGGAAAATACATGACGGCCAATGAAGCTATGGAGCTCCTACTTAAAGTTGAAGAAATGAAGGGTGAGGGTGTTTTCACCCCGAACACATTGGTCGTTGTCTTGGCAAGGGCCGGCTCTTTAGAACCAACGATAAGGGCCGGGTACGTTAGGGATTTAATAGAGGAGGACTTCGGAAGGCAACCTCACGTTCTCGTAGTTCCAGGAAGGCTTCATATAGTTGAGGCAGAGTACCTCGTAGAGATTGCCGGTGCTCCACAGGAGATACTGAAATTAGCAAGATAAGATAGGTATCCCCATTACATTTGGAAACCAATATCTCCCGTTATTCCTAAACATATTCGGTTTATGAACAGGTTTTTTGACGAAAGAGTTATTAAAATGCCTGAAAACATTTTAGCGGTGATGAACATGGTGGTTAGCCTGGCCGGAAGAGACCTTCTATGTTTACAGGACTACACTCCGGAAGAGATATGGACAATACTCGAGACCGCAAAGATGCTCAAGATTTGGCAGAAGATAGGAAAGCCTCACAGACTTCTTGAGGGCAAAACACTCGCAATGATCTTCCAGAAGCCCTCCACAAGAACTAGAGTGAGCTTTGAAGTTGCAATGGCTCACCTTGGCGGGCATGCCCTCTATCTGAACGCTCAAGACCTACAGCTTAGGAGGGGAGAGACTATAGCTGATACGGCAAGGGTTCTCAGCAGGTATGTAGATGCTATAATGGCAAGGGTTTATGATCATAAGGACGTCGAAGATCTCGCTAAGTATGCATCAGTTCCGGTAATAAACGGACTCAGCGACTTCTCACATCCATGCCAAGCCTTGGCAGACTATATGACGATTTGGGAGAAGAAGGGCAGGATTCAAGGCGTGAAAGTTGCATATGTTGGAGACGGCAATAACGTCGCACACTCTCTCATGATAGCGGGAACAAAGCTCGGTGCTGACGTTGTTGTTGCTACTCCCGAGGGATATGAGCCCGATGAGAAGGTAATTAAGTGGGCCGAAAAGAATGCCGCAGAGAGTGGGGGAAGCTTCGAGTTACTCCACGATCCTGTTAAAGCGGTTAAGGATGCCGATGTTGTCTATACTGACGTGTGGGCTTCAATGGGCCAAGAAGCCGAGGCTGAGGAGAGAAGAAAGATATTCAAGCCGTTCCAAGTGAACAAGGACCTAGTCAAGCATGCAAAGCCGGACTATATGTTCATGCACTGCCTACCAGCCCACAGGGGAGAGGAAGTTACTGATGATGTTATTGATTCACCAAACAGTGTTGTCTGGGATCAGGCCGAGAACAGGCTCCATGCCCAAAAGGCCGTTCTTGCATTATTGATTGGCGGGATAAAGTTCTAAATTAGTTTTAAAGTTTCATTTTCTCCCTCCGTTTTTTCTTAAATGTAGATGCTCATTTTAATGCAGTATTAGGTTGTTCTAGTGAAAGTTTTTACAGAGATAAAATATATAAAGTCCAGCGAATTAATGTATCACTTGAGGTGATTACTTTTGGGTGTAGTGCGTTGGACAATTGGGATTTCACTTGTGCTTGTTATGATATTCTCAGTATTTCAACCAGTGGCTGCAATGTATGGAACAAAGACAATAGACAGTAGCTTAACGGAATGGCTAAAAGCTGATGTTGTTGCAATAGGGAAAGATTCAGGATTAGCAGGAGCCAATTTGGATAAGCTCTACATTGCATGGGATGAGAACTATCTCTACATAGCAATTAAGACTAATAATTCTCAGAGTTGGGATGTTGCATATGGAATTGGAATTGACATAGACCCAGGTGCAGGGACTGGATACAAGGGAACAAGTGACGCCTGGGGAAGGAAAATATCGTTTGGGAATAATTTTGGAATCGACTACGAGATTTACTTCTGGTGGAGCGGATCTTCTGGAATAACGGCCGATAATTTCATAACTTGGACTGGTGAGGGATGGGATTACAAGAGTATAAGCGAAGTTGGCGGAGAATTTGCATATTCGGGAGATTCGAGTAATGGATTGCAGACTCTAGAAATAAGAATTCCTTGGAGTGCTTTTGGTGAGAAACCTGAAAAAATTGGCATCATTGCATGGATTGCCGGGGGAGATGGTAGTAGTGCCGTTGACTCACTTCCCGTGGATCCTACCATAGATTATTCCAACATAGGAAGCGAGTGGACTGATGACGATACGTTTACTAACTTAGCTGTCGTTTCAGTATCTTCAAAAGTCATTGACGGAGATCTTAGTGATTGGACAGAAAATGAGAAGATTCCCTCACTACCAAGTGGGCTCCCCGGAGCAGATATAGAGGCACTATATGTTTCCTGGGATGCGGATTACTTGTACATCGCGATAAGAACAAATAATTCTCAGAGTTGGGACGTTGCATATGGAATTGGAATTGACGTAGATCCAGGAAGTGACAATGGATATAGTAGCGCTGTCGGGGAGACAGACGCTTGGGGAAGGAAAATAACATTCTCTGGATTTGCCATAGATTATGAGATTTACTTCTGGTGGAGCGGATCTTCTGGAATAACGGCCGATAATTTCATAACTTGGACTGGTGAGGGATGGGATTACAAGAGTATAAGCGAAGTTGGCGGAGAATTTGCCTATACTGGCGATACTACTACGGGGCTACAAACACTAGAGATAAAGATACCCTGGAGCGCTCTCGGTGGCTTCAAAGAAAGGTTTGCCATTATAGCCTGGGTTACCGGAGGTGATGGGAGTAGCGCCGTTGACACTGCTCCCTATGATCCAGCTATTGATTACTCGAACATCGGGAGTGAGTGGACAGATGAAGATGTGTTTAGTATGCTAGCGACGACATTTGAATTCCCTGATCTTACAGTTACCATCTCAGGCCCAACTGTTGTCGGGGTGAATAGGGAGGCGGAGTACTCTGTACACGTTAGAAACTTAGGAGATCTTCCAATTTCAGAAACGACGGTTAAGGTTTACATCAACAACACTCTCTATAAGAACTGGACTATTTCCGTAGATGCGAGAGAAGAAAAGACGATAACCTTCAACTGGACTCCTACAAGTGTGGGAGATTACACTATAAAGGCCGTTGTTGATGAAGAGAATTCAGTATTAGAACTCAATGAAAACAATAACGAATACAGTTTAGACGTGAGCGTTGTCTGGGTTGGAAAGGTAGATGTGGATGGAAATCCAGATGATTGGCCAAAGGTTTCTTTAACTGATAATTCCTACGAAGTTACTAGTGGATACTTCATCTGGAAGGATGCAGTTGGAGATCAAAGAAAAGATAAAGATCCGTACCTTCCCGGGAAGAGTTCTGAACATTCAGACCTAGTTGAGTTTGGAGTGACAAAAGACGAGAAGTACGTATACTTCCTACTAATGTTTGAAAATATGAGCAATATAAAGATTGGAGACAACGGGGCAACATTTGTTGCGATTCCAATAGACTACAAAGCCGGTGGTGTATATTGGTTCGCTGGAGACATGGATACTAAGACGATAATTCCGTGGGATATTCAGATTGTCGTAAATCTTGCCAGTAGTGAATATTCTGGGGAGAAGGAGGTAGTTGCAGGACCAGGTTCGTCAAAATCTTCATTATTCTACATACTAGATTCAGACGGGAACATAATACAAGTCAGTGATGCAATCGTCGGAATTAACTTAGATATGAACACGATAGAGATAAGGATTCCATTATCCGCAATAAACAATTCAGAAACTATCAAGTTACAGGTTGCAACAGCATTTAGCTATGGTCCTGCAGTTTGGAACTTTGGAGATCCCTTTGCAAACGACGATATAAGCGACATTGTGGATACAATTTCAGAAGCCTCAACAGAAGAGGAACTTAAAGATAACATACCTGACTATTACATAAAGATAACTTTTAATGCTGGGGTCGAGAGAGGGGAAGTAATTAACTACCTTGAAGAGAGGTTAGCTGAGGAGAGAAGGAGAAACGTTAACGCATTTATGGATGTTGCAAGGTACTATGGACTATCTAGGTTCCAGACAGAGTATGCCAAGTACTCTATACTTCTCCAAAACCTCAGCTCATTAAGTGTTCCCGCAGAGTTTACCAAAGAAATCGAAGAGCTCACTTCAAAAGTTTACGAGCTCGAGAGATTATACAATGAGGCAGTAAGAGATGTTAATTCAGGAAAATTCACAATATCAACTGCTGTTAAGATATACAGGGCATATACGGGCCTTATTAGGATAAACGCCAAGCTTCAACGGATAATAGAGATTATAACTTCTAAAGAACTGGAATGGGCTAGAGAAATGCAGGAGTTAAAGAAGGAGTTAAAGAAGAACATTGATGGCAACTTAACAGATTGGAGTGTAAAGCCACTTGTGGAGGATACTACTGGATTTGGACAAGAAGGCGCCGATCTAAAAGCTCTTTATGTAGACTACGACGACAACTTCTTGTATCTGGCTTTAAGGACTAATAACAAGGCTTCATGGAGAATAGCCTACGGAATTTCCCTTGATTATAAGGAAGGTGGCTATACCACCGGAGGAGACGCATGGGGAAGGAACATCGACTTCACGAGAGGAATAGATGCACAGATATACCTATTCTGGAATGGAGAGTTCTTCGGAAGCCCAGGTACTAACAATATAACATCTGCCAACTTAGCTATCTGGAGAAATGGAACTTGGGAGTATCTTAAGCTTGATAAGTATGCATTCTATGCCTACAGTGGTGGAGATGACGGACTGCAAACACTTGAAATAGCAATACCATGGAAGGTTCTCGGTGGAAAGCCAGAGAAGATTTACATAGTCGCATACATAACAGGGCAAGGGATTGGGGATTCAGCTGTAGACGCACTTCCAGACCAACCAGCACTTCACGACAGTGACAATGAGTGGACGGATTTCGATGAGTTCACGAACTTTGCCGAAGTTATTATCAAGTGAAGCAGTTTTCTTCTCTTATACTTTTTTTACATAAAGCAAAGTATAAGGAAGAAAGTGGAAATATCATGTTGTTGATGCCTCTTCATCGTTGTAAATATCCTCATCAGTTATTTCCTCTTCGTATCCTCTTGAGCCCTCTAATGTCTCAATCCTGAACATATAGCTCTTGTACCAGTTATACTCTGGGAGCTTCTTAATTGGGATGAGCTTCCAAGCTCTAGTCTCTTCAGCGTATCCCCAGTTTACGTATTCGTTGAAGTTCCTTATTATGTCTGTTATAACAACATTGAACTCATTTATCAACAACTTCTGAATTTCCCTCCACTTGTCTAGAGAGCTTTCTCTCCTAGTAATTCCAAAGTATCCGGCACATCTTGGACCTTTGAGTGTTGCTATTCCTCTTCCAACGAAGGCTCTTATTGCCTTAACGGTTTCTGGAGGATCCGTTATGAAGGTGTCAAACTTGTGAAGAGCATAATCCGGCAAGGGCTTTCTCAGGTCAAAGGTGAATATTTCGATGTCATTGTACCCAATCTCATCGGCAACTTTTTCTATGAACTTGATTAGCCTCTCGTCTATGTCGAGAACGGCTATTCTCTTTGGTAAACCTGATAGCATTAGGGCAACACTCGTTAAGTCGTCATCGCCAAGAACAAAAACTTCTTTGTTCTCTAGATCTCCTCTCGTGTGCATTAGTATAACCCTTGCTACGGTCGTTTCAGGGGTCACATAAGCCTGGTCATATTCATGGACTGGTTCTGGCCTGTCCTTTACGATTTCTCTGAATTGCTCCAATAGGTCAGCAAAGGCTTGGAGATCAACTGTTTTACCTTGGCAGTGTGGGCATGTGTAATCGTACCTCTTCCCAATTCCGTACTCTGCTATAAGATTTTCTCCCTTTTCTGTTAGCTTGACTCCATCCTTAAAGTCAACATAACCCAGCTCATTTAAAGCTTCTAGGATTGCAACGACGAGAGGAAGAGGTTCTTCACTGAGGTCGACTATTCTCCAGATATCACTGCTCGCTAAAATGGCAGACAATACGTTTTCTACGCTTCTCTCATAAACTGGTATCTTTGTTTTGGCTTTAACCCTCTCTACTATCTCTTTCATCTTCTAACACCTCCAGAAGTGTTCTTTTTTGAATTCTCTTTTACCTCCTTTTAAAGGTTTCTGGGCCCTAGGTTAAACTTTATTTAGTTTCCAAGCAAAGTTTTGATTTGGTGGTGAGAGTGGAACGGAGGCGGGGGGCATACCCCGAATACACCCTTGAAGATGCCTTTGCAGTAATATTCATGCTTAAGGATCCAGTTGGAAGAAAGCAAATGGCAGAAAAGTTAGAACTGGGGGAGGGAACTATAAGAACCCTCTTAAGGAAGCTCACTCAGCTTGGACTCATAAAGTCAAGACAGAGAGGGCATTTCTTAACTGAAGAAGGTATGGAACTCAAGGGCAAGCTTGAGGAGTTATTTTCTGAGCCGATAGAAATCAAAGTGGAGAATTTTCCAGCGTTCGCCGTTGTTGTGAAAAATCCAGGTGAGTTTAAATCAATAGAGCTCAGGGACGAAGCTATAAGATTTGATGCTAAAGGAGCCATGATACTGATAGTGAAGGACGGGGATATTGTGTTTCCCGAGGATCTGAGGCCGCTCAAAGAAACATATCCAGAAATAGTTGAGAAGCTTTCAGGTTATTATAAAGAAGGAGATGCCATTGTAATAGCCTGGGCAGACAGCCCCGGAAAGGCCTTGAGAGCAGCTATTCATGTAGCACTCGTCATGAAAGAAGACAGTATTCCTCAGGAGTTAATGGAGGTGATCAAGTGATAATTCTCGCCTTAGATGTCTATGAAAGGGAAAGAGCGATAAAAATTGCTAAGGAAGTTAAGGATTATATATCAATGATCAAAGTCAACTGGCCTCTGATAATAGGAAGTGGCATAAGCATAATAAGGGAATTAAAAGATGGGATAGGTCTTCCGATAATAGCGGATTTAAAGCTCGCAGACATTCCAAACACAAACAGGCTTGTAGCGAGGAAGATTTATGGAGCCGGTGCCGATTATGTCATAGTTCATTCTTTCGTTGGAAAGGATAGCGTTCTTGCGGTCAAAGAGCTTGGCCAAATAATAATGATCGTTGAAATGAGCCATCCTGGTGCGTTAGAGTTCATAAACCCCTTAACAGATAAATTTATAGAAATGGCAAATGAAGTTGAGCCTTTTGGTGTTATAGCTCCGGGTACAAGACCTGAGAGGATTAGGTACATCAGAGGAAAATTAAAGAGGAGTATAAAGATTCTAACACCAGGAATAGGAGCGCAGGGAGGAAAGGCCAAAGAGGCTATGGAGGCTGGGGCTGATTATATAATTGTTGGAAGATCCATATACAATGCCGAAAATCCAAGGGACGCCGCTAGAAAGTTGTACGAGGAGATTGTCAATTAAATTTAAAGGGGATGGAAAATGGAGTTGAGGATTAAGCATCCATTGAGCAAGAAGGAAGTTAAGGCAATAATACGGCAACTAGGTGAAATGTTCGGTGAGGAGATAGCTCAGAAGATGCTCAAAAAGAAGGATGACGTGAAAGTTGCAGAATTTGATAAAACTACTGAAATAATTCTTGTCAATGACAGGCCTATGTTTATAAGGAGGAAAGACCTTATATTTCCCCTTGTCATAGCCCTGTATAATCTTTCGGACGAGGAAGACTTAAAGAAGTGGCCAAGAAGAGTTGTTGTTGATGAAGGGGCCGTTCCCCACATACTTAATGGAGCCGATGTAATGGCCCCAGGAATAGTTGATGCAGACGAGAATATAAAAGAAGGAGACTTTGTTTTCATAATTGAGGAAAATTATGGAAGACCGCTGGCGATAGGAATAGCTCTTATGAGCGGGAAAGCCATGAAAGAGAAAAACAGGGGCAAGGCTGTTAAGGTAATCCATCATGCGAGGGATAAAATATGGGAAATAACCGCAAGATAAGGGTGGTGGTTGGAGGAGTTTTTGATATAATCCACGTTGGTCATATTCACTTTCTAAAGATGGCCAAGGAGCTTGGTGATGAGCTTATAGTTATAGTCGCCCACGATGAAACCGTGAAGAGAAGGAAGGGGAGACCTCCAATAAATCCCGCAGAAGATAGGGCAGAAGTCCTTAGGGCCATAAAGTATGTTGATGACGTTGTAATTGGAGAACCCGGTGAGGTCAGTTTAGAGACGATAAAACGGCTCAAACCCGACATAATAGCCCTTGGCCCTGATCAAGACTTCAGCTGTGAAGATTTGAAAAAGAAGCTTAAGAAGGAAGGGTTAAATGTCGAGGTCATCAGGCTTCCTTATTTGTATAAGGCAGATAGGGCTAAAACAAGTAAAATAATACAGAGGATAATAGAGACATTCTGTGACTAACTAAATCGGAACTCCAAACTTATCCTCTATGTAAGCCCTTATTAGGTCTTTTGTAGCGTATAGTCCTCTCACATGTGTCCTTTCCATTCCATGACTCGCATGAACTCCTGGTCCTATGAGAGCCACCTTAAAGTCCCATCCTGCCCTCAATGCCGCCGAGCCATCTGAACCGTAGTATGGGAATACATCAACCACGTAGGGAATTCCCTTATCTTCAGCAAGCTCTATTAACCGGGTAGTCATGTCGTAGTCATAAGGTCCTGTGGAGTCTTTAGCTGCTATAGAAACTGCGGTTTCTCTCCCGTAAACGCCCTCTCCAACCACCCCCATATCAACGACTAGTAACTCTTTTGTCGACTTCGGGTAGCCAGCTGAGCCTCCATGTCCAACTTCCTCATACGGTGAAAAGAAGAACGCCACGGGGATATTGTCAAGCTTATCCTTTAGATCTAAGATAAGGTCAAGAACTACGGCAACACTTGCCTTATCGTCCAAGAAGTGGGCCTTTATGAAGCCGTTAACGTACTCAAATTTTGGATCAAACGCTATGAAGTCTCCAGGTCTTATTCCGAGTTTTTCTGTGTCATCCTTTTTCTCTACCAGCTCATCCAGCCTTATATACATGTTTTCTTCCTTTCTCTCCTTCTTTCCAACCTCTTTATTCACGTGAGCACTTGGGTTTTTAAGTAATAATGTTCCTCTGAACTTTCTCCCTTTCCTCGTTATTATCGTGCAATACTCCCCCTCAAATACAGGTAGAACTAACCCCCCTATTCTTGAGAATGCTATATGCCCATCTGGAAGTATTTCCTTAACCATTGCCCCTAACGTGTCCACGTGGGTTATCACAACGAGCTCAGGTCTGGGATGATTTCCAGCTATCAACGCCCCCTTGTTAGTAAAATGGTAGTTCACGTTGTTTTCCTTCATAAATTTCTCTAGGTATGCCATTATCTCTTTAGTATAACCCGTTGGGGAAGGTATTTCTAGGATTTCCTTTAGGATTTGCACAACTCTTTCCATGGCTATCTCACCATTTAGATGATTACCTAATTTAAATTAAGTCTTTCCCTACTCTTATCAAACTTACTTAACTTAGTTTTAATTAGTTTTAAGAAGTATTAATAAAGTGGGAGAAAGGGAAAGTTACTTTTCTTTTGAAAGCCCTTGGGGGATGTTAGTCGCCTGCAATAATCTTTCCCAGATGTACTATGCTCCTTATAGAGGTTATGATCCACAACGCCCACAAAAGGAGATATAAAACCATCCCAAACTCTTTTATCAAAATATTTCCAGTTATTGAAGCAACTTTAAGCGTTGCGGAAGTGTAAGCACCTAATGGGAAGATGAAAGCCCACCATGCGATACTGTAGGGGAGGGATAGCCTTCTGAGATAGTAGAGAGTTAGCAATATTGCCATTATGAGCCACCAAACTCCAAAACCCCAGAGAAGAGCCCCAAGAAGTTTTAATTCACCGTTCAAAAGTGCCAAGAGAGATGCAGTTCCAGCCCCGATAGGACCAAGGTTTATCCAGATAGAAGGTGCCAAGCCACATGGTAGAGGTTCGTGTCTTATGAACCTAAGCATGACTATGGAAAATAACGCCAAGTATAAGAAAAAGCCTGAGCTCCATGAGAAGTAGAGTAACATCTCAATTAAGCCACTTCTTGGGTAGAGACATGTCATTGGAATAACTATAAGCCCAACTGGCGGAATAAACCATGCTGGTCCAATTGCTTTTATGTTAACCTCTTCCTCGGTAAACATTATGTATGGTATTAGAAGGGAAAATACGATGGTCATGATAACTCCTGCAATCCACAGGTAATAAGCTGATTTCAAATTGAGAACTATTCTAAGGTCGGCAGAGAGTATCAGCATTGCTATCGCTATTGTTCCATAAAAATGAGAAACTACAGGATGTCTTAAGTCTTTTAGGGCATCCTCTTTATAGAGAACCCATCTTGCTACCCATGGAATTAGGAGAACTAAAAAGAGTGCTAGGTTTAGGTAAGTAAGAGCTTTTGATACCACTTCTAGCTGTTGAAAATCTTTTGAGAGCATTTTGCTCGTAATTGCAAGGGCTCCAGTTCCCATAACGCTTGCGAAAAGGCTAGGAGGAAAGTTTTTTATAAGCTTCATCTTCTCACCTGAAATTAAATACATATGAAGGTAATTAAATTTATTGGTGGAAAACCTGTTTAAGAGGGAAGCTAAAAATTTGGGCGATGAAGTTCATAGCAGATATGATGCTTGGAAGACTCGCAAGGTGGCTGAGGCTTTATGGTTATGATACACTCTATGGAATTAAAGAGGATGAAGAAATAGTGAAGATAGCAAGAAAAGATGGCAGGATAATTCTGACGAGGGATTCTGGCCTTGTTGAAAGGGCAAAAAAGCTTGGTGTAAAGGCTATTCTAATAATGTCAAATTCCCTGGAAGAGCAGATAAGGCAACTTATGGATGAGGGGGTTGAATTTGGGGAACTGTTTCCAGAGAATGCTAGGTGTCCTAAGTGCAATGGAGTAATAGTTAGAGTGAAGAAAGAGGATGTAGCTGGTAAAGTTCCGCCCAAGGTTTATGAAGCCTACGACGAGTTCTATATGTGCACAAATTGTGGACAGATTTACTGGCCCGGAAGACAGTGGAGGGAAATGGAAAAGATGGACAAGAACTTTAAGAAGTTGAAGCATTAACAGACTCTTGGAACGGGATCTCCAATTGGAGGTTCCATGAATCTTTTTCCGCCAATTCCCGTCTCGAGTATAACTTTTCCAGGATACTCTTTAATTACTTCTCCAATTATTGCAGCATTTTTTCCCTTTTCAAGCTTTTTCATAGCCTCAAGGGCGTCTTCTCCGTACTCCTTGGAGACTATCATAACAACCTTTCCTTCATTGGCAACTTCGTAGGGACTTATTCCAAGCATTTCACTTGCAGCTTTAACTTCGGGTTTTATTGGAATATCGTTCTCCCTCACCAGAATTCCAACGTTAGCTTTTCTGGCCATTTCATTAAGGGCGTTACTTAAACCTCCTCTGGTGGGATCCTTCATTGCATGAATATTCTCCCACCCTATTTCCTTAGCCACTGCTTCGACAACATCCCATATTGGAGAAACGTCACTCTTAAGTTCTGTTTCAAAGGATATCCCTTCCCTGTGGCTCATGAGGGCAATTCCATGGTCTCCAATTGTTCCGCTTACTAGAACAAGATCTCCAATTTTAGCTCCTGAATCCGTTATCGGCCTCTGGGTAATCCCAACTCCCGCTGTTATCACGAATATTCCAATTTCATCTTCAACGACCTTTGTATCACCTGTAATTATCGGAACAGGAACTTCTTGAGCTGTATCGTTCATCGATTTTAATATCCTCTCCAGGTCGCTCACTTCAAACCCTTCCCCAATTATGAGAGAGCTTGCCAAAGCTAGTGGTTTTGCTCCCATTACGGCAAGATCGTTGACTGTCCCGCTAACCGCTAATCTTCCTATATCCCCGCCGGGGAAAAATATCGGCTTGACTGTATGCCCGTCTATCGTGAACACTATATGCTCGTCTCCAAGTGGTATTGTAGCCCCATCATCCAATGCCTCAAGCCCTATTCCGCCTGCAGAGCTAATCTTTATGTTCTTTAGAATTACCGTTCGGATTAACTCTTCCATTAACTCTCCTCCGGCACCATGTTCAAGCTTTATCTTCATTCCTATCCCCAACTTATGCTCTTTTTTATGGGCTTATAAAGAAAACTTTATAAGGCAATATCGAATTTCGATATCGGTGTTCGATATGAAATACCGAGACTTTCTAACACTCCACATACTTCACCATGCAAAGAAAGAGGGCATAACAGGGACTTTTATTATGAAAGAGCTCGAAAGACACGGCTACTCCATAAGCCCCGGAACGATTTATCCCCTGCTCCATTCTCTTGAGGAGGAGGGCCTTCTCCATAGCAGATGGGAGGTTAGGAATGGAAAGAGGATCAGAATTTATGAGATAACAGAAGAGGGTGTTAAAGTGCTTGAAGAGGGAAAAAAGAAAGTTAGAGAGCTCTGTAGTGAAATCTTAGGTGATAACGATGAGTAGGGAGGAAAGAAAGATATTTGGAATAAGCTGGAATGTATTTCTTCTGGGACTGGTCAGCTTTCTTAATGACATGAGCAGTGAAATGATAATGCCAATAGTTCCAACTTACTTAACAGATATCCTTGGGATAGGGAAAGCTTTGAGTGGATCAATAATGGGGCTCATAGAAAGTTTGAGCTCACTCTTCAAAGTTCTATTCGGGTACTTCAGTGACAAGTTCAGGAAGAGGAAGGTGTTCGTTGCTCTCGGATATACTCTTTCTGCAATTGCTAAGGGATCCCTTGCCTTCATAAGTAGTTGGTGGGAGTTTGTTGGACTGAGAATAATTGACAGAATCGGAAAAGGAATAAGAACTGCTCCCAGAGATGCCCTGATAGCTGAATCTAGCGAAAAAGGAAAAACAGGAAAATCTTTTGGCTTTCATAGGATGATGGATACTCTTGGAGCAGTTGCGGGCCCATTAGTATCTATAGCGTTAATCTCACTCTTTGCAAACATTCCAAGGGTTACTGCATACAGAAGAATCTTCCTAATTTCAGCACTTCCTGGACTAATAGGAGTGTTGATAGTCCTGCTATTCGTTGTTGATAAAGGTGGAGAAGTTAGAAAGAAAATAAAAGGGATATCTGCATTGAGGTCAAGAAATCTTCAAATGTTCTTGATCATAGTTGCAATAGGTGCCTTAGGGAGGTACAGTTATGCTTTCACTCTCTGGAAGGCTGAAGAGCTTGGTCTCACAGTAGTTCAGGGATTAGGATTCTATGCACTTTTCAACTTGATTTATGCTCTCTCTGCATATCCCCTCGGTGCTTACTCAGATTATATTGGGAAGAGAAGACTAATAACTGCTGGTTTTGGAATAGCAGCCTTGGCATCTCTAGCGTTTGCATTCGCAAGGAATATCTATGAGTTAGCCCTTGCTTTCATCCTCTATGGGATTTATATCGCAATTGAAGACACAATCCCAAGAGCATATATGGCAGATTTAGCCAAGGAGTTCGAAAAAGGAACGGTAATAGGTGCATATCATACTGTCTTTGGAGTCTTTGTGTTCCCAGCATCAGTCATTGCTGGGGTACTATGGCAGAACTACTCCCTCACCCACGCATTCCTCTATGCCAGCATCATGAACTTAGTTGCAATGGTGCTTATGCTCTTAACAAGAGAAAGCTAGAGCCTTCTATTTTTCTTTAAAAGCTTTTCTGAGAATATTTATTAATTTTCAATTCCATCCCTCTTCGGTGGGTGAGCATGAAATTTGAGAGTCTGGATGAAAAGATAAAGAAAGTTTACGCAAAAGTTCGAACAATCGACGAATTTCACTGGCAAATTGACGATAACTCAATAATGGGGGTTCACAAAAAGAGCGGGATGAAGCTCCAGATAAGGATAGCTGGAGGAAAAGAAGAAGCTGATAAGCTCGCTCAAGAAAAAGAGCCTGGAATTTTGGATATAATAGTTATCCCAGGCAAGGGAACATTTTATGTTAACAATGGGGCATTTATAATGTCCTTAAAGTTCCTGAGACCAACCGTCCAAGATATAGCCGATCATATAGTTTGGGCAGGATTCAAAGTCGTTGAGGAAGATGGAAAGTTAAGGCAGGAAGACGTCTATGACTACCTAGGAGGAAGGTTAATTGAGCATCTAAAGCAGGGACTCGTTAACGGAAGGGACTATGTGTTCTGGCCCTTCCACAAGTGCAAATACTGCGGAAAGTATGTTGACATCGACAGCTTGGCCAGACACATGAAATCTCACGGAGAGGATATAAAAGAATGGAGTGAGGAAAAGTACGAAATACTGGAAATAAGCTTCGTTGACAAAAAGGTTTACGATAAGTTTGGAAAAGAGGTGCCAATGGATAAGTTTAGTGATGAAGCGAAGGACTTCATAAAAGACAGCTTTGAGGGTGAGGGATTATGAGATTTTTCCTCAAAACAACAATATTTCTTGGAAGAGGATCGCTAAGTAACATCTCAAAATTGATATCAGAAAACGAGAGAGTCATAGTATTTTCTTCAAAGTCAATGGAGAAGCTTGGATTCCTTAAGGAGGTCATAAACAATATTGAGAATGCTGGTGGAGTGTATGAAACAATAGTCGGCGTTCCTCCCGAGCCAACGATTGAAAATGTTGAAGAAATTCTCCCAAAGGTCAGAGAGTTCAAACCCGACACTTTCATTGCAATAGGTGGGGGAAGTGTAATAGATGTTGCAAAAGCTGTAAAGGTTTTCTATGACGTTCCTGATCTTGACTTCGATAACGTTGCTGTGTTCAGCAGGTTCCAAAAGGTAAATCCGCTTCCAAAGCTTAAGAGCAAGTTCATTGCCATCCCCTCAACAAGCGGTGCGGGGAGCGAGGTCTCAGCTGCAAGCGTAATAAAGAAAGGAGGGACAAAGTACACTATAGTTAGCCCAGACTTATGTCCTGACTACGCTATTCTTGACCCAAGGCTTCCAGAGAATATGCCAAAAGAAGTCGCAAGAAACTCGGGGTTAGATGTTCTTGTTCACGCAATAGAGGCCTATGTTTCAAAGGTAGCAACACCATTCAGTGATGCCTATGCTCTAAGGGCGGCAAAGATAATCTTCGAATACCTCGAGAAGAGTGTCGAGGGAGACTCGGAGGCTAGGGAAATGGTTCACTATGCAGCTACAATGGCTGGAATAGCATTTCTAAACGGAAGGCTTGGTTTAGTTCACGCAATGAGCCACAAGGCCGCATGGATAGGGCCACACGGTTTAATCAACGCAATACTTCTCCCATATGTTATGGAGTTCAACGTTAAGAAGGCCCCTGAAAGGTACGATAGCTTAGCTAGGGAACTTGGATTAAAAGATGTAGAAGAGCTCTACCTGAAGATAGTTGACCTCAATGAGAGACTTGGTGTTCCTAGACTTTCAGACCTAGTAGACGAGGACGAGTTCATGGAGAGGTTACCCGAGATGGCAAGAAAGGCTTATGAAGACCCGTTGGTAGCATTCAACCCAGTTGAGCCGAGTGTTGAGGAGATTAAAGAAATTTATTTGAAGGCCTTTAGAGGAGAGTGAAATGGACAAGGGACTTGCAAAGTTTGGGGACTCCTTGATAAATTTTCTATATTCCCTTGCCCTTACGGAATTTTTAGGAAGACCAACTGGAGATAGGGTGCCAAATGCTTCACTTGCCATAGCCCTTGACATTGCAGGATTATCCAAGGGGCTTAGAAGAATGGACAAGCATGCAAAGGGAGACTATGCCGAGGCACTAATTGCAGAAGCATGGCTTAAGGGATTAATAACTGAGAGGGAAGCTGTTGAGATAATAAAGGAAAATCTCACCAATGACGTCCTTGACTTTTCTAAGAAGAAGGAAGCGATTGGAAGAGCATTAGCTCCCTTGCTGAAAATTGTTAGTGAAAGACTTGAATCACATTTCTGAAAGCTTCACGCACCAAGATGGAGAGATCAAGTTCTTTCAAGTTTAAACCTTGGCTCCTCTATCCACTCACTCTTGCATCTAGGACATCGGGAAGGAATGTTTATCTCCGGTCTAAAAACGAATCCGCACTTTCTGCACTGGGCAGGCTTTATAAGGAGAACCATCCCCTCTCTCTTTGCTATCCTTGCTATTACTTTAAGGTCGTTTAGAATCGCCTTTTTTGCCCCTTTTCCTCTCATATCAAGAATTCTCGCAAGTTCGCTTACACTATAGTCCCTCTCGAGCAAAAGCTCTATTATTTTCTCTCTTCTAGCCATAAGTTTCCCTCGATAATGGATTTAAATAATCGGGTTTAATACTTTATGATGAGAACAGGCGTTGCAGAGTTACCACTTCACACGGGCCATGTTCCCCATTGGCTTGCACTTAGGATGAAGAGATTAGCCGAGATAGTTCTTAAGATATTGATAGAAGAATACGGAACTAAAGGTGCCCTCGAGAGGATCTCGGACCCAATATGGTTTCAAGCGTTCAACAATTTAATTGGTATGGATTGGGACTCTTCAGGGAGTACCACAGTAACGACGGGAATATTAAAGGAAGTTCTAAACAAGCTCGACCTCGGAATAAGGGTTGCTGGGGGAAAAGGAGGAAAGAGTAGAAAAACTCCAGATGAGCTCAGGATGATAGCTAAGGAATTCGACATAGATCCGGAGGAATACATAAGGAAATCGAGGCTTGTTGCTAAAGTTGATTCGGTGGCCCTTCAAGCAGGATATCAGTTATACCATCACACATTCTTTGTTGACAAAGAGGGTAACTGGGCAGTTGTTCAGCAAGGTATGAATGAAAGGGAGAAGCTTGCTAGGAGATATCACTGGTTCAACGCCGATGAGCTGGTAGATCCACACAAGGGGATAGCCGGAGTTAAAAGAGATTTTGCCCTTAACACCGTGGATAAGGATTCGAAAGAAATTCAGAAGACTTTGATTGACCTCGCTCAAGAAGGGAAGAAGGTTGTAAGAGATCTAGAGACTATAAAGGCAATGACAAAGGGTTATATTGTATTCTACAAACCAAGGGATGTCGATGTGGTTAAAGTTGTGAGGAGATATGAGAGCCTCGGAAAAATTGAGTTGAACATTAGAGCACTAGAGTTTGTAAAAGAGATGGCTGTAGAGGACTATGAAAGCTTCCTCCTTATAAAAGGCCTCGGTCCAGGAACGTTAAGGGGTCTTGCTCTAGTTGCAGAGCTAATATACGACGTAAAGCCGAGTTGGAGAGATCCAGTTACGCACCCCATAGATCCATTCAAGTTCGCCTATGCGGTTGGTGGTAAAGACAGAATTCCCTTCAGAGTTGAGAAGGGAACCTACGATGATCTGATAGAGTTCCTAAGTAGACTCTCCGAAACTGGAAACAGGGAAATACTGAAGAGAGTAAAAAGAATTACCGAGAATTGGAGATTCCCAGAGGAGGAAAAAGTTCCTACCTTCTGAACAGGGCCGATGCCATTCCGTAGTATGTTGGACAGGCATATGAAACTAGGGAAGGCTCCATCTCAAATTCTTCTAAGACCCCTAAGGCCATAAGAAAGGACCAGTAACTGTCGGGCTTCGCTCTATCTATAAACTCATCTTCAAACTCTAAAAGTTCCCTAAGATCTCCTTTTTTAAGCATCTCTACAACTCTTCTATCGTACTCTTTAGATTCTTCAGCGTATCCATAGGGTCCATCTTCCCTATGAGCGTGGCCGTGGTCAGCACTTACTATTATAGCTACTTTTTCGTTCCATTTTTCAAGAAGAACTGCTAAGAATCTCCCAAACTCAATAAGCTTTTCCTTGGGAAGTTTAGCAGGGGTTATTAGAACAAGGTCCTTCTTTCTAAGGAAGTATAGGGGAATTATCTCCCCCCATGTTAGAGGAAACCTCGAATATCTCCCAGAGTACGTTGCGAAGTTTATATCGACAACTGGAAATCCTGTTCTAGCCCCGTGGAATATTTCAAGGGCAAGTCTCCTATTCGTTCTATACTCTTCTTCCACAGGAATTTTAACGTCATTAAAAGGAAGCCAAGGGATCAAATGTTCGGCCATTATTATTCCTATGTGCTCTCTTATTCTTACGTTATGAGGGGTTATCAAAACATAGGTATCGGCACCTTCCAGTTCCTGCCCAATTCTCTTCAGATTCTCATGTAATCTTCTGGTCTCATCATCTGGAGGGTAAACAGCCTCATTTCCATGAGGCATTATTGCCATTCCAACAAGCATTTTTACCACCATAAAATATTTGGGCACCCTAATTTAAGTGTATCTTGGGTAAAGAGGGTTTGTAAACTCAAAAACTTCACGAAAAATTATCAAGTTTTCTTTACAAATACAAAGAAAAACTCCTGGTGATTATTTATCATTTTCAGTGATAACCATTAAACAAGGCAAAATTTTTTAAGAAGATGTAAATTTAATGTTAAACGGATTTGTTCACTGGAGGTGATACCATGGCAGTAGGAGAGAAGATAACCATTAGCGTTATAAAAGCGGATGTCGGTGGCTGGCCAGGCCACTCCAGAGTCCACCCAGCCTTAATCGAGAAGGCTAAGGAGGTTCTTAGCGAAGCTCAAAAGGCAGGAACGCTTATAGACTTCTACGTAACGTATGCTGGAGATGACCTTCAGCTCATAATGACTCATAAGAAAGGAGTAGACAACTCAGAAATACACGGTCTTGCATGGGAAGCCTTTAAGAAGGCAACCGAAGTTGCCAAAGAGCTCGGCCTGTATGGAGCAGGCCAAGACCTACTCAAGGACGCATTCAGCGGAAACGTCAGGGGACTCGGTCCAAGCGTTGCGGAGATGGAAATAACTCTAAGAAAGAGTGAGCCAATAGTTACATTCCACCTCGACAAGACAGAGCCTGGAGCATTCAACCTGCCAATCTTCAGAATGTTCGCAGACCCATTCAACACTGCAGGACTCGTTATTGATCCAAAGATGCACATGGGATTCAGGTTTGAGATATGGGACATATTAGAGCACAAGAAGGTAATAATGAACTCACCGGAAGAAATGTACGACATCCTAGCCCTAATCGGAGCAAAGTCTAGGTACGTTATAAAGAGAGTCTATCCAAAAGAGGGCCACCCAATTCCAAAGGATGAGCCAGTTGCAGTTGTTTCAACAGAAAAGCTCTATGAAGTTGCAGGAGAATACGTGGGTAAGGACGATCCCGTGGCAATAGTTAGAGCCCAGAGTGGACTACCTGCATTGGGTGAAGTTCTGGAGCCCTTTGCATTCCCACACCTAGTGAGTGGATGGATGAGAGGCTCGCACAACGGACCACTAATGCCAGTTCCACTCAAGTACGCGACCCCAACAAGGTTTGACGGCCCACCAAGAGCTGTAGCCCTAGGATGGCAGATAAGCCCAGAAGGAAAGCTCATAGGTCCAGTTGACTTGTTCGATGACCCAGCATTCGAGTGGGCAAGACAAAAGGCCCTCGAGATCACTGATTACATGAGGAGACACGGGCCATTCGAGCCACACAGGCTACCTCTTGAGGAGATGGAGTACACTACACTACCAGGAGTTCTAGAGAAACTTAAGGATAGATTTGAGCCCATAGAGTGATCAAAAGTTAAATGCCCCTTTTATTCCATTTATTATCATCTGAACCGCCATTGAAGTTAATATCAGTCCCATCATCCTCGTTGTTACCTTTATCCCAACCCTGCCCATCTTTTCTATTATCTTGTTTCCAGATGAAAGGATAAGATAAACACTCACACTTATTGCAAATATCGTGAGGATCACAAGCCCCGGGTTCTCCTTGGTCATGTACAACATAACGGTAGTTATAGCCCCAGGACCAGATATCAAGGGAATCGCCAGAGGGATAACAGCAACCTCCTCTAATGTGACATCCTCTTCATCTATCTTCACAGATGACAACCTTCCAGAAAGCATCTCCATTCCCATTCTAAAAAGAAGAATACCCCCAGCTATAGCGAAAGCATCAACGCTAGAACCAAAGAACCTAAAAATCCACTGCCCGACAAGAGCAAATACAACAAGAGTCACCAGAACAGTTATTGACACTTTTCTTGCAACCTCATGCCTTTTATATAGGGGTAAGTGGCTTACAACACCCATAAAAACAGGAACAGCCCCAATGGGGTTAGTTATTGCAAAAAGACCAGCGTACATTAGCAGGAAAGACTTCAAAGCTTCCATGAACCGAGGAATATTTTATGAATATAAAAAGATTTCGCTAGACTCTCCAAGCCTTGAAAACTGCCCATGAGAGTATCTTGTCATTTCTAAGAAATTTTACGCTTCCATTCTCTATAAACATCCTAACATACTTACCAGAAGGGCTTATTCCAGACACATAGAATTCTCCGGGTATTTGTGAGAGAATCTTTATCAAATATATGGGTCCCTTAAGGAGGCCCTCAAACACAACTTCCTTCCTGAGAAGGAGTGAATAAATCGAGAATGCAGAATCAAAGTTCGAGGAAAGAAAGAACTCAAGGGTAGATGCCGAAGATGAAAATTTAATAGGGTTTTTGGCTATCCTTGAGAGAATCGAAATTAGGGCATCCTCTGGGACAAAAGGCTTTGGAATCTGAAGAGAAAAGCTAATCAAATCCCCCTCTTCCAAAACAACATCCTCCCTACTGTAATCCTCCCCAACAACATCTATCCACTCAAAATTTAATGTAGAGGTGTTAAACTCACCAATAACCCTAACTTTATCTGCCTCAACTAACCTCTCCCACACATTAAGAATCTCCTCGAGAGGATCATGAAGTGAAACATCCGTTCCTTCACTCTTTTCAACTGATGTCTTCATGTTCATACCAATCCCAGAGAGTTTATGGAAAGAATTAAAATAAAAATCTTTCCCACAGAAATTAGTCAAAACGCAACAATTATCAAGATTGTCCAATTGAATATAACCGAAGAAGTAAAGGGAAAAACTAGGTAGAATTCTTATCAACTCCTTGAAGTAAAGATTCCCACTTCCTTTTAGTCCTCATGAAGCAGCCTGGTGGCATAAGCTCTCTTTCGGGGCAGTAGCCAAGTTGAATGCACCTAGGTCCAAGCTTAGCCCACTTAATTATTGGCCTCAACTCATCCCTCTTTGCAATTTCCTCCAACATCTTCCACGCAACCTCTCTAATTTCCCATTGAGCTCTTTCACAAAGCCTAAGACCAAAGAAGTGCTTCAGCTCCCGTAAGTTCATCGTAACAACAATTTTGCTTTTAACAGCTTGTGGGAGGATAAATCTTGAATCCTCCTTGGGTACCCCAGCCTTTACGGACTCTATGTAGAGTTCCCTCGCAGCCTTCATCACGTCGTACCACTTATAGGCCAAAGAAGGATCATCCAAAATACTCTCAGGTACAACGAACTCGTAATCCTGAAGTCTAGACATTACTCCCTCTTTTATAACTCTTACAATCTCTGGAAGCACGGCCGAAGCGGAAATTACATTCGACCTGTTGACAAGGAAGGGATCAAAATCCCTATAAATAATGCCAAGCAGCTCCCTTGCTTCTCTTCTTATTCTAACTCTCCAAACCTTCCCATCCTCAACCTCTATATCGGAGAAGCCAAGTGATGAGAGCATAAACCTAATATCTTCAAGAATCCCCTTTTTTGAACCTTCGAGCACCACTTCAACTTCACCCTTCTCCAAGTCCACCAAAACTCTTCCGGCTCCGTCCAAGTACCCCCTGAGAAAGTGGGGCCAAAGCTCCTTTGAAACACTCTCAGTAACCCTACTACTATTCCCATTGCCTAGCAACTTCCTCAGATCACTGATAACCTTCTCCCCCACCCATATCCTCGTATAAACTCCGTACCTCTCGCTCT
Organism: Pyrococcus sp. ST04; assembly: GCF_000263735.1. Lineage (NCBI taxonomy): Archaea > Methanobacteriati > Methanobacteriota > Thermococci > Thermococcales > Thermococcaceae > Pyrococcus > Pyrococcus sp. ST04. The sequence continues at coordinate 729,141 of NC_017946.1, read as the reverse complement.
TCAATCTCTCCCTTCCTAGCCTTTCAGATATTTCTTCAAGGAGCTCCTCCAAACCATCAGCCCTAATTATAAGAAATCCTCCAGAATCAACACTCCCCCTAGCCGCTATGAGGCCCAAAATGTAAGCCTTCTCAGGACTGTCTATGGATTCAAAAAACTCTTCTTTAACAACGCGAGAGTTATAAGTCCTGTGAGCCTTTTCCGGGCTTGCCCCATATTCCCTAAGTATTGAAAGAACTTCCTCAGGATGAAGATCCGCTATCCTAGCTATCTGCCACTCAGAAAGTCCCTCCTCAAGGTACCATCTAACTATCTCCTTTTCCTGGTTCACCGTGAGTTTGCATCCCTGGTGCCTCTTCCTACCCAAGGGGTTAGGAAGCTTGTACTCCTTAAGGTTCGCGGTTGAGACGAACTGGTACCTCTGACTCTGCTGAGTGTAGCTGGCTATCCTGTGCCTGACCAGTTGATGAGTACACACCCTAGAGCATCCTTCTATTGCAAACGTGAAGACTGCATGCTCTAATATGCTCTCATGGCCATATCCAAGTATCCTAGGGAGATGCATCTCAACGTCCTTACTGGTTATCCTCTCAAAAGCCTCTGTTTCCCACCCCTCCCAGTAACTTATCAGTGCTGCCCATGTAACTGTCTCAAGAGGTCTTGGAGTGTAGTTCACTAGTTTGACTTTGATTCCCTTTCCCACAGAACCCACCGAAGAAAGGGGGTTGAAAGGGGTTATTATTGTTTAGCGAAAGGTTTAAAAATGGATTCTAATGAATGATTGCTGGGCGTGGACCGGTAGCCTAGCCAGGATAGGGCGGCGGCCTCCTAAGCCGCAGGTCCGGGGTTCAAATCCCCGCCGGTCCGCCAGAAATTTTTTGTTCCTGAAAAAGTGTATGTTTATGATTTTCTTAAAACCAGGGTTTTATAAAAACACTCCATAAAGGGGGAACTACGCATTGAAGAACTTAATTTTCACCTCCACTACAATCAAACCCTGACAATAATTTCTTCCCAAGTTTTTGAAAGTGAAAATAACATGGCTCTACAATTTTTAGTATTTCACCCAAAAGGTATAAGGATAAGAGCGTCAATTATTCTTGGTGAATAAATTGAAAAAGAAGATTCTTAGTGGGATTTTTATAGCCCTTTTTCTTATTGCAGCAGTTGTTGTTCACCAGACAAGGGCAACTGGAGAGGGAGGAGTGCTTGTACTGTACGATTCTGCACGCATTGGCGTTGTTGAGAAGAGCATAACCCTGAACCTTAAGAAGGGATTTAACGAAATTCCGTTGGAGGATATCAATGGGTTAAGGATTGAAGAAGTCACCCTTGAACCCATGAGCGACAAAGTTACGGTTCTCGGGATAATCTCACGCTCATATCCAAGTGAAGGAGCCCTTAAAGCGAACATTGGAGAAACTATAAGCGTAAAGCTGAAGAACGGTGAAACGATAACTGGAAAGTTTCTTGGATATAAAGATGGGAGAATAGCAGTTCAAGGAGAGTCATACTATCTCATTGAACCGGAAGAAGTCACTTATATCAAGCTCAACAATCTAGGGAGAGAAGGAAAGGCGGAGACGTATGCTGTAATAAAGGCAGATGAGGAAGGTGAGTATAAGTTCAGGTTGATCTACAGGGTTTCCTCAATAGGCTGGAGCTCGAGATACAAGTTATACTTAGCAGGCAACAACGCTGTCCTTTATGGTTACATCCTCATCGACAATCCTACCAATAAAACGTTTGAAGATTTCAAGCTCATGCTAGTTTCAGGGGATGTAAACTTTTACGCTCCTCCTCAGGCAGTTATTAAGCAGATTTACTCCTATGCAGAGAGAACAACCCCAGAGTTCCAGCAACCTCAAAAAATTGAGGCGTTTTATCTTTATGACATCGGTACAGCTACAATAAACGCCTTTGAGAAGGTTATGATTCCCTACGTAGCTCAAAAAACTTCTTTTGAAAGGGAATATCTATACGAAAGCTATCCTTACGCCAAGGCCAGTGACGTGTATGAAGTCATATCCTTCAAAACCGAAAAGGTTCTTCCGGCAGGAACCGTCGAGATTTACAAGGAGGTTAAAGGAGAGAGGATTCTAATTGGGGAGCAGAGGATTGAACACACAGCCAAAGGAGACACTTTAAGGCTCAAACTTGGAAAAGATGTTGATTTAAAGGGAAAAACTGAGATTCTAGAGCAGAGAAGAGAAGACAATTCTATTTACTACAAGGTGAGGATTACGATAGAGAACTTTGGAAACGAGACAAGAGATGTAATCATTAGACATTACAAGTGGAACGGAAAAATACTGAGCTCGAGTGAAAAACCTATTAAAGAAACAGCCCAGTATGTCGAGTTTAAGGTGTCCGTAAGGCCAGGAGAAGAGAAGACGGTGGTGTTTGAGTACAGGATCTGAGTCTTTACTCCTTTCCTTTTTTTATTCTTAACAATTAAGGGAAAAGGCTTTCAATGCGAAGGAGAAGGAGATGGTGCGATGATGAGGGGTGGCGTCCCTGAGAAGTGATGATGCCTGCGATGGCTGAGCAAAATATTTTAACCTCATTTATTCAGTTAAGCATCGGTGCTTAATCATGAGGACGTTCCTAACGGAGCAACAGATTAAGGTTCTAATGTTGAGGGCTAAGGGGCTGAAACAGAGCGAAATAGCTGAGATTCTTGGAACTAGCAGGGCAAATATAAGTATACTTGAGAAGAGGGCTCTTGAAAAAATAGAAAGGGCAAGAAACACGATTCTCCTCTGGGAGCAGATAAATTCGAAGGTTAAGGTTGAGGTAAGGGCTGGTGAGGACATATTTGCGATACCTGAAAAACTTTTTAAGGAAGCTGACAAAGTTGGGGTGAAGGTTCCGTACAGCACGGCTGAAATAATCGCCTTCCTTGTGGAACATGCCCCAGTTCAAGACAGACTTGCCAAGAGGGACTTCACGGTGTTCCTTGACTCCAAGAATAGGCTGAGAGTTAGCGAATGCATACTCGAAGATCTGGAAGTGGGGGAAGATGATAGAGCTAACGTTCGCTGAATCCTTATTTCTGATATTGTTTATAGGCGTGCTCTCCATGATAATAAGTAGAAGAACCGGAATCTCCTATATCCCGCTTTTCATATTGGCTGGAATTTTAATTGGGCCTGTTTTAAAGCTTATCCCGAGGGATTTGGCTCACAGCATATTTGACTTCGTTAGGGTTTTTGGGCTTGTTATAATACTGTTCACAGAGGGGCACAACCTTAGTTGGAAGATCCTTCAGAGAAACTTCAAAACCATAGCCGTTCTAGATACGGTAGGATTGTTGATAACTGCCATTATAGCAGGATTATTCTTTGAGCTTGTGTTCCATGCCCCGTTTCTTCTCGGGTTTCTATTTGGGGCAATAATAGGAGCCACAGACCCGGCAACGTTAATTCCGCTATTCAGGCAGTATAGGGTCAAGCAGGATATAGAGACAGTAATAGTTACAGAATCGATTTTCAACGACCCTTTGGGCATAGTTCTAACGTTGATAGCCATTGCAATGCTCATTCCCAATGCCAGTGGAGGCATATTCTCCAGCCTTTCAAGATCCATCGGCCTCTATGGTGGGGGAGTTGTGTACTTTTTGTATAATGTTGCAACGTCCATAGGTATCGGTCTTGCTCTAGGCACCATTGGTTACTGGTTTATTAAAAGGACTAAAATCTTTGATTTCCCCGAAATAGAGGCCTTCTCGCTATCACTAGCTTTTCTCGGCTTTTTTATTGGAGAGAGGCTTCAGGCCTCTGGGTATTTGGTTGCAACAGTTACGGGAATTATCCTTGGAAATTACAAAGTTTTGCTGAGGAAGAATGAGGACGTGAGGACACTAAAAAGGATTCAGAAGGCAATAGAAAAGGAAGTACATTTCAACGAAACGCTTGCCTCTCTCGCGACGATATTCATATTCGTTGTTCTTGGGGCTGAGCTGAATCTGGGAATAATAGCCAACAATCTCTCTAAGGGTATTTTAGTTGCCCTTGGTGTCATGCTGATAGCTAGGCCAATAGCCACGCTCCCGATAATAAAGTGGTGGACTCCTAGGGAATATTTATTCATAGCTCTTGAAGGACCCAGGGGCGTTGTTCCTTCCGCCCTTGCCTCCCTTCCGCTGAGCCTTGCGATGAAGTATAACAGCCAAGTGCTTACGGTGGAGTGGGGAGAAATAATAATGGCCGCTGTTGTTATTACCGTGCTAGTCTCGGTCATTGTTGAAACTCTCTGGCTACCTTTCCTCAAGGATAAACTAAACGTTGGTGAAACGGTGAAGGAGAGGGTTGAGAGAAGAGAAAGAGAGAAAAAGAAAAGGAAAAGATCTAAAGGCCAAGCATCTCCTTAGCAGCCTTAACTCCTAGGTCAAAGGCCTTCATATTAACTTCAACGGCTTTGGGAGGAACACTCAGCCTTATGACTTCTTTTACATGCTCAGGGGATAGTGGGAATCCTGGCGTCTGGGTAAGTGCTCCTATTAGAACTACATTCGTTGTTATGACATGACCGGCCTCAATAGCCAGCTTCTCAGCATCAAAAGCCAAAAACTTCCCCTGGAACTCTTCCTCGACGATTCTCTTTATTTCTTCCAAGCTGGGATACGTTGCTATTCCCATAGAAACTTGGACAGGGGGGATTGGTCTAGCATTAGTGAATACTAACCCTCCCTTCTTTAGGTAGTTTATATATCTCAAGGCCTCAACGGGCTCAAAGCTTAGAATTACATCTGCTTTTCCCTCTGGAACCATGGCACCGTAAACGTCCTCGCCAAAGCGAACGTAAGCTATTACCGAACCAAACCTCTGGCTCATTCCGTGAACCTCTCCAACCCTAACCTTATAACCGGCCTTAAGCGCAGCCCATCCAAGCAGGTTTGCGGCTGTGAGGATTCCCTGGCCACCAACTCCAGTAATGACTATATTGTACTCCTTTACCCTCATAGCTCTCCCTCCCTAACCTTCTCAAAGGCATCAAATGGACACACTTGAGCACATCCTCCGCATCCCCAACACATGAGTGGATCGACCTTTGCCTTCTTTTTCTCAGGATCCCAGTATATTGCTGGACACCCGTAAGCATTGATACATATCTTACATCCGGTACACTTGTCCTCATTAACTTGGTAGATTGGCCACTGTTTGCCTTCCCTTCTGAGTTGTCCTATCCTGTAAAGGGCACATGCTCTTCTCGCAACAACTACGCTCACTCCCTCAACTTCCAAGGCCTTCTTTATCGTCTCATATGTGGCCTTTATATCGTAGGGATCGACAACCGCAACGAAGTCAGCACCCATTGCTGCTGCCACTTCTTCTATTGGTATCCTCCTACCCTCCCCATGTGGCGTCTCGCCTGTTCCCGGATTTGGCTGGTCTCCCGTCATTGCCGTGACTAGGTTATCCATTACAACGATTAGGACGTTTGACCTGTTGTATATGGCATTAGCAAGGGCTGGAAGTCCCGTATGGAAGAATGTTGAGTCACCTATAGTCGCGACAATTATCTTCTTCTCCTTACCAGTCTTCCTTTGCTCCTCTGCCACAGAACCATTCAGAGCTATGCTAAGCCCATGAGCTACTCCAATTGAACCGCCCATTGCTATCGTAGTGTCGACGGTTTTAAGCGGTGGGAGGACTCCAAGGGTATAACAACCTATATCACTTGGGAATATTGCCCTGGGTGATGCGGCCTTTCTTATAGCGAAGAACGTATTCCTGTGTGGACATGCTGGACACAATGATGGGGGTCTAGGTGGAACTATTTCCTGAACCTTCTTGTACTTTTCATCAATCTCCTCAAAGTTTATCGGGAGTTCTAGGTTGAGGAACTTAGCTATTGCTTCAACGGCCCTTCTAGTTGTCATTTCGAATACCCTTGGAACGAGGTCTTTTCCGTGAATTGGAATCCTTATGTCGTTCTCGTATGCCCAGAGTTTGACCTGTTCTTCAACAACAGGTTCAAGCTCTTCAACTATCAGAACCTTCTCGAGACCCTCAAAGAACTTTTCAAGCAACCCATAGGGAACAGGGAATGGTGTTCCAAGCTTGAGTATCTTTACATCCTTGACTTCAAGCCAGGCCAAAGCCTCTTTGACGTAAGCATAGCTCAAACCTGGAGCAATTATCCCAACCTTTGCGTCCTCTTTACCTTCTATCCAGTTGAAGGGTGAGTTTTCAAACTCCTTCCTGTACTTCTCTATTGTCTCTAGGAGCCAGGCATGCTTTGGCCTCTGAAAAGCAGGAATATCAACGTATCTCTCGGGATTCTTCTTAAATTCTCCAAATTTCCTCTTACCTTGCTTTATCTCCTCCGGAAGTTCTCCAAGCACAACATCTCCTCTCATGTGGGAGCTCCTTGTAGTTGTCCTTAAAATAACCATCTGCCCATACTTTTCGCTAATTTCAAATCCATATTTCACCATATCTTTTGCTTCTTGGACACTTGAAGGCTCTAAAACTGGTATGTTTGCAAATTTTGCTATTGCCCTTGTATCTTGCTCGTTCTGACTACTCCACATGCTTGGATCGTCGGCAACCATTACTATAAGGCCACCATTAACTCCCATGTAGCTTACAGTCATGAAGCTGTCCATTGCAACATTTAATCCAACGTGCTTCATTGCCGTCATTGCCCTAAGCCCAGCCCATGAAGCACTTAAAGCGGTCTCAAACGCGACCTTCTCGTTGGTTGAATACTCCATATATACTCCGGCCCTTTTAGCGACAGCTGCCATTGTATCCGTAACCTCAGAACTTGGAGTGCCAGGGTATGCTGCAAACACCGCTATATTGCCTTCAAGGGCACCCCTAACTATGGCCTGGTTGCCCAGGAGAAGAACTTTCTCTCCTGGCTTGTCCCATAAAACTATATCCGTAACCTTAACCATTCATTCCACCTCCAACTTTCCAACATTTCTAGCCTGCTGTACAAGGGCATAAGCTGCAGAAGCAACATCCTCAGGCCTCTCATATGTTGGGATGCCATTCTTCTCCAGGAGCTCTTTGGCCTTCTCACTAACGTAGCCCGCCATAAACATTGCTAGAACTGGTTTCCCATTATTTACTTCCTTTACGGCCTTTATTATTCCCTCCGCATGCTCAGTTAGGGTCATCCCTGCGAATGTTGGGACAACACATATAGCTACCAATATATCCACGTTTGGATCCTGTAGAAGGAGCTTTGCTGTTCTATAATAATCCTCTCCCCTCGCGGAAGCTATCATGTCCACGGGGTTCTTAACTGCCGCCATTGGAGGTAAGAACGAGCGGAGCTCTTCAATTGTTTTCTCTTCAAGGTTAGCAAGCTTGAGACCTCTCCTATCCAGCTCATCAGCAGTTAGCACTCCTGGACCTCCCGCGTTTGTCATTATTGCAACTCTATTCCCCTTGGGTAGCGGTTGTGTAAAGGCCCTTGCCATGCTAAGCATTTCGTCTATCGTGTTAGCTACCAAAACTCCACTTTGCTTGAATGCCGCCTCATATATCTTCCAACTACCAGCGAGGGAACCTGTATGGCTTGAAGCGGCTCTTGCTCCGCTTTCACTCTTTCCAGCCTTTAGAGCTATCACGGGTTTCTTCTTTGTAACCTTCTTAGCAACTTCCATGAACTTCCTCCCGTTCTTTATTCCTTCGATGTAGAGGGCTATTGCCCTGTCCTCCTCGGTATCTGCCAGGTATTCCATGAGTTCAGCGAAGTCTAGGTCTGCCATGTTCCCAACGCTTATGAACTTTGAGAACCCTATGTCTTCTTTAATTGTTTTGTACACTATTCCAGCCCCAAGAGCACCGCTCTGGCTTATGAAGGCAACGCTTCCCTTCTTTGCTACCGTTATGAACGTCGCATTCAGGTTGGCATGGGTGTTCATTATACCCACACAGTTTGGTCCGATTATCCTCATTCCATATCTGTGGGCAATTTCAACGAGCTCCCTCTCTTCTCTCTTGCCCTCTTCTCCGGTTTCTCCAAATCCAGCAGTTATTATTACAACGCCCTTAACTCCCTTCTCACCGCATTGAATTAAGGTGTCCTTGACGAACTTCTTTGGGACAACTATAATTGCGAGATCGACCTCCCCTGGAATGTCCTTTACGCTCTTGTACGCTTTAACTCCCTGAACTTCGTTCTCCTTAACATTTACTGGATAAACTTTTCCACCCTTGTATTCCTTTAAATTCTTGAAAACTTCATATCCAAGCTTTTTTGGATCGTTAGAAGCTCCAATGACCGCTATTCCTTTAGGATTAAAGAAGTAGTCGAGCATTAGCCCCACCATTTTTATGCTTGTAAAACGACCTTATAAGGTTTCTTAGGCTTTGATGGACGTTGAAATGCACCGATGAGCAAACTTTTAGTTGGTAACATGTAGTTTAGAGAACGTTTTTATTTTATGTTACTCTTCTAAAAATTAATAACACGCAGGAGGGAACAGAATGCACATCCCAGATGGTTTGTTAAGTCCGCCTGTTATAGTTACAACATATGCAATCACGATTGCTGTCGTGGCTTATTCACTGAGAAAACTTAGAATGGAGCGAACATTCTTAACATGGGAATCGTTGGGGCATTCATAGGATCAAGGCAACAATGGAAAAAGTGGGACTTAAAGAGAACCCTATCTACAATGCTCCATTGAATTATGGTGAAAGATGGGGACAGGGAGTTGTTATGGGACTAGTTGGAATGGACTAGTTGGAATATTATTGGTGTTTGCCGTTAGCTATGGGATAGCAAAGATTGCCAAGGGTGCCTAAACATGTATATCCTTTTGATTTTTGTTTATTCCTTTGCAGTTGCAACGAGGAGAAGTTTTGAAGAACTTTTGTATTTACTCTCAGTATATATCCTTTCCTTTCTACTTTTCTAGCCTAAAAAGAATACATTCAAAATACTAGGTGGGTTACTTGGATTTGAAGGGCTAATAATGATAACTGCACTCTTTACTCCAGGAAAAACACTTATATCAACACCTCTCGGCGATATAACAAAAGAAGGAGTTCACAACTATTTCCTTCTACTAGGAAAAGCCTACTTATCCTCCTCAATGGCAGTTGTCCTGACCTCCTCCCCGCCCTGAAGGGCGAGGCTTGAAAAAAGAGAAGTCAATGCTTTCAAGAAACTTTCGTGAGTTTTCCAAAATAAGGAAAATCGATGAGAGCAGAACAATTGCCCCACTCATCATACTAACGCTAGGAGGGTTACTAATTTGATAGAAATAAGGAACCTTTATTTTTCTCATGGAGACGAAGAGGTGCTAAAAGGCATAATTTAAGTGCTATTGGACAATAAGGACATGTTGGAGAGGTTATAACCTCTATAAGAAGCTTCTTTTTGGGCTTAATTTCTATAAAACCTGCCCTTTTCATAAGCTCCAACATCTTTTTTCTTCGTATAAACTCCAGTTCATCCATCATTAGAAAATTCAAAAACAGGGAATTTAAAATAATATCACAGTTTAAGCCTTCCTAAGTACTCCCTTAAAAACTCCGGATCTTCTCTTTTAACAACCTCCATAAGCTCATCGAACTTTCTCTCTCCTAATGCCTTTCGAAGGTAGTAATATAAGTCCACAGCATCCTCAACAATGTTACTTTGTCTTCTGCCTTCCTCAGCGTACAGTTCTATGAGTTTTCTGTTCGTGTCTAGTGAAATGTAGAGAGTTTTCTGCTTTTTCTCCTTTTTTAAATCTTTTTCTTCCTTCTTTTTCTTTCCTGGCTTAGTTAAATCTCCTACAGAGCCCGAAAAAAGCTTTGGAATTTTTCTCTCATCATTCGACAATTGAGACCACCTCTTTCGCAAGCTTTTCAAAAGCCCTGCTTGCCCTACCATTGGGATCATACTCAAATATACTTTTGCCTTCGGCTTGAGCTTTCTCTATTGCAATGGCCTTCGGGATAGTTGGAAGTATCGGGGCATCCGGATAGAGCTCCTTAAGCTCCTTCAGCCTCATTTGGGGAACCTTTGTCTGCTTTGTGAACTTGTTTGGGACTATACCGAGAAGTCTTAAGCCGTCATTAGTTTCTTCCCTTATCATTGCCATTAGGTTGAACATTAGCTGCATCCCTATGACTCCAAAGTAACTCAGCTCCAGTGGAATTAAGACATAATCAGATGCTGTTAAAGAGTTAACAAGAAATATACCCATACTTGGGGGATTGTCTATTATTATGAAGTCATAGTCGGGGAATACGGGCTTTAATGCCTTTTCCAGCCTTCTCTCCCTATTGTAAGAGTTCAAGATTTCTATCTCCTTGGCAGAGAGTGTTAGATGACTAGGAATAAGATGAAGATTCTCCGAGAGCTCAACCGTTACCTCTTCAATTGAGCTCTCCTTTGTCATCAAAGTTCCAACGTTCTTGTTTTCATAGTTTACAACATCCATCCCAATCAATGAGAATGTTAGATTGAACTGAGGATCAATGTCGACGAGCAGAACCTTTTTTCCCATATTTGCAAGAGCTTTGCCAAGGTTTAGTGCGACGGTGGTTTTACCGACTCCCCCTTTCTGGTTGGCTATACTGATGACTACCCCCATTAGAGCCACCTAAATTGTTTGAAAAATATAAAAGTTAAAAATTTTTAGAGTTAAAATCAAAGCTCGTAAATTCCAAAATTCTTGAAGAACTTGTTATATTCTACTTTTTTCTCCTTACTATAGCTCCTACCCCTTGGATCTATCTTGCTGAAAATTTCATCAACCTTGCTGTCTACTGCAATAATGTCCCTAGGGGATACTATTGGGGATGAATCTGTAAGAGCATGGATCTCCCTGTTTCCAAGTATTTGAGGACTTTTAACCCCTGTCATTATGACCATTGCCCAAACCGTCTTACCCAGGTCAGGATCGACCATAACACCCCACTTTACTTCGCTCTTCTCTCCGAGCCTTTCATATACAATCTTCATTGCATCGGTTATCTCCTTTAAGCTAACGTCTGGTCCAATAGTAAAGTGAACCAAAGCCTTGTCTCCAGATCCAAATTCTACGTCAAGTAACTTATTGTTTAGAGCATCCATTACTGCATCTACAGCCCTATTGTTTGAATCACTTTCTCCAATTCCAATTAAAGCTGGCCCACCACCCTTCATTACACTGTAGATATCCGCATAATCAATGTTAACTGGAGCTGGAAGCTTTATTGTTTCGACAATTCCTTTTACCATTCTTGCTATTATTTCATCAGCAAATCTGAATGCAGTTTGAACTGGGAGGTTCGGAACTAAGTCAAGAAGCTTGTCATTCTGGATTATGATTACTGTGTCTGAATGTTCTAAAAGCATATCAATTCCTGCCTTAGCCTTCTCTATCCTGACTTTTCCTTCCATTGTAAACGGGAATGTGACAACACTAATAACTAACGGCTCCTGCAATCTAGCATTATTCCTTGCAGTTTCCTTAATAACCCTAGCAATAACTGGAGCGGCACCCGTACCAGTTCCATTACCCATCCCAGCAGTTATGAACACGAGATCATAATCCTTAACTATTTTAGCAATTTCATTTGCACTTGCTTCAGCCGCCCTATATCCTATCCTAGGATCTCCTCCTGACCCCTTACCCTGAGTAATTGATCTTCCTAAAAGCAACTTCTTATGCGCCTTAACTTGATGTAAATGCTGGGCATCTGTATTCATTGCTATAAGATCTGCCCCTTGGACTCCGAGATCATACAGCCTTGATATAGTATTACTTCCAGAACCTCCAACTCCAATAACTGCAATCTTTATAAGATCTTGAGGAACATCTAAAAGCTCAGACATCGAGGAATCTTCACCATTCCCCTCTAGGTCTAGGTTTATTCCTGCCTGTTCTAACAACTTCTTAAATACCATTTCTCCCCTCCTCCCCCATGTTTATCTAACAACATATTCAGGTACTTCCCCTTCTTGGAGTTCTTCTCTGTATAATTCCTTCTTAAGAAGCTCCCGAATAGCCACCCTTATGGCTTCACTCCTATTTGGAAAAACACCTCTCTTAACAAGAGCATCTAAACCATGTATCATACTTTGTGGCAACTGAACGCTGATTATTTTCATCTTTGCCATTTCTGCAACACCCTATGTGCAGGTTTCCTATTCTAAAGCTGCTCTTTAATTAGTTAAATATTTTTTGGCCTATCTTATTATTGTGATATTATGAAATTTTAAAAATTTTAAGTTTTTGCCCAATAATATCTAAAATCTTTTATAAACTAAAGCCCAATAACATTAAATAAGACTTAACAGACCTAAGATCATGCTAAAAGTCAAAACAACGGTTGGGGAGATTTGCATAACCAGCATAGAAATTGAGAAGAACATGAACATTGAAGATATCCTAACCCTATGCCCAGAAAACTGTCAAATATTATCAGCAAGATGCGTTGAAGAAGTAATATTCGCCACAATAATAGCAATAAAAGCATTTAAGCAGTCCAGAAATATAGCAAAAACAATTAGGGGGGAAATACTACTAAGACTGGCTGGTGAAAAGCAGATAAAAGATGCCATAAAATCCGTAGGGGCAAAGCCAGGAAATAACTATATAGTCATCTTCGATGAACTAGACCCTTGCAAAAAGCTGGCTGAAATGTTATCTAAATTAAACTTAAAAGAATCAAAATTATTTAGATGTAACCCCGAAGAAGCAAAAAAGTCTTTTGAAAAAGCCGCAATAACTGAAATCCTCTGAATTAGCACTTCTTAATAAATTTTATAAATTTTTCATTTAACCAGAAATCAGGTGGTTTGTTATGAAACAGAAAAGAAAATACTTCATAGCAACGAGAATGGGTCTCATCCAGAGATCTAAGATAAGGGAACTTTTTGAGAGAGCATCAAAAATGGAAAATGTAATCTCCCTTGGAATCGGAGAACCAGACTTTGATACGCCTAAAAACATAAAAGAAGCTGCAAAAAGAGCATTAGAAGAGGGATGGACACACTACACACCAAACGCGGGAATTTTAGAGCTCAGAGAGGCTGTTGTTGAATATTATAAAAAATTCTACGACGTTGACATAGATGTGGAAAATGTAATAATCACAGCAGGAGCATACGAGGCAACATACATTGCATTTGAGACCCTCTTGGAACAGGGGGATGAGGTTATAATCCCAGACCCAGCCTTTGTAAGCTATGTAGAGGATGCAAAGCTTGCAGAGGCAAAACCAATAAGGCTCCCCCTAAGAGAAGAGAACGACTTCATGCCAGACCCCGACGAGATTCTAGAACTAGTCACTAAGAGGACTAGAATGATAGTCATAAACTATCCAAACAATCCCACAGGAGCAGTTTTAGATAAAGACATAGCAAAAGCAATTGCAGATATTGCGGAAGATTACAACATCTACATACTAAGTGATGAACCATATGAGCACTTCCTCTATGAAGGAGCAAAACACTACCCAATGTTAAAGTTCGCCCCCGAAAACACAATTCTGGTGAACTCATTCTCAAAGACATTCGCCATGACAGGATGGAGGTTGGGCTTCGCAATAGCCCCATCTCAAATAATAAAGGACATGATAAAGCTACATGCCTATGTTATAGGAAACGTAACCTCCTTTGTCCAAATTGCTGGAATTGAAGCCCTAAAAAGCGAAGAAAGCTGGAAAGCTGTAGAAGAAATGAGAAAAGAATATGCAGAAAGGAGAAAGCTCGTTGTAGAAAGACTGAAGAAAATGCCCCACATAAAAGTCAGAGAACCAAAAGGAGCTTTCTACATATTCCCCAACATAAGCGAAACCGAAATGAGTAGTGAAGAATTCAGCGAATGGCTACTCGAAAAAGCCAGAGTAGTTGTTATTCCAGGAACGGCTTTTGGAAAGAATGGAGAGGGATACATAAGAATCAGCTATGCAACAAGCAGGGAAAAGCTTAACGAGGCCATGGATAGAATGGAAAAAGTCCTAAGCGAGCTCTGAGGAGGGCGATTAATGAGGGAAATTCTTCAGATTTTTATAGCTATTTTTTTGGCCGAACTTGGAGATAAAACTCAACTCGCTACGATAGCCTTCGCATCGAAATATGGCTGGTTTAAAGCTTTTGTGGGAGCGATATTAGGGCTTGCCGTTGTTAACCTGATAGGGGCACTCATAGGGGAGAAAATTAAGGACACCCTCCCGGTTGATGTAATCCACAAGCTAGCCGGAATCCTGTTCATTACATTTGGTGTTCTAATGCTTTTGGGAAAGCTGTGAGGTGAGTTAAAATGAAAAAAAGATGGGATCTCGTGATTCTCGATACAATATTAATGACGGCAGGATTTGCAACCCTAACATTCATGGGTGTCGCCAAGCCAGACATAATAAAGCACTTTGGAATAAGCGATTCGGCATACGAGCTTCAGCACATAGCTTACGTTTTTGGACTTTTCATAGCCTTTTTAATAGGCCACACAAAGCTGTACGAAGGCTCATTCAAAAAAAGCGTTGGAATAGCAATCTCCTGGGCGGCAATACCACAAATGCTAATCCCACTAACAACAAACTGGAACATCGTAGTATTCCTAAGATTCATCCAAGGATTCGTCGTTGGTCTTGTCCCCCTCTTCAGCACACAAATAGCAAGATACTTCCTCGCCGAAAGGCCATTCGCTAAAGGTATAATACTTTCAGGAATATTCTGGGGAGGCGTCTTCGGAAGCATGAGCGCAAGATACTTGTTAGGATACGTTTCATGGAGAACGGGTTTCATACTCACAGGACTTATAATGTACATAGTCTATGCCCTTTGGTTCTTCCTCGTTGAAGACTTCGAAATAAGACATCCAAAAGCAGGCGAAGGTGGAATAAACGTCTGGAAGCTCCCATTCACCTGGGTACTAGGATTTACATTCTTCCCAGCCCTATGGGTAATCTTCACCATAATAGGATTCTCAACTAGACTCGGCTACTCAATGGGGTGGACAAAAGAACACGTTGCAAACCTAGCAACAACCCTCAGCATCTCAAAAGCCCTATGGAGCATTGGGTTCGGATACCTAGGCTACATACTATCCAAGAAAAACACCGACCCGAGGGGACTCTTTAATGCCATAGTAAAGGTGATGATAATAGCATATGCAACAGCCTTCGTCGGAATGATAATTTATTCAAAAGCTATGCTCTCAGGAAACTATTCCCTAGCCTTAGCAAGCGTCATTCTAGTTGGAGCCCTTCAAGGAACAGGCCCAGCATTCTGGACAAGTGCTCCCGCAACGTACCCAGAAAGCGTTGTTCCAAGGGCAAACTTCGCACTAGGTTTAATCTCGAACTCAGCAAATGCAATAGCCCCAACGCTCACCGACATCCTCGCACGACATAGTGAAACTCTTGCCCTAGCAGAGCTAACCCTCATGCCAATAGTTGGAATAATAACCCTGATCACAGTCAGCAGAATGAAACTACCCGTGGAAGAGTGAAAGACGGAGGAAAACATATAGAACGAAAATGAACAAAGTTGCAACCCAGGTGACCTCTAAAGACACTGGCACTGGAATTAACATAACTAGGAGATAAAGAGGGAATGTTAAAGCTACAGCTACTAACACGTAGAGATAATTACTTAAAGGGGCTTTCATCTTTTCCATTTCCCTTATCTCGAAAGCAAGAACAGCCAAAGACATAAGAGCTAATCCAAAAACGTCCGTCACCCTAAGAACCACAAGATAAACCCCAAGAATAGCTAGGAATACTGCAGATACCTGAGGAAACATCAGCAAAACAGAAAGAGCAACTGGAATGAAACCATAAGGGAGTTGCAACAATAGAGCATCCAAGACTAGAAGTATAAGCAGAGACACAGGAAACCTCCTCATTTAAGCACCCCCGCTTTATTAGGATTAATGGCAGATGCAATTGCAGATTTTAAAGGCTGTTTCACATTCCAATCCACGACCACCGCATACCTCTTCAACTTTTTCACCCTGGCCTTCCTCTTTAAGGAAAGAATTCTAATGGCAAGCTCCTCTTCCTCACTAGAGGATTCGTAGATTGAATAAGGATCTGGGCTCACTACCACAACTTTGTATCCAAATCTGTAGAGAACTTCGATTGCATTCTCACTTTCTTCAGTTAAGAGAGGGGATATAAACACTATTTGAGCCCTTGGAGGAATTTTTGTTCTAGCCAAGTGCTCTACCTGATATAGGATCATATTGTTGAAATCAGGCTTTGCCATGCTCAGAACGTCTATACACCTAAAGAAATGCCTCTTTCCATAGTCGACATTCACCCATATTGGGACAGATTCAGAAATCAAAAGCCCAAAGCTCATCCCATTTTCCAACGCGTCAAGCAATAGAGATGCCGCAACCCTCATCAGATGATCAAACACTTCCCTCCCCTTATACGTAGCATCAACTATAACAACAACATCAACCTTCCTCTCGCTCTCAAACTCGTTGACCATTATCTTCCCAGTCTTTGCGGTGGCCTTCCAATTTATGAACTTCATAGGATCTCCAGGATTGTACTCCCTAATTGCGTGGAATTCTAATCCCTCCCCAAGTCTTGGAGATGGAAGGGGGCCAACGGTGACCTTGGTTCCCTTTGTGGTGTAAGGTGTTACAATATCCTCGAGCCTTGGAACGCCCACTATCTCATCATAAAGCTCGATGATTTTATCTTCCTCAAATAAGCCAAACGGATCCCTATAAACTATTCTAACTCCAGTAAATTCATGCAACCCTCTAGGAACCCTAACCTTGTAAGAGAACCTCTTCACATCCCCACCTTTGAATGAAAACACTCTGAAGTTACTGCCCTTCACAATCTTCAAAGAGTTTGGTGTTAAGTCCTTCACGTAAAGGCTTTTTATTGGAGAATTCGCTTTGATATTAACTTCAATTTCGATTTCTTGATTCTCAATGACCCTATTAAAAGATAATTTCCTTGAAACTTCAACATCAAGATTCGGTTTAAAAAAGATCGAAGCAAACAAGAAGACCATAAGTATTGGCAACGTTAGGGATATAGCTTCCCATCTAAGTAATGCATACGCAGACATTACAATGACCCAAACAACAGTTAAAAGGGCGTAAGCTTTCCCAGTTGCCCTCATTTTTATCACTCAAACTTTGGAACTGGAACCCTATCTAGGATCTTCCTAATTATATTATCCTGGCTGACTCTCGTATACCAAAGTTCTCTCTTCAATATTATCCTGTGACTCAAAGTTGGGATTGCAACAGCTTTAACGTCATCTGGAATAACATAATCCCTCCCTTCTATTGCAGCATATGCCCTAGAGAGCTTAAGCAAGGCCAAGCTACCTCTAGGAGAAACACCAACCTCGATGTCCTTCCTATCCTCTCTCGTTGCCCAAACAAGGGAGACTATGTAGTCAATTATAGCATCGCTAACGTAAACATCCTCAATTTCCCTCTGCATTTCAAGAACCTCTTCTGGGGTTGTTACCTGGCTAATCTCAACATCCTCTTTCTTCCTTTCAATTCTCCTTTTCAGAATCTCTTTCTCATGTTCCTTACTGGGATATCCAACCCTCAGCCTAACAAGAAACCTATCGAGCTGAGCTTCTGGCAGAGGATAAGTCCCCTCCTGCTCAATCGGATTCTGAGTCGCTATAACTATGAAAGGCTTCGGCAATGGATACGTTTTCCCCTCGACAGTCACCTGTCTTTCCTGCATTGCCTCTAATAAAGCAGACTGAGTCTTTGGGGGAGCTCTGTTTATTTCATCGGCAAGCAGTATATTAGTAAACACTGGGCCCTTCTTGAATTCGAACTCAAGAGTCTTTTGATTAAAGACATTAACACCGAGAATATCACTTGGCAATAAATCCGGGGTAAACTGAACCCTCCTAAACTGCAAACCAAGGGCCTTGGCAAAGCTCTTAGCCATTAAAGTCTTTGCAAGTCCAGGAAGATCTTCTATTAGGATGTGGCCATCTGCAAGAATCGATGCGAGAACTAATTTTAGTACATCATCCTTACCTACTATCGCCTTTTTTACCTCTCCGATGATTTTCTCAGCTTTCTTCTTAATATTCATCCTATCTCCTCCTCAAGTTTATCTAGGGACTTCTTAAGATTCTCAACGAAATCCCCCTCCGAGACTAAAAGTCTAACACCCTCTGGAGGATTCTCCCTAAGTACTCTATACTCATAACCTAACATATGATATGCCTCCAGAATATGATCCTTAATTATTTCCTTAGAAACATCACTAAATTTTGACCTTAAAATAATCTTTGAAAGCCTCTGCACTTCATTATCTCCAAATTCTCTCTTCATCCGTATCCTAATTTTAGGTTCCCATCCCTCAATGGAGTACACAAAAAGCACAAACGCAGTTAATATTGTGAACAACCACCTAACAACATAAGATCCAATAACTATGGCAAAAGTTCCCAATATTATGGGAATCAAAAACTTCAATACCCTATCCCTCACCCTTGATCACCATATAGAGTTCATAGGCTCTTCTAGCATCCTCAACTGTAACTTTTTGAGGGGCATATTTAGCCTTTTCAAACAGCTTTGCTAACTCAAGATATGCCCTTCTCTTATAGACAACCTTCTCAGCATGCTCCCAATGAGTCCAACTCTCCCTATATGGAATGCCAAGAACCTCCAACCAAAGAACTGCCTTCTTATAAAGCTGAATTATTGCCTCTCTAGGATCAGAAAACAAGTCCAAACCCTTGTCAGATAACTTTCTGTCAAACTCAATTAGTTCCCTCTTCGTTCTCCTGCTCTTCATGCTCTCTCCAATCTCTCTACCCAAGCTTAAGCCAAGGAATACAAACACTATTAAGAATAAAACAATTGGAATGTACAATACTATTGAAGAGGACGAATAAGAATAAGATCTGAGTAAAGGAACTATCTTTGCAGTCTTATTTGTGAAGTTTCCAGAAACTTCATGAACATTTTTCATAGATTTTAAATAGGGAAGAAGCTTCGCTATAAGAAGAAAATAGAACGCAACGGCTATTGAGTTTATAACAAGCAATATCAACTCACGTAATGTGAGTTTTCCTTCCCTCCTCACCCCTTTAATATCCTTTTCCCTTAACATAATGACAACTATAAGGAGGACAAATGCAAGAAACAGGAACATAAATATCACAATGCCAAAAAGGTTATCCCAAACTTTTGATGGAGTTTCCCAACTACCAAAAGCCGTCCCTCTTATGAAACCTATTAAGAGCAAGAGGATGATAAACACTACACCGATTTTGCTTCTCATTTAAACCCATTTTTGTTCACCAAGTTTTAAGCTTTATTTCAAGCATGAAAATTTTCACTAATGACAAATTAAGGACAAGTAAGTCTTAAATAGAGCATTTTATAATAATGAAATTCGATAATTAACATGGGGGTGCATTAATGGGCGGCATAATGGACTTTGTAAACTGGCTCGATGGAGAGGTCTGGGGCCCACCCATGATAGTCCTTCTACTAGGTACAGGACTGCTCCTCACAATAGTCCTAAAGGGAATCCAGTTCAGGAGACTTGGATGGTCCATTAGATTCACACTCTTCGAGGGAAGAAAAAAGGAAGGTGAAGGTGATATTACACCCTTCCAAGCTTTAATGGCAACAATTTCTGGAACCGTAGGAATTGGTAACATTGCTGGAGTTGCCACGGCAATTCACTTCGGTGGGCCCGGAGCACTATTCTGGATGTGGGTTACAGCACTAGTGGGAATGGCTACAAGATATTCAGAAGGACTTCTCGGAGTTGCATTCAGAGGAAAGCTTCCAGACGGAACAATGATAGGAGGAACATTCAACTTCCTAGAGAAAGGATTTGCAGAGGTAAAGGGAACTGGAGTTAGTAGGGTTATAGCATCAATAATGACAATACTGTTTGCAGCATTCATAGCAAAAGACGGATTGGGACTGAGCGGAGGATTAAAGATCCTCGCATTTATAATAGCAATCCTATTCGCGATTTTAGGCCTCGCACTACTCAACGAGGCTTATTTACCAACCATAGGAAAGATTTTAGCAGTATTATTTGCACTCTTCGCCGCAATAGCAGCATTCGGTATTGGAAACATGACCCAGTCAAACTCAGTTGCCGATGCAATTGAAACAGCATTTGGAATACCAGCATGGGTAACTGGACTTGCCCTAGCAACGCTAACGTTCATAGTAGTTATTGGAGGAATTAAAAGAATTGGAGAAGTTGCAGAGATGCTTGTTCCATTCATGGCAATAGTATACTTCCTATTCGCAATTGGAGTATGGATAAAGTTTGCAGGCCAAATACCAAGTGCAATAGCTACAATAATTAAAGATGCATTCACAGGAAAAGCAGTTGCAGGAGGAGCAATAGGACAAGTCATAATCTGGGGTGTAAAGAGAGGTCTATTCTCCAACGAAGCAGGCCTAGGTACAGCAACCCTCGCTCACGCAGCAGCTAAAACAGACCACCCATCAAGACAAGCCCACGTCGCAATGCTTGGTCCATTTATCGACACACTCATAATCTGTTCACTTACCGGAATAAGCATAGTAGTTACCGGAGCCTACTCCAAGTATCCAGATCTAAACGGTGCCCCACTAACCCAGGCAGCATTCGCCGAAGCATTTGGACACATTGGAGAAATAATGGTAGCAATAGGAATAATTCTCTTTGCATACTCAACTATCCTGGCATGGTCATTCTACGGAAGACAGAACGTCATGTACCTGGCAAAGTGGATAACCCAAGACCCGCAGAAATTTGCAAATCTATATCCAAAGCTCCACTTGGTCTACAACCTCCTCTTCGTGATATTCATCTACATCGGTGCAGTCAAGCCACTTGAAGACGTCTGGAACTTCTCAGATATGATGAACGGACTCATGGCAATCCCCAACCTAATAGGCCTAATAGTACTCTACCCAATAATTAAACAGTACACCGAAGAGTTTATAGCGAAGAATCCATGACTCTCTTATCTCTTCTTTTTGTCATTTTTTCAAATTAGATTACCCAACATATATTTATTTTCAACACTTGAAATATTTAAGAGGGAGATAATTATGGAGTATCCAAAAATCATTGTCAAACCTCCCGGACCAAAAGCCAGAGAACTAATCGAGAGGGAAAGAAAAGTCCTATCTCCAGGAATAGGTGTTAAATTATTCCCCCTAGTTCCAAAAAGAGGATTCGGTCCATTTATAGAAGATGTTGATGGAAACGTGTTCATTGACTTCCTAGCAGGTGCTGCAGCAGCGTCAACAGGATACTCCCACCCAAAACTCGTTGAAGAAGTGAAAAAACAAGTAGAACTCATCCAGCACTCAATGATAGGTTACACTCACAACGAAAGGGCAATAAGAGTCGCAGAAAAGCTCGCCAAAATCTCACCAATAGAAAACCCAAAAATAGTATTCGGTCTTAGCGGTAGCGATGCCGTGGATATGGCAATAAAAATATCAAAATTCTCAAAAAGAAGACCTTGGATACTTTCATTCATTGGAGCTTACCATGGTCAAACCTTCGGAGCAACATCCGTTGCTTCCTTCCAAGTCTCCCAAAAGAGAGGGTACTCCCCCCTAATGCCCAACGTATTTTGGCTCCCATATCCAAACCCTTACAGAAATATATGGGGAATAAATGGATATGAAGAACCAGACGAACTCATAAGCAGATTCCTGGATTATCTAGAAAATTACGTCTTTGCTCACGTAGTTCCTCCAGACGAGGTTGCAGCACTCTTCGTAGAACCAATCCAAGGAGACGCCGGAATAGTAGTTCCTCCAGACAATTTCTTCAAAGAACTAAAACCAATCCTAGAGGAGTACGAAATACTTCTCGTCGTTGACGAGGTTCAAACAGGAATCGGAAGAACCGGAAAATGGTGGGGGATAGAGTGGTTTAACGTTCAGCCAGACCTATTAATATTTGGAAAAGGAGTGGCTAGTGGAATGGGCCTGAGTGGGGTAATTGGAAAAGAAGAGCTAATGAACATGACTAGCGGATCAGCCTTGCTAACTCCCGCTGCAAATCCCGTGATCTCAGCAGCAGCCGAAGCCACTTTAGAGATAATAGACAACGAGAACCTCATAGAAAATGCATTGAACGTTGGAAACTTCATCATGAAGAGGTTAGAAGAAATGAAAGAAGAATTTGAAATCATAGGAGATGTCAGAGGAAAAGGTCTTATGATAGGAGTGGAGATAGTAAAGGACAAAAACAAGCCAGACCCTGAGATGACAGGAAAAATATGTTGGAGAGCATTCGAGCTTGGTCTTATACTCCCAAGTTATGGAATGTTTGGAAACGTCATAAGAATAACACCACCCCTAGTCATTACAAGGGAAGTTGCAGAAAGAGCCCTAGAAATAATTGAACAAGCAATGAAAGATGCCATAGCAGGAAAAGTTGAAAGAAAAGTTGTCACGTGGCACTAATTACTTTTTCCTCTTTCTAACCTTTATCCTTGCTATATCCCCCAAGGTAGGTTCATAATCCTTAGGAATCATTGGTCTCTGTTCATAATCAGCCTCAACCTTCTCAACAAGCTTTATTTTAAAGAACCTCTCAAGCTTTCTAGCCTCCTCAATCGTGGGGGTATACTCTCCATGTGCAATCCTTCTCAAAACATTCACCGACAAACCAACCTTATGAGAAAGCTCCTCATAGCTGAGCCCACTCTTCCTTATAGCCTCCATAACTCTCTCGGCATAATCCTCAACTATGTCCTCAGTTATCAGTGGCCTCTCCCTCTTTACAATGGGTCTAGGCTTAGAAGATGTAACCCTTCTAACAGGTTCTCTCCTCGGCATTATACTGAAAGTTCCCGGCTTCCTACCATACTTCCTATAACACTCGTCACACACTAAAAGCTCGGCCCCCTCAATCCTTATAATGTGCCCCTGCCCTCGAATTTCCCTTCCACAAAGCTCACAATATCTTGGCTTCGCCTTTCCCATAGTTTTTCCCACTAGCCATTTGGATTAGGAGACATTAAAAAGTTATGCCTACTGACTTTCTCCACCCTAAAGGACGAGAAAATTACTAACTTTCCATAGGGAGAACTATTTAAATTCAACGTGAAACACAAGATTAAGGCGATGATGAGAGCGAACTGCTCCGAGAGATGAGGAAAGGGCCTTGCTGAGCGTGATGGAGAATGATAGACCTAAAGAAAACAACCCATGAAATGATAAAAAACGGAACTTGGAAATTCGAAAAAGGAACCTTCTGGCAAGCCCTACCTCAAGGTATAGTCGGATACAATGGGGAAGAATTTATACTTCCAGATACCTTAAGCAGGAAAGAAAAGAAAATAGCAAAAGATAAAATCAAATTCATCCTAGGGCTCGACACAGACCTTGATTCATTTTACTCTGAAATTAGCGATTCAAAATTCTCATTCCTAATCGAGGAATTTTACGGACTTACAATTCCAGCGGCCCCAGACACCTACCAGGCAATCGTTGAGGTAATAGCACAACAGCAAGTAAGCTTCGAGTTTGCACAGAAGGCGATATTCAACCTAGTAAAGCTTGCTGGAAGAAAAATCGGAGATCTGTACCTCTTCCCTTCTCCAAAAGATATCCTATCCCTGGGAAGTAGAATTAAAGAGGCCAAACTAGGTTACAGAGCAAATTACATCCTAGAGGTAACTGAGAAAGTATTAAAGAAAGAGCTAAAACTAGATCTCGAAAAGTTGAAAGAGGAAGAGGCGATAAAATACCTAACAAAATTCAGAGGGATAGGAAAGTGGAGCGCTGAGCTCTTCCTGATGTATGGGCTCAGAAAAAACGTTTACCCTGCAAGTGACTTAGGACTGAGAAGAGGGATAGCAAAAATATTTGGCCTGAAAGTGAAGGAAGTTAAAGAAAAAGACGTGAGAGAGATCATAGAACCATACGGAAAGTGGAAAAGTTTGCTAGCATTTTACATCCTCTGCTATGACAGAAAAACCGAAGCAGAAAGGAGGTGAAAGTATGAAGATAAGCGAGTTCCAGCAGATGATAAAGGAGATCTACTATCACAAAGATAAAAAGAGAGGCATCGAGAGGACTTTCTTCTGGTTCGTTGAGGAAGTTGGAGAACTGGCTGAAGCACTAAGAAAAAACGACAGAGAAGCGTTGGAAGAAGAATTTGCTGACGTTTTGGCATGGCTTGCAAGCTTGGCTAACTTACTTGACATAGATCTAGAGGAAGCCGCAAAGAAAAAGTACCCTGGGGTGTGTCCCTATTGTGGAAAGAAGCCCTGCGAGTGCGAAGAGAAATAGTAGTTGTAATTTTCTCATTAATAGTTTCTCTCCTCTCCCTAATAGTCAGGAATCCAACATTTTTCCTCATAGAGCTCATTTATTTTGGACTTCTCCTCAACATAGGCCTATTTAAGAGTCTCGAAGGAATTGAAGTACTTCTCCTTTCTCCAGGGACTGGAATGGTAGCTCTAATTATACTGGCATTATCACTAGGCAGGCTTGGTGTTCCACTGAAGCTCGTCTGGCCCACTGTTTCTTTCCTGATAGTACTTCTCGGATACAAAAATAGAAATTTCGAGTTAAACCTAAATCCAAAGAGAGACTTCAAGATCTTAACCTTTCTAGGTTTCTCAGTTCTCCTAGCATTTGTAGTGAGGAAGTTCTACTTCCTGCTACCAGACTACAGAGCCGCAGATACATGGTTCCACGGCTCAAAAGTTAAGATGATGATAACCTCAGACTCTCCGTATTTTAGCACGGTTCCCCCATACTTCAGCAAGGGAATAATCACATATCCTCCGGGCTATCATGTAATAGCCGCATACCTTTCAGGAGGGATCTCGTGGAATATAATATTTTCAATGAACACGCTAAGACTCTTCGAAATCGCCTACCTACCAATAGCAGTATACTTAGTTGGAAGAACTGTAAAGGAAGAAGTTGGAGTAGTATCAGCGTTTATAACACCGTTAGTGGCTATAAACTATTATTTTGAGCAATATTGGCTACTTCCAGCAGTTTTTAACTATATAATGTTTTTGTTCGCTGTGTTTCTACTCTATAAAACGGGAGAAAGAAAAACATCTCCAATTATATCTGGACTCTTTGGTGGAGTTCTAGCCATGGTGCACCCTTATCAGTTCATTGCCTACGAGATTTTGCTCCTGATTTTCTTACTTGCACTTAAACGAAGCGTAAAGAGCTTCATTATTGTAGCCCTAATTTCAATTGCTCTTCCCATAATCTTCGTGCCCTCCTCACTCAACTACGCTACATCAGGGGCCAAACTTAATAGCCACTTCGAGAACAAGGATAACTTAGAGTTTGTCTCTTACATCTTCTCTTACACATTCCTTGAAAACGGCCAAATCCTTCTAGGTCTTGCCTTTCTCTTCGGCATTATTTTGACATTCATAAAGAAGCATGAAAAGATTGTTCCTCTAACTCTCACATTTGCCGTGATAATTGGAATAATAGCTGATAAAATTTTCTTTAGGATTCCAATTCCCTACCTCTCAGCGATATGGAACTCAGAGAGAGCCTTCCTGCTGACTACCCCAATAATTCCAATATTGGAAGGGTACGGGATGTGGGAAACTGTAGGGAGACACAGAAAAATTCTGTTATCTTTAATTTTAGCATCTCTCCTACTTACTTATCCAAACATTAGCAGGGAGCACATAGCAAATGAGAACTCCTACCTCCTAGACGGAAACGTCATAGAGTTCATAAAGGAAGTTAATGAAGTAGCCAAAAATAAAACCGTTGCAACGGCGTGTATATTTGACTCTGGAAGATGGATACCGATACTAACCAACACACCAATAGTGTGCATTTCAGACTCGGAAGGGAGAGTGGATAATAGCATCCTTGAGAATGCAGAATTTCTATACATAGATAGCAGAGGAGCTGGTGAACTCATATCATATCCCCTTGACGTCAGTAAGTACTATTGGAAATATAGGATAGTTCTATTCAGGAGAGGACTGTGGCTGTTTTCCTTAAGGGCAAACTCAACGAATCAGAAGGCTAAAGAAGAGGCAATTAAATACTACACTGCATCTGGAGTCATGACGTGGCTAGATTCCCCAAAGTACTTCGTTCATGGATTCATAATAAAGAACTATGCAACTCAGAAGCTACTACTAGAAAAGTACCCATACGCGATATCAGTTGCAAAGAACTCCACCATTGCATTCAGCACAAAGAACGCAATATCCTCTATTAAAATTTCAGTTGCAACAGGAGAAGATAATCAGACGATAAGCGTTTATGTTGACGGAAAGAAGGTTTGGAATGGAAAAGTAGGGAGCACCCCAGAAACAATAGAAATAAAAACCAACACATCCCCAGGACTGCACTTCCTAACAATAGAGTGTAAGAGATGTTCCTACAAGAATCCACTAGGTATCAAATTTGTTGAGCTACATGGGGGAGCGAATCATGAGGACTAAACTCTCTCGAAATGACATACTCATCTTAATGCCCATTCTAGTTCTATATTTCCTACTCCGCATTCCCCTCCTCTTCCCAATGAACGAGTATTGGGACTATGATGAGGGAACATACCTAATGATAGCCAAAGAGCTTTCAGAGGGTACTCCCCTTTATAAGGAGATATTCACAGTTCATCCTCCCCTTTACTACTACCTACTAGCAGGATGGATGAAAGTTTTTGGAGACTATTACGTAGTTGGAAGAGCACTATCCCTCACACTGGGAGCTTTCTCTCTGGTAATCGCATACTTAATTGGAAAGAGGATTAACGATAATGGTATAACTCTCACCCTTCTCATAACCCTTGATTTACTGACAATTCACCTGAATACAGTGGTCCTTCATGAAAGCCTTCTAGAGTTCTTCACCCTTCTATCCCTCTACCTTTACCTCATTGGAAAGTACAGAGAGATGGCGTTCGTTCTTGGTATAGGAAGTAGTGTCAAGCACACATTTTTGCCTTTTGCTGGGGGTTTGCTATTTTCAGCGATCGGAGCCATAAAGATACGGGACAAAAAAGAACTTGTTAAGGCGATCTTTTCGGCATATCTCACTTACCTTCTTATAGGTATCGTACTGGTTATGGAATTTCCATCAGACATCTCAAGAAAAATATTTGTCGTCCCTGGAATCGGCGAAATAGAAGTTGTTGGGGCAAAATATGGGCTACTTGTGTTTCTGCTCATCCTGATATTTTACATTCTAAGGTTCAATGCCCTTGAAGTAAATATCACTAAAAACTTCAGGGAGATTGCAGTCTTACTTTCATGCTTCATCATTGGAAAAGCAATCATAGAGGGACCGTACTTACTTACAACGGAATCCTACATAAGAGATGTTTATCTGTTGAATAGGGGGAGGGGAATTCTATTTATGGGCTTATTCTCCCTGATTTCCGATTTTATAGGAGATATTAGAAGTGGTTTTCTAGAGCTTCTCTATCCTTATGTCACTCTGTTGTTTATAGGCCTTATCCTAGCTTTACAAAAACGTAGGACTATTCAGAGTCCCCTGTGGGCAACAATAAGCTGGCTCACCGTGGCGTACATTCTAATCCCAATGCCTGGAGTCCCAAGATTTCTCTACCCCTATCTATTAACTTTAATCTTAGCACTTGGGTCTATGATTGAAGATTGGAGAAGAGTTGCCCCTCTAATCCTTGTAGCAATACTATTCATAACAACTCTACCCCGAGGAGAAATGGCCGTAGCATTTGCTGAGCATACGAATACCCTTAGGGAGGAGCTAAAGAACATTAATTTAACTAATGCATACTCCTTTAACCCAATGACCGCATATTTTCTTGGAATAGAGGAACCTCCAGAATTGATAGACAACTTTGGCCTTCTATACCTAGCCCATATGGATCCTTATGAGTTCCTAAAAAGGCTTGAAAGTAGAAATATAACATCCATTATATTGGGAACATGGACATATAGGATGGCTGAGAAGAGAGTTCTTCCAGGGTCTGTTTATAAAGTGATTTTAGAAATGATTAGGGAACGCTATTCTTTAGTTTATGGACATTCCTTCCCAGACGGTGAGGGGCTCGAAATTTATGGAAAAAGAACAATGAACAAAAATATAAGTATAGGGACATATAATGGACATATATGGGTGTTTTATAATGGTTCTCCAATTTTTAGCTTTGACATAACAGAAAATCCCCCAGAAACAGTTCTTATTAAGAGAGGAGGTATATATGTAGCCATACAAGGAAACATTTCAGGGGATATTGAGATAAGAAGAGAGATAATAGAGATAAAAAACGTGAAAAACATATTTCTAAGATTACAAAAAAGCTTTACAAAGATTGGAAATACAATCCTCGTTAATCAATTTAATATAACTATAACCCAAGGGGATATAGGTGAGTGGAACAAAGGTATAAAGGTCTATTCAAAAAATGGGAAAATCAGAATGTTAGTCACTTATTTAACTCCTGAGAAGTGATATTAAGAATACCACTCTTGACATTTGAAATTACAGACTCCCCCGTAGTACTTGCGGTTTTTGCTTCACTATGAGTGTAAAGAACCACATATCCAACAACTATAAAAACTATTATTATTGTCACTCCCAGCAAGATTAGATATTCTATCGCAGCCTGCGACCTTCTTGCCATACTATCATCTCCACTCTCCCGTTATTATCTAGCTCCTAGCTCTGAGAAAAAGAGAAAATAGCATATTTCATAAAAAGGAAAGCAAATTAACTAAGAGTTATCACTCTTTAGTAGCGTTTTCAATTGCTTGGCTTATTGCACTCTGGATAAGGGATCCTGCTTGTGAGACAGTAGTATTTGCCTGCTGACCGGCAGTTTCTCCTGTGCTTCTAAGATACCTTATTACAACTGCAATTATTATCAACGCTGCCGCAATCATGAATAGATACTCAATTGCTCCTTGGGCCCTCCTCATCTTTTCCACCTCCTAGCCTTTCTAAATTTAAGAAAAAACAAAGCCTATATATACATTCACCTTCAATTCTGCTTATGGTATAGATAATTTTGCAGGTGTTTACTATGATAACCCTACTCCACTGTGAGGGGGCTAATGTAAGGGAATGCATAAAAAAACTGACAGATCTAGCTCAAAGAAAGTTCCCACCACGAGGAAAGGCTATAAATTCAAAGATAAAAGTTACAATGGGTGCATTTTTAACTATTTCAATAATGGCAACTTTTGACCTTGCAGAGCCTTATAAGCCAGGGATAATAGTTGAATATGCGGTCTCTGGGAACAAAGAGAGAGCGATAGAAGAGCTACAAGAAAAACTGAATGCTAAAATAACACCCGACATGGAAATAGCTGACCTAGAGATAGAAACATACACGACTCCCGTAACAAGGAGGACATATGCAGTAGCGGTAGTCCTTTACAACAGACCCATAAGATCTGGCCTCGAAGAGATGAAGCTTCAAAACAGAAGAAAAGTCCTAGCAAAGCTCCTAGAGCTTGTGAACTTTAATCCAAAGGCCCTCAACATATCTGAACTGGCAAGAATGTTCGGAGTTTCAAGGGACACGATATACAACGATATTCAACAGATACTAAAAAATCAAGAAGGCTGAAGTTTTTAAGCTCAGAAATTTCTCTTTAATTGGGATGAAAGATGACGCTTAAAGTTAGATTTCCTAAAGATATTCGTGAGTATGCGAGAAAAGAGAAGGTTAAGGAGTCAATTATCAAGCTCACCGAAACTGCCCTTGCCGAAGCAATAACTAATTTTCATAGAAGGATGATAGTCCTCCAAGGGGAAAAGCTTGACAAGGCGAAGCTAGCAGGAATACTGGCAGGTGGTGTCGCGAGGATTCTCTCTGAACATATTCCAGAGTTATTAGAGAGAAAGCTGAGAGATACCGACAGAGTCGAAGTTCTATACGCTACGGATGCACTTGGAGAAGAAACCTACGGGAGAAAGAGATTTGAGGAATTTAGAAAGCACTTCTCTGTCATAGCCCCAAACGCTGAGTTGACGTCGGTGACTTTCAAGTACAGTAGAGATATCCTGGGAAGAACATTTGATATTCTGATAATAGACCTGAGTTATGACTATTCCCCAAATGACCTCGGGAGGATAATAGAAACTGTAAGAGGAGGAGGAATAATTTTTGTCCTAACGAACCCTTTTGAAAAGTGGAAAGATATGTGGACAGGTTTTCACAAGAGTCTAGTTACCCCTCCGTATACAATAGAAGACGTGAAAAAGAGATTCAATAGAAGACTCATAAGAAAGTTCAGCGAACATAAGGGGATTTACATTATAAATGCTGATAAGATGAAAGCAGAGAGAAAGCCAAGAAAACACAAGAGCCAAGCAAAGCTCCCAGAAAGAGAAAAAATCGAGATTCCTAAAGAGATAAAGTTTCCTAAAGAACTCTACGAGTTATGTTTGACTAGGGGGCAGGTTGATGTTCTAAAAGCTCTTGAAGACCTAATAGAAAAAGAAGGAATGATTGTCCTAACTGCAGATAGGGGAAGGGGGAAGAGCGTTTCTGTAGGAATAGCGTCCATTGGACTGGCAGTAACCAGCAAGAAGAAGAGGTTTAGGATAGTCGTTACTTCCCCAGAATTAGAGAATGTCCAAAGTCTATTCAAATTTGCCAGAAAAAGCCTAGAAGTTCTCGGATACAAAACCAAAACTGTAACAGAAAATGGCCTAATAAAGGAGTTGTATGCCAGGGGGATAGCCTTAAGATATTATCCTCCAACAAAGGGCTACAGACAGAAAGCAGATCTATACATAGTTGACGAAGCTGCAGGAATACACGTTCCAATACTCCACAAGTACCTCGAAAAAGGGAGGGTCGTATTCTCATCAACGATACACGGATATGAAGGTGCTGGTAGAGGTTTCTCCGTAAAGTTCCTAAAGAAAGCCAAGGAAAAGAGAGAGTACAAAGAAGTTCACTTGTCAGTTCCAATAAGATACGCCGAGGGGGATCCAATAGAGAAATGGCTATTCGACGTTCTCCTTTTAGATGCAGAACCAGTTGAGTTAACTGAGGAAGATTACGAGCTTATAAGAAAGATGGAGGTATACCTAGAGGAGCCAGATCTTGACGATTGGTTTGAAAATGATAGGGAAGACCTAAGACACTTTGTGGGAATTTACGTCCTCGCTCACTACAGAAACAGGCCTAGCGATGTTGCTCTCCTTGCAGATGCTCCCCATCATGAGGCTAGGGTTCTGAGGTTGAAAAATGGAAAGATAGTTACAGCAATCCAGATTGCCAGAGAAGGAGGAATACCCAAGGGAGTAATAGACAAGATGGCCAAGGGATACAAACCTCCAGGGAACATAATCCCCGATATGATGGTCAAACATCACTATGCAAAAGAGTTCGCAAGGCTTAGAGGATACAGGGTTGTTAGAATAGCAACTCATCCAGATGCAATGGACCTTGGACTTGGAAGCAAAGCCTTGGAGTTGCTAGTTAGGGAGGCAGAAGAAAAGGGATATGATTGGGTTGGGTCTGGATTTGGGGCGAGTCCAGAGCTCATAAGATTCTGGGTTAGAAATGGATTTGCCGTGGTGCATTTAAGCCCCACGAGAAATCCAGTTAGCGGAGAGTACACTGCAATAGTAATAAAACCAATAAGTGAAAGGGCAAAAGAAATCGTGAAGAAAGCCAATGACGAATTCAGACTAAGACTGACAGAGTGGCTCGGAGACACCCACAAAGACCTAGAACCAGAAATCGCGAGATGGCTTTTTGAAACACCATTCGGAGAAGCAGTTGGTTATCCAATTTACCTAACCAAGACCCAGAAGAGAAGGCTTGAGATGTTCATTAAGAGAGTCCTAACCTACGATACCGTCGTCGATGCCGTGAAGCCTCTCGTAAAGCTGTACTTCCTCGACGGCTGGATGAGGCCATACCTAGATGAAAGGCAGATAATTCTCTTGATTCATAGGGTTCTTCAGGCACATGACTGGAAGGAAACTGCCAAACTGATAAATAGAACCGAGCTTTACACTATGATAGAGCTCAGAGACATAATAAGGGGATTGTGGTACTACTATAAGCATATGATAAAGGAGGAAAATGATATAAGCTAATGGAATATTTATCCAACTTGTGAACACAAGAAAAACAACCCTACTCCTGGTCCTCCTCTCAGGATTTTCGATAGTGATAGCACTATCGATTGGGTCAGTTAAAATTCCGCTCAAAGAAGTGTTCTCTTCACTTTCCCCCTCCACGATCTCTCTCTATCGGGAAGGAAAGTTATCAGGCCTAGAATTTATAATATTAGATATAAGGCTACCCAGGGTTCTTCTGGCTTATTTGGTGGGATTCGCATTAGCACTATCTGGAACAGCTAGTCAGGCCCTATTCAGAAACCCTCTCGCTGATCCATACATTTTGGGGATTAGCGGAGGAGCCTCAATTGGAGCGGCTCTAGCCTTAGCTTACAACCCTAAATACATCGAACTGTTTGCCTTCTTGGGAGCTGTTGCGGCAGTTTATACCGTCTATAGGATATCGAAGGTGAATGGCCACATTCCAGTTGACGTTCTACTTCTGGCAGGGATAGCGGTAGGCTTCTTCTCCCATGCCATTACTTCTTATATTTTGTACACAAACAAAGATAAAATTCACCAAGGTCTGCTCTGGTTATTTGGGACATTTGCCTTAGCAACTTGGGGGAAAGTTAGTATAATGTTCATTGCAACACTAGTCGGAGGATTTTTACTTTTAACGAGCTGGAGAGAATTAAATCTCCTTCTCCTGGGAGAGGAGAGCATAGCCCTTGGATTGGATATTAATCTCTACAGAAAGATGATAATTTTTGCAATATCGATAATGACAGGAGTTGCAGTTGCGGAGAGTGGGATAATAGGGTTCGTCGGACTGGTGAGCCCACACGTAATGAGGCTGATAGTAGGTCCAAACCATAAGAGACTTCTCCCAAATGCGGCAATGTTTGGAGGTACGCTCCTAGTTATCTCAGATCTAATATCAAGAACCGCAATAGCTCCTGCAGAGATTCCAATAGGAATCGTCACTGCCATGTTTGGAGCGCCGTTCTTTGCTTACTTATTAGTCCGTAGGAAGAGAGGTGAGCTCTATGCCTAGGTTGCATGTTAATATATCATTTGCATATGGGACAAGAAAAGTCCTTGATAATGTTAAGTTCACAACAGAAAAGGGTAAAATACTGGCAATAGTAGGGCCTAATGGTTCTGGCAAGTCAACCTTGCTAAAGTGTATAGCGGGGATATTGAGGCCAAGTGGAAGTATAAGATATGACAATGTAGAGCTTACAACGCTAAAACCAAGGGATAGGGCTAAAATTGTTTCATATGTTCCACAAAGTTCATTCCCAGAATTCGCATTTACCGTTGAGGAGTTTGTTGAACTGGGAACCTATGCAACAGGGGGAGATGTGAATAAAGCCCTAAAGAGTGTCGGCCTTCTTGATAAGAAAAATGAACCTATAACGAATCTAAGCGGAGGGGAATATCAACTGGCCCTCATAGCAAGGGCGTTAGCCCAAGGTAGTGATGTAATGTTACTCGATGAGCCAACAAGCCATCTTGACATAAACCATGCAAAAGAAGTCATTAAGATACTAACATCATTGAAAGATGAGAAGATAATAGTGGCAGTTCTTCACGATCTCAACATAGCTATCAACTACGCAGACGAAATACTAGTGCTCAAGTTCGGAAAGGTCATATGGAGAGGGCCAAGGGAAGAATTTTCAGAAGAGGTCATCGAGAAAAGCTACAACATGAAGCCGAGGATAATATCGAACAATGGATTAAGAGCAGTCATACCTTAAACATTATTAAGGAGGGAGTTAATACCTTAGACCATGAGGTTCTTTGTGAGCGGAATGCCCGGAGTAGGAAAGACGACATTAGCTAAAAGAATAGCAGATGAAATAAGACGAGATGGATTCAAGGTAGGGGGAATAATAACGGAGGAAATTAGGAGTGGAGTAAAAAGAACTGGTTTTAGAGTTATAGCCCTAGACACAGGAGAAATCGGGAGACTTGCCCACGTCGGTTACGGTTACCCAAGACTTGGCAAATACGTCATAGATGTGGAGAGTTTTGAAAGAGTTGCAATTCCTGCAATGTCCAGAGCTTTGAGAGAGGCAGACCTCATAATAATAGATGAAATAGGGCCAATGGAGTTCAAAAGCAATGAATTCCTAAAGGCTCTTGGCTTAGTACTTAAAAGCGAGAAGCCACTGCTTGCAACTGTTCATAGGAAGTTAGTTGATAGATATAGACCTCTTGGAGAATACTATTGGTTAACACCTGACAATAGAAATGAAATCTTTGCAGAAATCCTAGCTGAAATAAGAAAGATTCTCACAGGAAGGAAAAATGAGGACTCAGGTAATAAAACCTAGGATTAAAGAGATACTTTCAAAAGAGTTGCCTCCCGAGCTAGTTGATCTTCTACCCAAGAGATGGGTTAAAATAGGAGATGTTTTACTGCTCCCCCTCCGAAAAGAGCTCGAGCCATACAAATACAAAATA